>JBMNQZ010000001.1:0-130970 GCA_050944395.1 Lachnospiraceae bacterium
CAAACAATTGTTTTGTTTTAAATTTAAAAAAGTACGGACGCCTGAAAAAACCAGCATCCGTACCCCTATATTTTGCTTTATTTTTGATTCCCGGACAACGTTTTTACCGGTACATTTTCATTTCTCTTGCGCTTTCCCGAAGCTCATCCCTGTACTCGGGAGCGGCAAGTTCTATTATGGCTCTGACCCGGTCACGCATGGAAAGCTCTTTGAGATTAACACATCCGTATTCGGTCACAAGATACTGAACATCGGATCTCGGAGTTGTCACCGCCGTTCCTTCGGGCAGCTTTGCAACGATCCTGCTGCCGACTTTACCCTTATGGACATAGTGAGATGTCATGGCAATGAAGGATTTTCCGTTTTTCGACATCTGGGCTCCTCTCACAAAATCCAGCTGTCCTCCGGTTGCCGAAAACTGATCCCCGGACTTGTTGTCTGCATTCACCTGCCCGAAAAGATCCACCTGCAGAGCCGTATTGATGGATATCATGTTATCATTTTTTGCAACATTCACAGGATTATTGATCTCGGTAAAAGGCATAAAACAGATTTTCTCGTTGTGGTCGAGATATTTATAGAGCTTTTCGGTTCCCAGTGCGAATGCAGCCGCGGTTTTTCCCGAAAGATATGTATTATACCGGTTGTTAACCACTCCCAGTTCCATGAGCTCCATCATAGTATCCGTCATCAGCTCCGTGTAGCCTCCAAGATCATTTTTCTTTTTGAGGCCAAGTCCGACGGCATTGCTCACCCCTCCGATTCCGAACTGAACAGTTGAGCCGTCCGGGATCATATCGAGTATATATTCGGCAACGGATGCAGTCTCCTCGTTTTCCTCAAGCGGCGGGTAAACAGAAAGCTCCCTGTCCGATTCCACGATAATATCCACATCTTTTACATTTATCACATTGTCGGTCCCGAATATCCACGGCTCGTTTTTATTCACCTGACAGATAATTGTATCCGCATTGGCAATAGCATGCTTGCCCAGGCATATTCCCGCAGCTCCCAGGTTCATATTGCCTTCCTCATCCGGAGGAGTGACGTCAAAAACCGCAATATTAGGCTTCACGATCTTCGAAAAATAAAGATCCGACTCACTCAGATGCATGCTCGTATAATCTCCGAGCCCGGCTCTGTTCATGACTCTCTCCTGGACTCCCATGAAGTATGTGTGATTCAGAAACGAACTTCCCGTTCCGTTCACAATTTTCATGGGTTCCCGCAGGAATGCTGACACAATCAAAACATCCTCCAGCTCGCCGTCCCGGCGCCCTATAGCTTCTCCTATGGTCAGTGGTGTGCTCGCTCCGCATCCCAGAAAAATTTTGTCTCCGCTCTTTATGATCTTTGCCGCATCGTCCGCGGACATAACCTTTTCACGGTATATCCTTTCAATTTCAGATTTCATGACCTGCTCCTTCTGATCTTCCCGACCGCTGAGACAAAAGCATCGACATCATCACCTGTTTCCTTTATCTTAGAAAGTTCCTCCGGTGAAAGCTCGTACCACCTTGATTCCATCAGCTTTTTTCTGTCCTCTTCGCAGAATCTGTAACCTACGATCACGGCAGGATTTCCCTGGGCAATGGCATATGCCGGAATGTCGTGGGTAACCACGGACCCGGTCTCTATCATGGCACCGTCACCAATGTTTTCACAGCCGGCAGTAATAAGGACATTGCTTCCGACAGATACATCATTTCCCATATGAAGCGTATGGTTTGTCACATCTTCGGGAAAAAATCCGTATTTTTCTCTCTGGAAAAACGAATGGGTGGAAAATTTTTTCATATTTCTGTCCCGGGAGAATCTCTTTATTCCCTTACCGATAGTGCAATAAGCCCCTATTACACAATTCGGGCGAAATCCGGACCACCACCATCCGTACGAACCGAAGCCTACCCTGATATCATACAACTCGCTGAAAAGCTGTCTCATTGTGTAGGAATACATCTCACCCTTCTCACATTTTATCAGCAGCTTAGAGGTATATTTTTTCGCCCACTCATACTTCTGAAAGAGCGGTTTTATGATCCGGTATTGCCATGGCCTGATTTTTTTTACTAATCTCTTATCTTCCATAATCCTGCCTGTTTCCCGTCTCAGATATTCTCCGCCATTTTCTTCAGAGTCTTTTTATCGACCTTTCCGGACGGAAGAGCCGGGAATTCATCAATGATCTCTATTACCTGAGGAATTTTGATAGTCGCGATCTTTCCCCTGCACCATTTTTTCAGCTCATCGGAAGAGACCTTCATTCCCTCCTTGAGGACGATATAGGCGCATACCTTTTCGCCGAATTCAGGATCAGGTGCTCCGACAACAGCGACATTATCTATCGCATCATGCCTCTTAATGCAGGATTCAACCTCCATGGGGCTGATATTCTCACCGCCTCTTATTATCAGGTCTTTTATCCTACCCTTGAGGACAAGATTTCCGTCCTCTCTCACAAATCCCAGATCTCCTGTGTGAACCCATCCCTCGGGATCTATGATCTTTGCGGTCTCATCGGGATTCTTGTAATATCCGTCCATAACCATATATCCGCGAACGCATATCTCCCCGGCTTCCCCTTCGGGCATAGGAAGGCCGTCCTCCGGATTTGTTATCTTGTACTCAACTCCGGGCCAGAATTTCCCCACGGTGTTGCAGATGACATCCACGGAATCTCCCGGTGTATGGCTGGAAAGTCCCGGGCTTGTCTCTGTCATTCCGTACATGCCCACGACACTGTCAACTCCCAGCTCCCTGCATATATCCTCCACAAGAACCGGCGGACACGGCGCTCCTGCCGTCACGCACAGTCTCAGTGAGCTTTCCTTCATGGAAATATTTTTGCTTCTTATCGTGTCGAGCAGTCTCACATAGATAATAGGAACAGAGCAAAGTACCGTAATATTTTCATTTCTCAGAACATCGATAAGCGGAACGCTTCCCGCACTGTCGTAGCAGACTACGCGTCCGCCGGCCACAATAGTCGTCAGCATCGAGCCTACCGCACCGAATGCATGGAACATCGGCGGTGTCATGCAAAGGATATCATTTTCGGTCATCTGCATTTTCTCGACATGGCTTACAGCATTTTCAATGAGCTGATAATGCTTCAAAAGCACTGATTTCGGCTTTCCTGTCGATCCTGATGTGTGAATGATCGATGCATAGTCATGACACTTGATTTCTTTCCGTCTTTCTTTCAGCAAATCGTCCGGGAGCGAGGTACCTTCATTGATCAGGTCTGTAAATTTTAATGTTGCGGCTCTTGGATGTGTCTTATCAGTCACAATCAGAAATCTCAGATCCGGAAGTTTCTCTGTTGTCAGCTCATCAGCTTTTTGATACAGCAGCTGCGGGTCTATCTGATAGAATAGGTCCATGTGTTCTTTATTCGGAATACCCTGTTTGATGATCGCACAGACAATGTTATCATCTCTCATCTGGCTCTCAAGCCCGGATTTTTTCTCATGATAGCTCACATTGTCCACAACCGCGCCTGCCATGGCAACCGCAAATTTCGAAATTATCTGCTCCCAGCAGTTATTCATAATGATCGCAACATGTTCGCCTCTCTTTATTCCCCTGTTAATAAGGGCTTTTGCAAGTGAACGCGCCATATCTCCGGCCTGTGCGTATGTAACGGTTGTTTTTCCGAGCACGTCCGATATCATCACTCTGTCGGAATATCTTTCGGCCTGAATTCCGATAAGGTCTCCCAGCGTAAAGTTGATATATCTTTCGCAGACCGCCCTGAGTTTTCTTTCGCCGCACAGGATCTCCTCCTCAAAGGTCCCCGATACTCCGGTATTTTCCTCAGCCAGTTTTTTTGCACACAAAAAGACCTCCTCATCGTACGGCGTACTTACCAGCGATAAGGCTTTTCCTCTGCAGTCAAAGACTGCCTCTAATATTAAATTGTCATTTTCCTGAACTTTAACGTTTACAACTCTGTAATCATCGACAAAACACGCCATTTTTTCACCCTCTATGCAACATTATATGAAATATCCGTGTTTCCAAGTATAAACGTTTGTTGATTTGTCGAAGACTAATGACTTATAATGTAATAAATCACACATTTGATTTGTTTGTTAATGCTATCACAGAAATATTTGCATTTCAATAAAAAATTTTATCATTTTTAGAAAAGCAGGAGGATCAATATGAGCTGGGGCGTAAAAAAGATTAAAATACCCGTTTCCTTTTCCAACAGCACCGAGATAAAAGAATACCCCGAAGGGGTCACTGTAAAAGATATCGCCTATGAGTTTATCGAGGATACCGAGATGGACGGATGCTTTATTTTCGTAAACGGAGAAAATCTCAGTTATAGTCCCGAGACAGTGATAAACGAAGGTGATGAAGTGCTGATCCAGCCTATGATGCTCTCCGGAGGCTGAGCCTCATCATACGTAAAAAGAATCCTGCAAAGCAGGATTCTTTTTACACAGTGAATTCGATTCTTAACTGTTTCAGGCTTTCATTCAGCCTCAGACCTTTCTGTATTTTCAGGTGCCGGTCTCATGCTTTTCGGGCGGAACCATACTTTCATGCCTCGGATTTCACGGTATTTGCAAACACTTCTATCCTGTCTGTCATCAGGCAGGGAATCATCTGCCTTGATCTTCCCTTCCGTTTTCGCATTACGGAATTCAATTGAAGCTTTTCCAGAAAATTAAGCTTACCGGTATTTATCTCTCCTCCGAAGGAATCTATGCACACACATTCCTCAATAAACGCTTCCGGAAAATTTTCGGTCATTATCGAAGGCGCCCTCTCAATGAAAGCGTTGCAAAAGAAAAAACTGAGACTCTTCCGGTACAACGCTTTTTCATTTTTAATAAGCCAGCTGCGCACATCCGGATCCACCATTCCGTTTCTGACATAGCTTCCCACTATCACAATATCATATCTTTCGGGCGTCACCCTTCCGTTTTTGATGTTCCTTACATCGGCATCTTTAAAATATTGTGCCAGCAGCATCGCCGCCTTTTCGGTCGTCCCTGTCCTTGTGCTGAAAAGAATCAAGACCCTTCTGTCATGCATTTCTTCCGCAGCAGTTTTTATATTTCTTTCCGCTTCCGCACGGGCACGGGTCATTTGGATACACCTTCTTTTCTTTTCTGGTAACTGTCTTGCTCATGGATGAATCGTCTTTGTTCGTGCCGGTAACCTGAGCAACTTCCTGCCTCTCAACCTTCTGTTCGATCCTCACATGGTACATGAGCTTCAGGGTCTCCTCCTGAATCGCCTGTGAAAGCTCCTCAAACATCTGGTATCCGACTATCTTGTATTCAACCTTCGGATCCTGATTGCCGTATGCCATAAGACCGATGCCCTGTCTCAGCTGTTCCATATCGTCGATATGGTTCATCCATCTGGCATCTATTACCTTAAGGAGAACTACTCTCTCCAGCTCTCTTATTTTTTCCTCTTCCGGGAATTCGGCCTCTTTTGCGGCGTAAAGCCTGCTTGCCTCCTCCTTCAGCTCCTGTTTGAGTTCTCTTACCTTAAGCCCCTTCACAGTCTCCTCTGTGATCGGTTTAAGCGGAATGATAGGAAGCAGGAGCTGATTGAGCTCGGTGAGGTTCCATTCCGACTGATCCATGTCGTCATTTATGCAAATATCCACTTTCCGCTCAATCACATCGGAAATCATGCGGAAAATAAAGTCTCTCATATTCTCTCCGGCAAGAACCCGTCTTCTTTCCGTGTAGATAACCTCTCTCTGATCATTGTTTACGCGGTCATACTCAAGAAGATTCTTACGGATACCGAAGTTGTTGGACTCTATCTTCTGCTGAGCCTTCTCGATTGCCGAAGAAAGCATCTTGTGCTCTATCTGCTCGCCCTCCGGCACACGAAGAGTCTCAAATACCTGAATAAGTCTCTCCGAGCCGAAAAGTCTCATAAGATCATCTTCAAGGGAAATATAGAATCTTGATTCACCCGGATCTCCCTGACGACCCGCACGGCCTCTCAGCTGATTGTCTATACGTCTTGACTCATGGCGCTCCGTACCTATTATCTTCAGACCTCCGGCAGCTCTTGACACATCGTCAAGCTTTATGTCGGTTCCTCGTCCGGCCATGTTTGTCGCAATAGTAACGGCACCTGCCTGTCCGGCCAATGCTACGATCTCGGCTTCACGCTCATGGAATTTGGCGTTAAGTACATTGTGGGGAATGCCCGCTCTGGTGAGCAGCTTGCTGAGATGCTCCGATACGTCGATGGTTATAGTGCCGACAAGAACCGGCTGCTGTTTTTCGTGAGCCTCCTTTACAGCCGCAACTACCGCTGCAAATTTTTCCCTCTGTGTCTTAAATACGGCGTCGTTCAGGTCCTTTCTCTGTACGGGAACATTTGTGGGGATAGAAATAACATCCATTCCGTAGATATCACGGAATTCCTGCTCCTCCGTGAGGGCTGTACCTGTCATTCCCGCCTTCTTATCATACTTATTAAAGAAATTCTGGAAGGTTATGGTTGCAAGAGTCTTGCTCTCTCTCTTTACCGCAACATGCTCCTTTGCCTCAATCGCCTGGTGAAGTCCGTCGGAATAACGTCTTCCCGGCATAATACGGCCCGTAAAGTCGTCAACTATCAGAACCTCGTCATCCTTTACAACATAATCCTGGTCCCTGAACATGAGATTATGGGCTCTCAGCGCAAGATTGACATTGTGCTGGATCTCGAGATTTTCGGGATCCGACAAATTCTCTATATGGAAGAAATTTTCAACCTTTTTTACGCCCTGCTCGGTAAGCGTAACGATCTTATCCTTCTCGTTGACGATGAAATCGCCGGTCTCGGTGATCTCCTCACCCATGATGGCTGTCATCTTTGTCATCTCGCCGGACGCCTCACCCTTTTGAAGCTGGCGTGCAAGCATATCGCACACCTCATAGATCTTTGTGGATTTTCCGCTTGAACCCGAAATAATAAGCGGTGTACGAGCCTCGTCTATGAGAACAGAGTCAACCTCATCGATGATACAGTAGTGAAGTCCTCTCTGAACGAGACGTTCCTCATAGATCACCATATTGTCCCTTAAGTAATCGAAGCCGAGCTCGTTGTTTGTGATATATGTAATATCGCAGTTGTATGCCTCGCGCCTCTCATCGGCCTTCATAGGCTGAAGAACGCAGCCGACGGTAAGTCCCAGGAATTCGTGAACCTGTCCCATCCACTCGGCATCTCGCTTTGCGAGGTAATCATTTACTGTGACGATCTGAACACCCCTTCCCTCAAGGGCATTCAGATATGCAGGCAATGTGGATACAAGTGTCTTTCCTTCACCTGTCTTCATTTCGGCAATTCGACCCTGATGAAGAATGATTCCACCGATAAGCTGAACATCAAAATGCTCAAATCCGAGAGTACGCTTTGCCGCCTCTCTCACAACCGCATAAGCCTCGGCAAGAAGATCATCCAGCGTTTCTCCGTTTGAGAGGCGCTCTTTGAATTCAGCTGTTTTTCCTCTGAGCTGTTCATCGCTCAGAGCCTGCATCTGCGGCCTCAGAGAATTTATTTTGGCAACTATCGGTCTGACTCGCTTTAATTCATGTTCACTGTGTGTACCAAATACCTTTTCTAATAAACCCATTATTTATCTCCAAATCAAATTACAGTTCTATATTTTATTCAGCAAAAAAATAAGATGCTTAAAACTCATAATGAGTTATTTTAGCATCTTAAAATGCATATTACAATGAACAGTTCGTAAACAAGTTTTTAGAAAGATTTAACCTTTGGCAGTCTTCCTGTCCTTATCGGGAAGCATAACCACTTCGCCGGTCTCAAGGGTCTTTTTCACATCTATAAGGCGCTGATTTGACGATCCCCTGAATCTGAGTCCGGGATTTTTCAGTTCCTGTACAAATCTTCCGTCCACAAGTACATCCAGATTTTCAATAAATTCATCGGTACATTCACATCTGGGGTGGCTGCCCTCGGTTTTGAGCATTTCATAGGTAAATCCGGAGAAACACCATATATTTTTTTCGGGATATCTCTCCTTTACTTTCTTTACAAACGGCAGCAGCGCCCTCTGGTTTGAAGGCTCCATCGGCTCCCCTCCCAGGAGCGTCAGACCCTTTATATAAAACTTATCCAGCATTTCCATAAGTGTTTCCTGCGTCTTTTCCGTAAACGGTTCTCCGTACTCAAAGTCCCAGGTCTCGGGCTGGAAGCAGTGCTCACAACGGTTTGTACATCCGGACACAAAAAGCGTCACTCTCACGCCCTCGCCGTTTGCAATGTCACAATCATTTATTTTACTGAAATACATATCTTACCTGCTCTTTCATTTTATTATGTACGAATCCGAAGCTGTTTTCTTTATCGAAGAAGAGAAAAATGCTTTCATGGCTTCCGTCATATACTCCGTGTCCCTTATTCCGGTCGTCTCGTACGGGGAATGCATTGCAAGCTGCGGACATCCGATGTCGCAGCAGGTCACAGACACATGAGAAAGCGAAATATTTCCGAGGGTGGATCCTCCCGGAATATCTGAATTATTTACATATACCTGCGTCGGAATTCCGGCATTTTCACATATCTGCCTGAAAATTGCCGCCGAAATCGCATTCGTCGTATATTTCTGGTTTGCATTAAATTTTATCACAACGCCCCCGTTAAGAGACGGGCGATTTACCGGATCCGCCTTTTCAGGCCGGTTAGGGTGAACCGCATGAGCGTTATCCGCCGAGAGCATATAGCTTCCCGCGATCAGCTCCAGCTTCTGCGAACCTGTCTTTCCCAGAGCTTCACATACGCGGGCCACAGTGTCCTCAAGAAAAGTCGAATCGGCTCCGTTCGAAGTCCGGCTTCCTGCTTCCTCCCCGTCAAAAATGCACCCCAGCAGAATTTTAGATTTGTTTTCGGAGGAGATCACCGCATTAAGCGCCGAAAATGCGCACTGCAGATCATCCAGACGCGGCGCCGAAAAATATTCTTCGGAAGCACCCCACACACAGGGAGCGGTCCGGCAGTACAGATAAAGATCATGGCCGAGGATGTTTTCCGGCTCTGTACCCGCAGCCTCCGCCACCAGCTTCATAAAGCTTCCGGAGGATGCGGCATCTCCGAAAACCGGAATCATATCCGACTGGATTTTGCAGGGTACGTTAGCATTTGCATTTCTGTCCATATGAACAGCAAGACTGGGCAGCATGAGCAGGTCCCTATTTATGTCAACCAAAATGCTTCTGACGGAATCTGCTTCCCTTGCCGCCACCCGGCCCGCTGCCGACAAAGGTCTGTCAAACCACGGTCCGCAAAGCATTCCGCCGTATCCTTCAACATTCAAACCTACATATTGTCCCGCCCTTTCCATCTCCGGATTCTCTTTTACCTTAAAAGAGGGAGAATCGCTGTGAGCGGCAATAATATTGAATCCCGAAGGATTTTCTTCGGGAATTTTTATCGCGATAACGGAGGAGTCTCCCCGGATAACAAAATATTTTCCGCCCCTTTTCAATTCCCAGCAGGTGCCCTCATCAAGCTCGGAAAACCCCTCCTTTTGAAGGGCATCCGCCGCATTTCTTATCACATGAAATGCGCTCGGTGACGCCTGAATAAATTCCGCAAGCCTGTCGGCAGCTTCTCTGTAACTTTCCATTTTCATCCATTCCTTTTCTTTAAAAAAGAGATAGAAACCGGAAGTCTCTACCTCTTTTCCTTCATTGCAAACGAGAACTCTTTTTATTACAAGTGGAGAACTCTCTCTTTGATCTCCTGGGTACGGCCCTGGTTCCAGAACTGGGTTCCGATATATCCGCAGGTGCGCCTGGCAACGTTCATCTTGTCCTGATCGGTGTTTCCGCAGTTCGGACACTTCCAGATAAGCTTTCCGTCCTCCTCAACAATGTCGATCTCTCCGTCCCATCCGCATACCTGGCAGTAATCGCTCTTTGTGTTGAGCTCCGCATATATGATATTCTCGTAAATGTACTTCATCACTTCAAGGACAGCCTCGAGATTATCCTGCATATCAGGTACTTCAACATAGCTTATTGCTCCTCCCGGTGAGAGCGGCTGGAACTGCGACTCAAATTTAAGCTTATCGAAAGCATTTATCTTCTCAGTTACATGAACATGGTAACTGTTTGTAATATATCCCTTGTCGGTGATGCCCTCTATAAGTCCGAATCTTCTCTGAAGACATTTTGCAAACTTATAGGTGGTTGATTCCAGCGGAGTTCCATAAAGCGAATAGTCGATATTCTCCGCCTTTTTCCACTCGGCACATTTATCGTTCATTCTCTGCATTACAGAAAGAGCAAACGGAGTAGCACTCGGGTCGGTATGGCTCTTTCCGGTCATATATTTTACGCACTCATACAGTCCTGCATAACCCAGTGAAAGTGTTGAATATCCGCCGTACAGAAGCTTGTCGATCGTCTCGCCCTTGTTCAGTCTCGCAAGAGCCCCGTGCTGCCAGAGGATAGGAGCAACATCCGACGGTGTTCCGAGAAGTCTCTCGTGGCGGCATCTGAGCGCCCTGTGGCAAAGTTCCAGTCTCTCATCAAAGATATTCCAGAATTTCTCGATATTTCCGTTTGAAGAAAGCGCAACATCCGGAAGATTGATGGTTACAACGCCCTGGTTGAAACGGCCGTAATATTTGTGCTTTCCGGGCTCATAATTCAGCGCTCCCGCAATATTTCCCACGCCGGCATCCGTAAATCTGTCCGGTGTAAGGAATGAGCGGCATCCCATGCAAACATATACATCCCCTTTGAGCTCAAGCATTTTTTTCTCGGAGATATAATCCGGAACCATACGGTGAGCGGTACACCTGGCTGCAAGCTCCGTCAGATACCAGTACTTGGAATCCTCTGTGATATTATCCTCCTCGAGAACATATATAAGCTTCGGGAATGCCGGTGTTACCCAGACACCCTTCTCATTTTTAACACCCTCGTAGCGCTGTCTGAGCATCTCCTCGATGATCATAGCCAGATCGTCCTTCTCCCTTTCGTTTCTGGCCTCATTGAGATACATGAACACTGTGATAAAAGGCGCCTGACCGTTTGTTGTGAGGAGTGTCACTACCTGATACTGGATCGTCTGAACTCCCTTGCATACCTCCTCACGCAGTCTTGATTCAACAAGCTCGTCTATCTGTTCATCCGTGAGACTGACATTGATCTTTTCGATCTCCGCCTCAACTGACTTTCTGATCTTTTTTCTGCTGACATCCACAAACGGTGCCAGATGTGTAAGGCTGATGGACTGGCCGCCGTACTGGTTTGAAGCTACCTGAGCAATAATCTGCGTCGCAATATTGCATGCCGTAGAGAAGCTGTGCGGACGCTCGATAAGCGTACCGGTGATGACCGTACCGTTCTGAAGCATGTCGTCAAGATTTACCAGATCGCAGTTGTGCATGTGCTGAGCGAAATAATCCGAATCATGGAAATGAATGATTCCGTTCTGATGCGCTTCAACGATATCCTGCGGAAGAAGGATTCTCTCAGTGATGTCCTTTGAAACCTCGCCGGCCATATAGTCGCGCTGGGTAGAATTCACAACAGGATTCTTATTTGAATTTTCCTGCTTTGCCTCCTCATTGTTGAGCTCTATAAGGCTGAGGATCTTGTCGTCAGTTGTATTGGACTTACGTACCAATGAGCGGTTATATCTGTATGTAATGTAGCTCTTGGCAACCTCATATGCTCCGTGTCCCATTATCTGGAACTCAACGAGATCCTGAATCTCCTCTACGGAAGGTGATCTGTTCATCTTCGTACATGAAAATTCAACGCTCTCTGCGATCCTCTGGATCTGAAGAGCTGTCATTCTCGCCTCCTCAGGAACACTGTCATTGGCCTTTGCCACTGCCACTATGATTTTTGTAATGTCGAATACGACCTCCGATCCGTTTCTCTTGATAACATTCATTTCAGCTCTCCTTATTTAATAAAATCCCTTAAACGCCGATAATATCGGTATTTCAGCTCCCCAATAATGTTCTCTCTCAACCACAATATCTTGTGGCAATTGTTATTATACAAATCAATATATTGAATTGTCAATAGAAACAATTGTCGATTTTAAAAAATGTCAAACAATGACCAAAGTCCCGGAGAGCAAAAAAATGCCCTCCGCAATTTTCGGAGAGCACCTGTAAGCAAGCAGTCACCGGCCCGTAAGGATCATTTTTACCGCCGTCTTTTATTCTCATACATGGCTATATCCGCAGCCTTTTCCATCTGCTCAAAGGACATATCCGGATCATCCTTTAGGAAGCACCACCCTGCGGCAAAGGACATGGAATTACCGTTTCTCCCGCGCCACTTAGCCGCATCCGCGGACAGCTTTTCGGTAGCCTCCCTGTATTGTTCTTCTGAAATATTCAATATGGCCTCGAACTCGTCTCCGCCCATTCTGAAAATCGTTCCATAGCTGCCGTAAGCGTCCTTTATCATTGATGCCGCAGCGATAATGAACTCATCCCCGGCATCATGTCCGTAGGAATCATTGATCTTTTTTAAGCCGTTCAGGTCAAAAAAAGCAACTGCAAGATTTTCATCCGGATTTTTTTTCGTACCGTAGTATTTCTCGGCCGTCTCAAGATATTCCCTTCTGTTCTTCAGCCCGGTGAGAGCATCCACTCTGGCGGAAAGGCTTTCCTTTTCCGAAATCTGTCTCAAGCGGAACTCCCTCTGATAATAATCTTTCCTTATTTTGTATAATGTGGCCTGAGCCACCATGGAGATTATGATAAGAACCGAGAAGTTGATCGCAAACGCGGTGAATCCGGGCTCAAAAAAATATGCGAGTACTATCATGAATACTCCGGAAATAACATACAAGAATCCCCAGAAGTTCGAATTCATATAGCAGATTACCGGCACTATCGTCATAATAGTCATGTACACGATTATGCTAAAAGAATCTCTTGTAACGGCATCCAACTCCGTAATTGCCAGCGCCCAGATAAATATAAGAAGGGCATATATATTCTGAATATAATAGATGACCCTGAAGTTTTTTCTGATATCGCTTCTTAATCTGATCATGAGAAGGAGTGAAACCAGCGAAACCAGAAACAATCCCCCATAACATGCCATGTACCCGATATTTATGGAGCCGCTGTCCATAAGTGAGGAAGCCACCCATATTGCCAACAGAATGAGTTCGAATATCATTATGATAACGAGCGACAGGCTGCTGGTTCTTGAGACATCTCTCATGGCATACATCAGCACTTCGTCATCCGGCGAAAGTTTTTTAATTTCATCCATTTCGAAAGCAACCTCTGAATTTATATGATATTGATAATAATAACTTGAATATGTTCC
Organism: Lachnospiraceae bacterium; assembly: GCA_050944395.1. Classification (GTDB taxonomy): domain Bacteria; phylum Bacillota; class Clostridia; order Lachnospirales; family Lachnospiraceae; genus Chordicoccus. Next base: position 13,314 of record JBMNQZ010000001.1, read on the forward strand.
GCCGTAAATCTGTTTTTTCAAAAAAACAAAGTCCGCTGTACAGTAATCTGTACAACGGACGGTTTTAAATCTACATTTCCATAAGCTTTGATAAGAGATGATTGATCACCTTTTTTCTGGTAACGATTCCGATAAACATATTTCTGTCGTCAACTATAGGTACAAAGTTCTGATCCAGCGCCATTCGAAACACATCTCCCGGATCGGTATTTATGTCGGCTGCCCGGTCTCTCTCGGGCTTCAGCAGATCCCTTACCTTTCTGTATCTGCCTTTTTCATCCTTCATACTTCCGTCCAGCCAGGCCCACAAAAAATCGCCTTCTCTTATAACACCTGCATATCTTCCTTCTTTCGTTATCACCGGAATAGCCGTAAAGCCGCATTCTCTCATGGATTCGAGAGCATCCGGGATGCTAAGCTCATCAATAAGATAAGCCACAGTCCCCTTCGGTGACAGAAGCTGAATAATATTCATATAATGATCTCCCGTCGCAACACAGTTTTGTTATTTATGTAACTAATACTATGTATATCATTACTTTGTGAATAATAATTGAATTCACTCTTAATAATATCTAAAAGACGGTTTATAAATATATTATATAAAATATTATTTCAGGAGCTCTGCCAGCCTCCTTGCCGCTTCCATCGTATCATCCGGATTTCCGAAGCATGAGAATCTGAAAAATCCGTTTCCGCATTTGCCGAAGCCCTCTCCCGGCGTTCCGACGATCTGCACTTCATTCAAAAGGTAGTCGAAGAATTCCCAGCTTCCCATATTGTTCGGGCACTTCATCCAGATATAAGGTGCGTTTTTGCCTCCGCAATACCAGATTCCGAGCTCATCCAGGGCTTTCATGAGCATCTTTGCGTTATTCTTATATACCGCAATATTCTCCATGATCTGTCTGTGTCCCTCCTCGGTAAATACCGCCTCTGCGCCCTTCTGGATTATATAGGAAACGCCGTTTGTCTTTGTTGTGCGGTTTCTTACCCACATGGCGTTGAGGTTCATTCCCTCCCTCTCCAGAGCCTTGGGGATCACGGTATATCCGCATCTTGTTCCGGTAAATCCGGCCGTCTTTGAAAGAGAACAAATCTCGATCGCGCATTTCTTTGCGCCGTCAATCTCAAAAATGCTGTGGGGCAGATCATCATCCTCGATAAATGCCTCGTAAGCAGCGTCAAAAAGAATCACCGCATCATTGGCATTTGCATAGTCGACCCATTCCTTAAGCTGGCTGCGTGTAAATACCGCTCCGGTCGGGTTGTTCGGCGAACATATATATATAAGTCCCGCATCTGCGCCTTCAACCGGCGACGGAACAAAGCCGTTCTCCGCGGAAGACTCAACGTGAATGATCTCGCGTCCGGCTATTACGCTCGCGTCAACATATGCCGGATAAGCCGGTTCGATGATCATTCCCGTGTTGCTCTTGTCAAAAAGATCGAGAATATCACCCAGCTCATCGCTTGCTCCGCTGGAAACAAATACTTCGTCATCCGCAATCTCTGTTCCCCTCTTTCTGTAATAGCCGGCGATAGTGCTCCTCAAATGCTCATCCCCGCACTCGGGCATATAGCCGTGGAAGGTATCGGATGACGCCTGATCGTCCACCGCCTTGTGGAGCGCTTTGATAACCTCGTCGCATAACGGGAGTGATACGTCACCTATTCCCATGCGATAAATGTGCTTGTCGGGATTTGCCTCCGTATAAGCCTTCACTTTCTGGGCAATATTGAAAAAAAGGTATGAATCTTTAAGGTTTTTGTAATTTGTGTTTGGCTTCATTTTTATTCTCCTGCTGAAAAAATTCTTTTTTTCTTATTCTGATATATCGGTTCCTTCATCGGTAACGAATGCTTTATTCGGCATCTATAGTTGAGATTCCCACTGTCATCTCCTCAAGGACGTCAAGCAGAACCCTTACGGTATCAAGTGAGGTAAACATCGTAACGCCGTTTCGCACCGCTGCCTTTCTGATCTCCGCTCCATCCTCGTAATGGACTCCCGAAAGAATAGCTCTGGTGTTTATCACATAAGTTACGTACCCGGCGCTGATCGATCTTATTACCTCGTCGCTTCCCTCGCTTGGTTTCTTCATGGCCCTTGTCCTTATTCCGTTTTCCTTTAAGACACTCGCCGTCAGGGTTGTTCCCTCAATGTTGAATCCAAGATCGTAGAACCTTTTGATAAGCGGAACAGCCTCTTTTTTATCCTCGTCGGCAAGGGTAACAAGCACGGTCCCGTAGTTTCTGATCCTTGTTCCCGAAGCCTCCAGCGCCTTCAGCAAAGCTCTGGAAAGCTCCTTGTCGTACCCGATCGCTTCGCCGGTGGATTTCATTTCCGGAGAAAGGTATGCATCCATTCCCGCAAGCTTGCTGAAAGAAAATACCGGCGCTTTTACATAATAACGCTTTTTCTCCTCCGGATAAATATCAAATATTCCCTGTTCCTTAAGGCTCTTTCCCAGCATTACCCCGGTGGCAATGTCCGCCAGAGAATATCCCGTCGCCTTTGACAGGAAAGGTACCGTTCTTGAGGATCTCGGGTTTACCTCAATTATGTAAACCTCATCGTTCCGGTCAACGATAAACTGGATATTAAATAATCCGATTATTCCTATTGCAAGTCCGAGTCTTCTGGAATAGTCAAGTATTTTTCCCTTAACCTTATTAGAGATACTGAAACACGGATATACACTCATCGAATCTCCCGAATGAATGCCGGTCCGCTCTATCAGCTCCATAATTCCGGGAATAAATACATCTTTCCCGTCGCATATTCCATCGATCTCAACTTCCTTTCCCCTGATATATTTATCCACCAGCACAGGCTTGTCCTCATCGATCTCCACCGCTGTTTTCAGATAATGTGCAAGCTCGCTCTCCTTTGCCACGATCCTCATGGCTCTTCCGCCCAGTACAAAGCTGGGGCGGACAAGAACCGGATACCCTATGCTTTCGGCCGCCTCAAGACCCGCATCGATATCTGTCACCGCACATCCCTTCGACTGGGGGATATTCAGTTCCTCCATCAGCTTCTCAAAAAGATCTCTGTCCTCAGCCCTTGCTATCGCTTCACAGTCGGTTCCGATGAGCTTCACTCCTCTTTTCGCAAGAGGCTCCGCAAGGTTGATGGCCGTCTGACCTCCCAGGGTGACGATCACTCCCTCCGGCTTTTCCAGCTCGACGATATTCATTACATCCTCTGCGCAGAGGGGTTCGAAATAAAGCTTATCCGAGCATGTGTAATCCGTTGATACGGTCTCGGGATTGTTATTTACGATAATTGCCTCGAATCCGGCCTCCCTGATAGTCTTTACGGCATGAACTGTCGAATAATCGAACTCAACACCCTGTCCTATCCTAATAGGCCCGGATCCCAGAACTATGATCTTTTTCTTTTCCGATACAACAGACTCATTCTCATCCTCGTATGTGGAATAAAAATACGGAACATAGCTTTTAAACTCCGATGCACAGGTATCTATCATCTTGTACACCGGGAATATTCCGAATTCTTTTCTCATGGAAAATACTTCGGTCTCCTCCATGTTCCAAAGATTTCCGATTTCTTTGTCAGAGAAGCCTTCCCTTTTCGCCTCGTAAAGCTCCTCTGGAGTATGGGGTGAATTTCTGATCTCCGCTTCCTTTTTTGCAATAGAAGCGATCTTTCTCAAAAACCATTTATCTATTCCCGTAAGATCCAAAATTTTTTCGGCAGCCTTCCGGATTTCTGCCCCGCCCTTTCCGCTGTCAGCTCCATCCGGGCTTATGCATCTTCTGAAAATTTCTGATATCGCAAATATGCGGTCATCGGAGGGTCTTGAAATATATTCAAAAAGCTCATCCGCTGAAAAATCGTCAAATTTGCATGAATGCAGATGATACACGCTCACCTCAAGAGAACGCATTCCTTTGAGCAGGCTTTCCTCCATCGTTCTTCCGACGCTCATGATTTCTCCGGTCGCCTTCATCTGTGTCCCCAAAGAATTATCCGCATCAGCAAATTTATCAAACGGGAATCTGGGGATCTTGGTGACAACATAATCAAGCGCCGGTTCAAATGATGCCGGAGTGTTCGCCAGCATTATCTCCTCCAGTCTCATACCGATTCCGATTTTTGCCGAAACTCTGGCAATGGGATATCCGCTGGCCTTTGATGCAAGAGCCGAAGATCTGGAAACTCTGGGATTGACTTCTATTACATAATAATCAAAAGATTTCGGATCAAGGGCGAACTGGCAATTACAGCCTCCCTCTATCTTCAGCGCGCGGATTATTTTAAGCGCACTGTCTCTGAGCATATGGTATTCCTTATTCGTCAGAGTCTGCGACGGACAAACCACTATCGAATCCCCGGTATGTACCCCCACGGGATCAAAATTCTCCATATTGCACACCGCGATCGCAGTATCATTTGAGTCCCTTATCACTTCATATTCTATTTCTTTATATCCCTTTACGCTCTTTTCCACAAGCACCTGGTGAACCGGGGAGAGTTCGAGCGCATTTCTTATCATATTTCCCAGTTCTTCCGGATCGTCCGCAAATCCGCCTCCGGTACCTCCCAATGTGAAGGCCGGCCTTATAACCACCGGATAGCCAATCTTTTCCGCGGCATCCATCGCTTCCTTTTCCGTGTTGGCGATCATGGACGGAAGAACAGGCTCTCCGATGCTTTCGCACAGCTCCTTAAACAGTTCCCTGTCTTCGGCCATCTCAATGCTCCTGCTCTTCGTACCCAGAAGCTCGACACCGCACTCGGAGAGAACGCCTTTTTTCTCCAGCTGCATAGCCAGATTAAGCCCGGTCTGACCGCCGATTCCCGGGAGGATCGCATCCGGCCTTTCATATCTTATTATCTTTGCGATAAACTCAAGCGTAAGGGGCTCCATATATACCTTATCTGCTATCATGGTATCTGTCATAATAGTGGCGGGATTCGAGTTGCACAATATGACTTCATACCCCTCATCGCGAAGAGCAAGACAAGCCTGGGTTCCTGCATAATCAAACTCTGCTGCCTGCCCTATTACGATCGGTCCTGAACCGATCACAAGAATTTTACGCAGATCTGTTCTCTTCGGCATACTATTTCACCTCCCTGCCAAGGATATCCGAAAGGTTATTCCCATCCATAAGTAAGGTGAAGTCGTCAAAAAGATATCCACTGTCCTGAGGACCGGGAGCACTTTCCGGATGATACTGAACTCCGAAAGTTCTGAGCTCATCGCTGTAGACACCCTCGATCGTATTGTCCAGAATATTGAAATGAGAAATTTTAAGTCCTGTCCCCTCAAGGCTCTTTTTATCTACGGCGTAAGAATGATTCTGAGATGTTATCTCTATCTTGTCAGTCAAAATATTCTTTACGGGATGATTTCCTCCCCTGTGCCCGAATTTCAGCTTATATGTCTTTGCCCCGAATGCAAGACTTATTATCTGATGTCCCAGACATATGCCGAACATCGGAAATTTTCCCTTCAGTTTTCTCACATTATCTATAAGACATCCCACATCCTCGGGATCTCCGGGGCCGTTGGACAAAAAAATACCGTCGGGATTCAGCTTTTCAACCTCAGATGCAGGAGTATTCCAGGGAAGAACAGTCACTGTACATCCCTTCAGGTTGAGTGATCTTATGATATTTTGTTTTATTCCGCAGTCATACGCTGCCACATGATACTTTTCGGTTTCGGCTCTGAACACCTCCGGGCTCCGGCGGCTCACCCGTGCGACATAATCCCGGGGCAGCTCATCCGTCTTCATTCTTTCAATGCAGTACTCTACAGATGTCCCGGCAGCTGTAATCATCGCCTTGCAGCTCCCGAAATTTCTTATATATCTTGCCAGTGCTCTCGTGTCCACCCCCGATATCCCGGCAATGTCATATTTTTTCATCACCTCGCCCAGAGAGGCCACACTTCTGAAATTGGACGGTACGTCATTATACTGCCTTACAACGAGCGCTCCTATACTCGGAATCTCCGTCTCATAGTCATCATCGGCCATACCGTAATTTCCTATAAGAGGGTATGTCATAACCACAGCCTGCCCCGCATATGAAGGGTCGGATACAAGCTCCTGATACCCGACCACAGAGGTGTTAAATACCAATTCAAGATATTTCTCCCGGGTACTTCCGAAACCGTATCCGAATATTTCCGTTCCGTCCTCCAGAACGATTTTCCGATCCTTCTTTTTTATCATTCCTCTCCTCCGGGTCTCTTTTTTAATGCCGCGCCTATGAAGCCTTTAAACAGCGGATGAGGCTTATTTGGTCTGCTCTTAAATTCCGGATGGTACTGAACTCCAACAAAGAAATCCCTGTCGGAAAGCTCAACAGTCTCCACAAGTCTTCCGTCGGGGGACTTTCCGCTCAGGCAAAGACCCGCTTTTTCAAGAACTTCCCTGTAATCATTATTGAACTCATATCTGTGTCTGTGTCTCTCATTTATGCTGTCGGTTCCGTAACATCTCTCCATCGTCGTTCCCGGATTAATAATACATGGGTACGAGCCCAGTCTCAGAGTGCCGCCCTTGTCTATTTCGTTGTTCTGTCCCGGCATAAAGTCGATAACCTTATGCCTGCATATCTCATTGAACTCTCCGGAATGAGCATCCGGTATGCCCGCCACATTTCTCGCATACTCAATAACCGCGATCTGCATTCCCAGGCAGATTCCGAAATACGGAATATCATGCTCTCTTGCATATCCCGCGGCAAGGATCATTCCCTCAATTCCCCTGTCGCCGAAGCCTCCAGGTACTATTATTCCGTCTATTCCCGAGAGTTTTTCCTCAATATTTTCTTTGCTTATCTCCTCGGAATCGATCCACTCAATAATGACATCCGTCCTGTAAAAATATCCGGCATGGCGAAGCGCTTCTGCAACCGAGAGATACGCGTCATGAAGCTGGGTATATTTTCCAACCAGACCTATACGCACCGTGTGTGCTCTGTTCTTTATCCTGTCCACCATATCCTTCCATTCCGAAAGGTCGGGCTCCTTGGTTTCAATGTTCAGTTCACGGCACACTATCCCCGAAAAATCCGCCTTCTCCAGCATCAGCGGTGCCTCATAAAGGCACGGGAGCGTCCTGTTTTCTATTACACAGTCCTGTTTTACATTGCAGAACATGGCGATCTTTCTGAAAATCGAATCCTCGAGAGGTCTGTCGCACCGAAGAACGATAATGTCAGGCTTCACTCCCATTCCCTGCAGTTCTTTTACGGAGTGCTGGGTAGGCTTCGACTTATGCTCATCGGATCCGCTGAGGAAAGGAACCAGTGTTACATGGATAAACAGGCTGTTTTCTCTTCCGACTTCGAGGGAGATCTGCCTGATCGCTTCGATGAACGGCTGGCTCTCGATATCTCCTATGGTTCCGCCGATCTCGGTTATTACCACATCCGCATCCGAATGCTTTCCGACTCTGTACACAAAATCCTTGATCTCATTTGTGATATGGGGAATCACCTGGACGGTAGATCCCAGATACTCTCCCCTCCGCTCTTTATTAAGAACATTCCAATATACTTTTCCCGTGGTGAGATTTGAGTACTTATTCAGATCTTCATCTATAAATCTTTCATAGTGCCCGAGGTCAAGATCTGTCTCCGCACCATCCTCGGTAACATATACCTCACCGTGCTGGTAAGGGCTCATCGTCCCCGGATCCACATTGATATAAGGATCCAGCTTCTGAGCGGCAACCTTGAGCCCCCTCGATTTGAGAAGCCTTCCGAGCGATGCCGCCGTTATTCCCTTTCCGAGTCCCGACACAACTCCGCCAGTCACAAAAATATATTTAGTCATCTCACCCTCCTCCGGCCTTTCGGTCGATTTCCTCATCAAATAATACGAAATTAATTTTTTGCATGAAAAAAGGAGTCAGTGGGACCGTTCCCACAGACTCCTTTGCCTGTTCATCATACCTAGTAATATTAGCTTAACGAAATTAGTTTGTCAATCGGATAATACCTGATTCGATCAACGCGCAATACCTTACTCAGCCTCTGTATACTCAGCCGCGATAGATGAGATCGTGCCGTCTTCAAGCATCTTTTCGATCGCCTTGTTGATCGTCTCAAGAAGCTCTGTATTTTCCTTGTTTACGGCAATAGCGTACTCTTCGCCCTCGAAAACGCTCGGATCTTCCACGATCTTGAGGCCTTCGTTGTCTGATACATATTTCTCGGCTGTAGCTGAATCAATTACCACTACATCGCACTTTCCGTTAACAAGCTCCATAATGCACTCTGTTCCCTTCTTGAAAGCTGTTCTGTCAAAGCCGAGATCCTGAACACATGTATCGCCTGTGAATCCCTGTACAACTGCGATGTTCTTTCCTTCCATATCCGCAGCACATGTGATATCCGAATCTTCCGGAACGATCATTACCTGAGTTGCCTGATAATAAGGTGTAGAGAAGTTTACTGATTCCTTTCTCTCGTCCGTTACCGTCATAGCAGCAATAACAGCGTCAACCTGCTTATTCTGAAGGGCAACGAGAAGTGAATCAAACTCCATGTTCTCCATAGAAACTTCCATTCCTACCTCTTCACCGATCTTCTGGGCAATAGCGATATCGATACCGTCGTATTCTCCGATGATTCCGTCGCTTCCGATGAATTCAAACGGCGGGAACTCCGCATTTGTACCGAACTTGATTCCGCCGGCTTCCTCCTTCTTTCCGCATCCGGCAAGCACACCTGCCGCACAAACAGCTGCGAGCATTAAGGCAACCACTTTCTTTATCATTTTAATTCCTCCTGTATTTTTCCGTCCTTCTTTAGGCCGGATTATTCAAAACTATATTTACAACACCTTGCTGAGAAAGCTCTTTGCCCTCTCACACTTCGGATTTCCGAACACTTCTTCGGGAGTTCCGCTTTCCATGATGATTCCCTCGTCCATAAAAAGCGCCCTTGTTCCTACCTCTCTTGCAAATCCCATCTCATGAGTCACTATAACCATGGTCATGCCCTTTTTTGCAAGATCCTTCATAACATCCAGAACTTCTCCAACCATCTCGGGATCAAGCGCAGAGGTCGGTTCGTCAAAAAGCATTATCTCCGGATCCATGGCAAGCGCTCTTGCGATCGCGACTCTTTGCTTCTGACCTCCCGAAAGTGCCGCGGGATAGGCATCCGCCTTATCCTCAAGCCCTACTATCCTGAGAAGCTCCATAGCCCTGGCATCCGCCTCGCTTTTTGTCATCTTTTTGAGCAGTACCGGAGCCAGAGTAATATTTCCCTTTACTGAAAGATGGGGAAAAAGATTGAAATGCTGGAATACCATTCCCATCTTCTGTCTGATCCTGTCCACATCTATCTTCGGATCGGTAAGTCTCTCATCGTCAACATATATGTCTCCCTCCGTGACATCCTCCAGAAGGTTGATGCATCTTAAAAATGTGCTCTTTCCGCATCCGGAGGGTCCGATGATTACTATTACCTCACCCTTATTGATATGTTCCGTAATTCCTTTGAGGACTTCCTTTTCCCCGAAGGATTTTTTTAAATTCTTAATATCTATCATAACGGCTCCCCCTATCTCATATCGGATTTTCTAAGTGCGCTCTCAATACGTCCGAGGCCGAGTGTGAGAAGCTTGATAAGCACATAGTAAATGACAGCCGTTCCGATAAGAGGCATGAACGCCTCGAAAGTAGCACTTTTTATGAAATCTCCGGCTTTCTGGATATCCATAAGTCCTACATATCCGACGATCGCGGTCTCCTTGATGAGTACAATAAACTCATTGCAGAGCGTCGGGAAAATATTTTTGACAGCCTGAGGCATAACTATCCGCACCATAGTCTGAGATGCGCTCAACCCGAGCGATCTTCCGGCCTCAGTCTGGCCCTTGTCAATTGACATTATTCCGGCTCTGATGATCTCGGATACATACGCACCAGAATTGATTCCGAACGCAATGGAGGCAATGACCCACTTCGGCCAGTCCACCGTTGCGAAAATTACGAAATAAATAATCATGAGCTGAGTAACCGAAGGTGTTCCCCTGATCACATCATTGTAGATGCCTCCTATAGTTCTCAGAACTCTGCTTTTGGAAAGATTGCAAAGAGCAATCAAAAATCCGATTATTATTCCCAGTACCACCGCTACCAGCGATACTTCTATAGTAACTCCGATACCTTTGAGCAGAAGAAGATATCTGTCATCGACAATAAAGCATCTCTCAAATTTATCGGCGATCGAAGCAAACCAGGTCATGCTTTTCCCCCTTTTCAGATATTTTTGCTATTTATTCGATTGTAAGAATATCTGAAAAACCTGTTATTTCAAACACTTCCCTGATACTCTCATTGCATCCGCGAACAGTCAGGCTTCCTCCCTGCGCACTCATCTTTTTCTGTGCCACAAGAAGAGTGCGAAGTCCCGCCGACGAGATATATTCCAGGCCTCCGAAGTCAAGAATGAGTTCCGATATTCCGTCAAGTTCAGCTTTAATGACCGCCTCAAAATCCGGCGCTGTCGTAGTATCGAGACGACCGGAAAGAGCGATCGTAAGCGATGTCTCATTTTTGCTGCAGCTGATCTCCATAATTCTCCCCCTTTGCGATACTTTGAAAAACTATCCTTTTCCGAACATAATATTTAATATAATAATTCATTTTCATACAACTTTCAATTCCATGTTGTACTTTTTGAGCGACTTGACGATTTTTTCAGTGTATATTACTATTAAAAAAGATGAATATATATGCAAAATCTTTTTTTAAAGGGGACTTCACAATGGGAGAATTATTGGATAAAGCAATTCTGTTTGCTGCCAATGCCCACCGGGGACAGAAACGAAAAATATTCAATACACCGTTCATACTCCATCCTCTGGAAGCCGCAGCCATAGCAGCCTGGTTCACAAATGATGAGGAGGTTCTGGCTTCTGCGGTTCTTCACGATGTACTTGAGGATACCGATACAGATGCTGAGACGATTCGCAGGGAATTCGGCGAAAGAGTCTTTGCTCTGGTAGCCCACGACACCGAGGATAAACAAAGGGATAGAAAGGCTTCGGATTCCTGGACCGACAGAAAAAAGGCTTCCCTTGAAAAAATGGCCCGCCTCGGAGATAATAATGTAAAATACATCTGGATAGGCGACAAGCTTTCGAACATGCGTTCTTTTTACAGAGCATATCTTGAACACGGAAACAGGATCTGGGAATTCACCAATCAAAAGGATGCGAAAATGCAGGAATGGTATTACCGGTCCATACTGGAAATACTAAGACCTGATTTCAGGGATTCCGCCGCATGGAAGGAGCTTTCTTTCCTTATTGATAAGGTATTCGAAAATCAGTAACCCGTTCAAAGCTTCAAAAAGGAGACTGAAATAATGAAATCAATTTTTAATGAAGGAACTCTCACGGTATATCTCGAGGGACGGATCGATTCCGTAAATTCATCGGATGCAGAAAAAGAGCTTGAGGCGATTTTCTCGGAAAATAATTATTCCGGCCTTATTATCGACGCGCAGGATCTGACATACATTTCCAGTGCCGGTCTGAGAGTCCTTTTAAGAGTCAGGAAAAAACACGATAGCTTCAAGATAATCAATGCGTGTCCCGAGGTCTACGATATCTTCGAGATGACCGGTTTTTCAGAGATTATGACTATCGAGAAGGCCTTCCGCCGGTTTTCGGTAGACGGCTGCAGAGTCATCGGACGCGGTGCCAAAGGCACTGTGTACAGATATAACGACGACACTATTATAAAAGTATATAACAATCCCGATTCCCTTGATGCAATACAAAATGAGCGCGCCCTTGCAAGAAAGGCCTTCGTCCTCGGCATTCCCACAGCCATCTCCTACGACGTTGTAAAGGTGGACGGAAAATTCGGCTCTGTGTTTGAACTGCTGGACGCAAAATCATTTTCCCAGCTGATAGCCGAAGATCCGGAAAACATAGAAGAATATGCAAAGATATCTGCCGATATGTTGAAAAAGATCCATTCAACCGAAGTCGATCCGAAGGATATGCCTGATGTGAGGATCCTCATAAACAAGTGGCTGGAAACGGTTGCGCCGTATTTCAGCGAGTCTGAAAATACTAAACTCGGCGCTCTCGTCAACGATTCCGAGCCCGTAATGACAATGATACACGGCGATTACCACACCAATAACATCATGATGCAGAACGATGAAACGCTTCTCATCGACATGGACACATTATCATACGGACATCCGGTATTTGAACTTGCTAACATTCATATAACTTACGTCGGATTCGGCGAGAACGATCCGTCATATGTTGAGAATTTTATGGGCTTCTCCTATGAAAACTGCATTAGGTTCTGGAAGTTCTTCATCTCGGCCTATCTGGGAACGCAGGAACCGTCCGTTATTGAAAAAGCGGAGCAAAAAATCCGCCTTTTCAGTTACATCCGCCTTATGAGGCATCATATCAGGCGCGGCATGATGAACGATCCGGAGGGTGCGGCATTCGTCTCCTCAATAAAGGATAAAGTCTCGGCCCTGCTCCTTTTGACGAACGATCTTGATATCTGAAATCAAATCAACTAATAATAAAAGCGTGTGAAAAACGGTATTTCCATCTTTCACACGCTTTTATTATTATTTGCCTGTTTCCGGAATCATTCCCTTTCTGTACGCCTCAAGGAGCACTGTAAGGTCCTCGATATCCTGAGAAATCTTTTCTCCGATGTCGGTATCCTTTACAAGCTTTCTTCCCACTACCATTTCAACCTCTATCTCATGGGAATGTACGTCCGTCTCCTTTACGATCGCACTCTCTCTGGATTCGAAAGGATCATGGGCAACAAGAAGTATGCCGTAGGAGTTGTTCACAAGGGTATATCCGGCGATTCCGGTCTTCGGCTGATATGCCCTGGAAAATCCTCCGTCGATGGTCAGAACCTTTCCTCCGCATTTAAGAGGCGACTCCCCTTCTATTGCCCTTACGGGAACATGGCCGTTGATTATATGGCTTCCCTGCCCCGAAAGTCCGAATTCAGTGAATATTTTATTCACGGCCTCCTCATCCTCGATAAGGCGGTAATATGTATTGGATATCTCCTTGTGAGTCTCTTTTTCTTCTATAAAATATCGTTCGAAGGTCGCCATCTTATTTTTTCCGAAAAGCGGCGATGCCTGATTACTCCAGCAAAACCAGTGAACGTCCGACTTCGTGGCCGACTTTTCATCCCTGTCGTAATATGCAAATCTCAGCTGACTCTCAAGCTCGTCATACAGTGCCTTTCCCGAAAGAACTTTTCCGCCGAGTTCCACGCTCATGAATGTGCCGTCCGGATTAAACGGTACACATCCGTGGAATATCAGCTGACGATTATAGATTTTATAAAGACTTCCCTTATTATAAAGAAATCTTACATGCCTGTGCAGCTTCTCGCTGTGGACAAATGCCTGCTGCATCCTCATCATTATCGCATATTCTTCCTCTGTAAGGGCATACGGATCCTCGGGATCAACAGTCGGAAATCTGGTATCGAGAAGTTTGTACTTCTTTCCATCCACGACCACGGTTCCCTCTTCAAGGTCCATCTTATCGAGGAGAAGTCTGTCATCCATGTGATATTCGGGATGCATCTTTATCAGCTGTCCTTCGAGCTTGAACTGAATAATGCTTATCGCCTTGTGTATCTTGATGTCCAGCTCTTCATCATTCTTGTCATATTCATCGGTCATGCCGTGTATTCCGAAGCAGCTGCAGGGATCATCTCCGTAATTTGCCAGTGCAAATCTCACCAGAGGAACTATATTGATTCCATAACCATCCTCCAGGATCTCAAGATGCCCGTATCTGGCACATATCCTGATAACGGTCGCGATACAGGAAAGCTGGCCGCAAGCCGCTCCCATCCAAAGAATATCATGATTTCCCCATTCGAAATCGATGGAATGTGCGTTCATAAGGTCGTCCATTATCTTGTGAGGAAGCGGTCCTCTGTCAAAAATATCTCCCACTATATGAATATGATCCACCGTCAGGCGCCTTATAAGCTTGCAGAATTCAATGATGAGTTCTTCAGCCCTTCCGGTCTTTATTACCGCCGCGAAGATCTCCTGATAATACGCCTCATGGTCGGAGAGCTCCGCCCTGTCATTCATCAGTTCCTCCATGACATAGCTGAACTGCGGCGGAAGAGCCTTCCTTACCTTTGAGCGTGTATATTTCGAGGAAGCCCTCTTTGCCACTCTCACAAGGCGCCTCAGGATAACTCCGTACCAGTTGTCCCGCTCATCTATATCCTTTAGCAAAAGCTCCATCTTTTCCTTTGGATAATAGATCAGCGTGGCAAGCTGCCGCTTATCCGACTCCAGGATAGTATTTCCGAACTCCTCATTGATTTTTCTGCGCACAGCACCGGATCCGTTTCGCATTATGTGGGTAAACTGCTCATATTCACCGTGAATGTCCGTCACATAATGCTCTGTTCCCTTCGGAAGATTCAGAATTGCCGAAAGGTTTATTATCTCCGTTGCAACAGCCTGACGATTTGGATAAAACTTACTTAAACTCTGCAGATATTTTCTGTCGGAAGTGTTCGTCTCCATCTTTCTTCCTCCAATTATTTAATCAAAAAAGCCTGAAAAGCTCATCGATCTGAGGCTTGTCAAGATATCTTACATCCTCTCCGTTTCTAATGATCTTGTCATTCGAATCGTTCATTTTTCCTATAACGGCAGCCTCAGTTCCCAGTGCCTCAAATTTTTCAGCAAGCGCCTCTCCGTTTTTTGACGCTATCAAAAGTGCGCCTCCCGATAGTATCTGATACGGATTCAGGTTGAAAAACTCACATATCTCTATAGTTTCCTGCCTTATGGGAATGGATTTCAGATCAACCTCCAGACCGCAGCCGGAATCATCCGCAATTCTCCACAGTGCGGAGAATATTCCTCCCTCGGACAGGTCATACATAGCAGATATCTTCTCTTTGCAGCTTTTGGCAAAAATCGCCTCGGAAACTATCGAGATATTCTTAGAATACTCATATGCCCTTTTGAGAAAATCAGGGGCAAAACGTGATTCCAGAGCCTCCCTCTTTTCCCTTATCAGAACGGAGACCGCCTCCATTCCGATGCTTCTTGTTATCACAATATCATCTCCGGGTTCAATGTCCCGCACGGAATATATCACCCCGTCCTCGGACCGCCCAAAAACTTCCGCGGTGATCACCGGCCTTGATACGGCGTCGGATATTTCCGTGTGTCCGCCCTCGGCCGATATTTCCAGCTCCCTGCACACTTCTGCAGCTTCCCTTGCCAGTTCCTTAATGTTTCGTTCATCAAAGTGCTCCGGCAGCACAGCCGTGATGGCAGCACACTCCGGCCTTGCACCTGAAGACGCTGCGCCGTTTGCCGCTCCTATTACAGCATGGCGGCACTGCCCTTCGAATTTTCCGCTGACTGTGTCCGAAGCTGCCACATATATACATCCGTCCTTCCCGGACGTCGCAAGAAATCCCTGCGCAGGGGATGCTTTTGTCAATATATATTTATCATTCTTCCTATCTGCCGACAGCTCTTTGAGCACCGACCTGATAAGCACCTGATCCTTTATCTTACCTTTTCTCATCACCGATCATGCCCGTATCAGCTGTAGCTATCCAGCACCTGGTATACCCTCTCCAGATTATTTGAAGCAATGGCATTTTCCATTGCCCGCACAGCCTCAGAGCTTCCGGAGGATATTCCTACAGCATATTTTATATTCTGAACCTCATATTCACTGGAGTTGACCTGAACGGTTTCCGACTGACCTCCCTGTGTGATGGTCTTCCACAGAACAGCCTCCACTCCCTGATGTCCGTCTGAGATCTGTTCGACATATCCGAGCTCGTGATCCACATCTTCCATCAGCTCTACCTTTGCCTCTGTGGTCGATAGAACTTCACTGGAGAATGATATCTCCCTGTCGGGATCTCTCTCCTCAACTCCGTAGATTATCACCGTGAGAACTCCGTCGTCGGTCTCGGCACAGATATAGATCGGATGTTCAAGATTATTTGTAAAAATGAAATCCTTGCTTCCCTCAGCAATGGCCGCATCCATGGAAGGTTCCACATAAGATACAAGCATCGAATGGGGACTTCTCTGATCCACCTGAAGCTCGGCCCTTAAAACAGCATTATAAAGAGTCGTCGAAACCTGGCATATTCCGCCTCCCAGAGAATCCTCGACCTGACCGTTCAGATAGGATGCCGCCAGAGCATACCCATTCTCCTCGGTGAACGGTGCCAGATGATCCAGTACCGAGAAAGAATCTCCCGGATTCAGAAGATATCCGTTGATCTTTGAGGTACCGTTTTTGACATTCTGATATCTGTTTTCTCCCGAAGAGCTGAAGTCTGTGGCATAATATCCGATCACATCTTTAACCTTTGCCAGCTCCTCCACATCTCCGCTGCTTGCAATAACATCGCACTTTATATCGCATACAGGCTCCTCTCCATTCCAGGTATGCGTCAGATATGTCACTATATTCATGAGGGAGGCATTTTCGTTTATAACCATTCCGTCGGTACCCTCCACCGGATACAATTCTCCGTCATCGTTGAACTTGAGGGTCGCGTCAACGGCAGCAACATTGTGAGCCTCAGCCTCCTGGGCGACAAAACCCCGGACCATGCTCTCGTCGATCGTCCGTTCAAGCTCGATTATATAGTTTGAACTCTCGATGTCATGGATAGCCTTGAATCTTTCGATAACATTTCCCGCATTTGCGATGGAAGCCGCCTCATGCGCTGCATTTGTGTTCGTCCAGGTAAGGGACAGATCCTGAATCGGAACAGTGTCCTTCTTATCGGCTATATTTACCGTTAATTTTTTTGATCTGAGATTATCGATGCACTCCTGAACCTTTGCATTTGCTGCATCTTCGGAAAGGCCCGATACATCTACCGGTCCTATGTAGACATTATTCATGATGACGGATCTGTTTGCAGCATCCGCCAGTGACGTGTGTTTTGCGCTGACATTTACATTTGATCTGGAAATGTCCAGTGCAAGAGTCGGTATGATAGACAACAATACTACTATTGCTAAAACGACAAATCCTTTTTTCATCTAATCAAAATACTCCCCGATTTTTTCTCCGGCATCAAAGATTCAATGCCGGAAGTATCATAGTCAGAACCATGGCCGCAACTATTATCACTGCGATAATCGCAACTGCGACCTGCCTTTTCTTATCTCTTTTCGTTTTCTTCATTATATAAATACCTCTGCACAGGTTCCCCTCATACCAGTGCGAATCATAATGCGCGAATTATTTCCGGACGCCGGATACGGTACCCTTTGATCAGGATACCGTCTGCGGCAGTCTTTTAACATGATCCGAACCGGAGATCCGGTCCGGATCCGTGACAGTAATTACAGCTTGAGCGGATATTTATCCGTAATGCTCTTTACAATTTCCTTAGCCTTTTCGATATTTTCCTCTCCCTTAAATACCAGGCTGATAGCCTCCGCAACCTGATCGAAATCCTCTTTTCCGAGTCCTCTTGTCGTTGCGGCGGGTGTTCCCAGACGAACTCCGCTTGTAACGAACGGAGACGCCGGATCGTTAGGAACGGTATTCTTATTTGCGGTAATATGTGCCATATCAAGTCTTGCCTCAAGCTCCTTACCGGTAATATCCGATCCTCTGAGATCAAGCAGCATAAGATGATTGTCAGTTCCGCCGCTCACGATATTGAGACCTCTCTTTTTCAGGCCTTCCGCAAGAGCCTGTGCATTCTCGACGATCTTGCCCGCATATTCCTTAAATTCCGGCTGAAGAGCCTCTTTAAATGCAACCGCTTTTGCCGCGATCACATGCATAAGCGGTCCGCCCTGTGTTCCCGGGAAAATAGCCTTGTTGAGCTTATGCTCCTTTGCAAATTCCTCCGTGCTGAGGATAAGTCCTCCTCTCGGTCCGCGAAGTGTCTTGTGGGTAGTTGTTGTCACCACATGCGCATACGGGAACGGATTCGGGTGATATCCTGTACATACCAGACCCGCGATGTGGGCAATGTCAACCATAAGATATGCTCCGACCTTATCGCAGATCTCACGCATTCTCTTAAAATCAATAACTCTGCAATATGCGCTTGCTCCCGCAACGATCATTTTCGGTTTGCATTCAAGCGCGATCTCCTCACATTTATCATAATCAAGGAAACCGTTCTCATCCACGCCGTACGGAACGCAGTTATAGTAGGTACCTGAAATATTGGCAGGTGAACCGTGTGAAAGATGTCCTCCCTCGCTTAAGTTCATTCCCATAAATGTATCACCCGGCTGAAGAAGCGCAAAAAATACCGCCATGTTTGCCTGTGCTCCCGAGTGAGGCTGAACATTTGCGTATGTACATCCGAAAAGCTCTTTTGCTCTTTCCCTTGCAAGCTCCTCCACTACGTCAACACACTGACATCCTCCGTAATATCTGTGTCCCGGATATCCTTCCGCATATTTATTTGTGAGAGGGCTTCCCATAGCCTCCATAACAGCACTGCTCACCCAGTTCTCGGAGGCGATCAATTCAATATGTGAATTCTGCCTTGCGATCTCATCTGACATCGCCTGTGCGATCTCCGGATCGCGTCTCTTCAATACATCGAATGTATACATTTTTTCTCCTTTTTCTGCTTTTCAAATTAATAAATTGACCCGCGTGCGTCTGAACCTTTCCAAAAAATCCAATTCATATATCTAAAAAAGGGACAGCAACACATATTGCATTATATCATTGACCCAGTGGCATGTAAACAGATTACTATGGACAAACGAGTGTGCATATTCTGCACACTCCTTAATTTTAATAATACATTATTCTTCTCAAAATATCCTCTGTGACAGTATACGGGCAATTTCTCAGCTTTGCCTCATTGGAAATAACATCCTCGAGAGCCATCTCCAATATCCTGTCGGGTGCCGTCCCGGGCTCGCAGATCTTTCTGTAGAATTCAGCAAGCTCCTCCGCCGATTCAAACCCCGACATTTTCAGGACATGCTCTCTTAGCTGTATCGGAGATTCCTTTAAATATCCGGCCTGGAAATAACCCACAGCCATACCGTGGGGCATTCCGGTATTGTATGTCAGCTGATAGCTCAGTCCGTGAGGAAGGCTTGTTCCGGTGTGGGAAATTGCCATACCTCCCAGAGTCGACGCATTCATAAGATCATCCAGATCCGCCTCGTCCGGAGTCTTATCGCCGCTCAGCACATCCTTGCATCTTGCCCAGATCTCAAAGCCTTTGTCCGAGAGCATGCGGCTTATTTCCGTGGCATTTGTATTGATATAGCTCTCACACAAATGCGCAAAAGCATCCATGGCGGTGTTGCAGATGACAGATCGCGGCGCCGCTTTCAGGTACTTGCTGTCAACAAGCGCATAAACAGGGAATACCTTATTGGGGATAGATCCCTTTGTCTTCAGATCATGCCGCGTCAGAATAGCATACGGAGTTGCCTCCGATCCTGTTCCGCAGGTGGTTGGAACGCTGATGACCGGCACAGCCTCCATTTTTTCCGGACCAACTACAGCAGTGCCGTCGCATCCCGGGTTTTTGATAACTATTGCGATCGCCTTTGCCGCATCGAGAGGAGATCCTCCGCCTATTCCGATCACAAAATCCACGCCGGCTTCGATTCCAATGCGTCCCGCTCTTATTACGGTCTCGACCGACGGATTTTCCTCCACCTCATCGAATACTATGTACGGAATATTTCTCTCCTCCAGTGAAGAAGTCACATCCGAAAGTGACCCGTTCTTCGCGGAAGAAGATCTCCCTGTCACTATCATTGCCCTGCTTCCGAGAGCGCACCACTCGTCGGCATGGTTTCTCACGCAATCCTTTTCCTGAAAAATCTTAACAGGCAGATAAAATAACATAATCATTCCTTCCTTCTGCTGCTTTTAGCCATATTTTCAAATCTGGTATTCTCCGGTCTCCACAAAAGCTTCGCAGTACCTATAGGGCCGTTTCTCTGCTTTGCGATAATTACCTCGGCAATACCCGCATCCTCGCTGTCCTTATGGTAATACTCATCCCTGTAGAT
The DNA here is from genome assembly GCA_050944395.1 of Lachnospiraceae bacterium. Classification (GTDB taxonomy): domain Bacteria; phylum Bacillota; class Clostridia; order Lachnospirales; family Lachnospiraceae; genus Chordicoccus. The sequence goes on from JBMNQZ010000001.1 coordinate 33,376, forward strand.
AAACATTACAACGTCCGCATCCTGCTCAATAGCTCCCGACTCTCTTAAATCCGAGAGCATCGGTCTCTTATCATCTCTGAGCTCAACGCTTCGATTGAGCTGCGAAAGTGCGATAACGGGAATATCCAGCTCCCTTGCAAGTGCCTTGAGAGCTCGTGATATCTCCGAGATCTCCTGCTGACGATTCTGTGCCTTTGAATTTCCGCTCATGAGCTGCAGGTAGTCGATCATAATGCACTGAATATCGTAATCCAGCTTGAATTTTCTCGCCTTTGATCTCAGCTCAGAAATAGTAATTCCGGGAGTAGCGTCAATGCATATCTTTGAACCTCCGATCTCGTCCGCCGCAATGATCAGGTTCTTCCACTCCTCATCCCGCATCTGGCCGGTCCTTATCTTCTGGGCATCCACCAGCGATCTCATCGAGAGAAGTCGGTTCATCAAGGTATCGCTGGACATCTCCACAGAGAAGAACGCAACGGGTAATTTGCTCTTAAAAGCAATGTTTGACAGAATGTTAAGCGCAAGTGCAGTCTTTCCCATGGAAGGCCTTGCGGCCAGCAGTATAAAATCAGACGGCTGAAGACCTGCGGTCATTCCGTCAAGATCATAGTATCCCGTAGGAATTCCCGTCACATGGCTCTGTGTTTTTGACGCACGGTCTATCTTGTCAAGTGTGTCGTTTACGATCTGTTTAATAGTCTTGAAATCTTCGGAATTATTCTGTGAAATAACGCTGAAAATATTTTTTTCAGTCTCATCCAGTATCTCGTCCGCTTTCTTAAGTTCTCCGAAGCAATCCTCCTCGATAGTTCTCGACGCCTCGATCAGTTTTCTTAAAAGAGATTTCTCCTTCACGATCTCCGCATAGTACCTGACATTTGCGGAAGTCGGGACGGTAATAAGAATCTCCCTGATATAATCTATTCCCGACAGCTGCGGAGAAAGCTTTTTTTCCTTCAATGCTTCATTCAATGTAACGGTATCAACAGGCGTTTCATTGTCATATAACTCCGTTATGGTTTCAAATATCACACCGTATTGGTAATTGTAAAAATCCGTCGAATCAAGTATTTCGGAAGCCGTCACTATCGCAGAACGATTCATGAGCATTGCCCCGACTACCGATTTCTCCGCCTCATCATTATGCGGAGGCACCCGTTTTAATATATTTTCATCCATTCCCGTCACCTTAAAGAAAAGCTATCACTCGCCTTCAACAACAATCTTTATAGCAGCCTCGACCTGCGGATGAACTTTATACGGAATTTCAAAGCTTCCGAGACTCTTAATAGGCTGCGGAAGAACGATTTTTTTCTTGTCAAGCTCGATTCCCGACTGTTTGCCCGCCGCATCAGCGATCTCCTTTGCTGATACGGATCCGAAGGTCCTCCCGTTCTCTCCGACTTTAATGGTGATCTTCACCGTATTTTCCTTAAGGGCGGCTGCAAGCTCCTTCGCCTTTGCAAGATTCTCAGCCTTTACCTTCTCCTCGTTCTGAAGGTGAAGCTTGAGATTATTCATGTTGACCGCCGTAGCTTCAACTCCGAGGCCCTTTGCAATAAGCACGTTTCTGCCGTATGCGTCGGCAACATTTACCACTGTTCCTTTTTTACCTTTTCCCTTTACATCACTTGTGAGTAATACCTTCATTTTCTTATATATCTCCTTCTTCTGTCATCTGACTTATGGTTTTTTTCAATATAGTCTTCACTTCGGCAAGGCTCAGATCCTCAAACTGCGCTCCGGCAATATTGATATGTCCGCCGCCTCCCAGTCTTTCCATTATGAACTGAACATTCACCTCGTCAATGGCTCTGGCGCTTATATATATCTTGTTACCGAATTCAGTGAGAACAAAAGATGCCCTCACCGCCTCAACATTGAGAAGCTCGTTTGCCACCTGGGCTCCAAGGACCGTGGGACGCTCTCCCTCAGGAGGACATTCCGCTATGGCGTAACATCCGAGGAAAAGCTCGGAATCGGAAATTGCTCTTGCCTTTACGCGACAATCATCAATACTCTCTCTGAACTGCTTCCTGACTCTGGTGATATCCGCACCTTTTCTCTTCAGGAAAGCCGCCGCCTCAAAGGTTCTGACACCGGTCCTTGTCGAGAAATTATTAGTATCAACGAGAATTCCCGAGTACATGGCGCCCGCCACCAGGGATCCTATCCTGATATTCTCCTCGAAATACTGAAGAACCTCCGCAACCATCTCGCACGCCGATGACGCATAGGGCTCAACATAGGAAAGAGACGCCTCTTTTATGAACTCTTCGCCCTGTCTGTGATGATCGAGCACAACTATCGTCTCAGTCTTTTTCAGCAGCTCGGGACACTCCGTATAGCTCGGTCTGTTGGTATCAACAATCACCAGAAGAGTACTCCTGTTGATTACCCTCATTGCCTCTTCCTTGTTGATGAATATCGTCGGTTCGTAATCCGGATTGTTCTTAAGCTCATCGACTATAGGTCTTATTGAGACAGAATTCTCATCGATGACCACATGTGCCGGCCTGTTCATAGCCCTTGCAGCACAGTAGATTCCGAGAGCCGCTCCCAGAGAATCCACATCGGTTATCTTATGGCCCATAATAATTACTTTTTCTCTGGCAATAATAAATTCTCTTAAAGCCTGTGCTTTTACCCTGGCCTTTACCCTTGTAGCTTTCTCCATGGACTCCGTTCTTCCTCCGAAAAACATCGTCTTATCGCCGTCTTTTATGACCACCTGATCTCCGCCTCGTCCAAGGGCAAGATCTATTCCCACCATTGCGGCATTGGAGGTCTTGGCAAAGGTCTCCTGATTGAGGGCGGCCGACATTGATATCGTCACCGGGACCTCATTTCCGATAGAGACGCTCTTTACCTCCTCAAGAAGAGAAAATCTGGCCTTTTTGATCGCCTCGTAGGAGGTCTTTTTTACAACATAGAAATACTTGTCACTGTCGTACTTTTTATAGAAACCGTCGTACTCCGTAAAGAATTTACTGATCCTTCTCTCTATGAGGGCAAAGAGAAGAGATCTTTTGACATCATCAAGGTTCTCCACTGTTTCATCATAATTATCTATGGAAATAAACCCCACGACCAGCTTGTTTTCCTCTGACGTTCTCAGAAGTTCATGCTTTTCGTTTACATCGAACATGTAGAGGGCGATCATGTAGCTGTCCTCATCTGTCTTAACAACATTCTGTCTTCCGGACATATACCCTATTCCGACTCTCTGCATAACGATCTTATAGAACTTGTCTATATAGATGAGCTCTCTTTCGGAATAACCGTCTTCCGAAGGGAAGTCAGACTCGGTTATCTCCGGAAAAAGCGTGGTGATATGTCTGTAATAATCCTTGCTCACCTCGCAGGTCTTCGTAAACGGATCATTTACCCATAAGATATTTCCTCTGTTGTCAAGAAGAGCCGACGGAACAATAAATTTCTCCAGCATGTTTTCCTCGATCTGATCAAACCTGAGTGCAAACTCCACCAGATCCCCGGCAAGTCTTTTTGACAGTGCCTTATACACCAGGATATTTACCACCAGATAAACCACCCAGAATAAGCCGGCGAGCACGCTTGCTTTCACATCGAAAAAAGCGAGCAGCACAACAAGTCCCGCCCAGAACACTGACATATAGGTCATAAGATTAAAATAGACCTTAAACTTTCCCTGGAGAACAATATCTTTCTGCATCCGAAAAAAGCCTCCCAAAAATCGATAATCTATAAAATTATATCATGAATGCGCCGCCTATTGCAATAAACGAAACGGGACCGCCCTCAGGCAGTCCCGTCAACATCGCTATTTGATTAATCCTGAACGTATGGAAGGATAGAAAGGTGTCTTGCTCTCTTAACAGCAAGAGTAATAGCTCTCTGGTGCTTAGCGCAGTTTCCTGTAATTCTTCTCGGAAGGATCTTTCCTCTCTCAGAAATATATCTGCGAAGCTTTGCTACATCCTTGTAATCTATCTCGTTGTTCTGGCCGCAGAATACACATACTTTTCTTCTTCTGTGAAATCCGCCTTTTCTTTTAAATCTGCCTTCAGGTTTGTTAAATGGCATAATGATTATCTCCTTTCGCTCTCAATAGCCTTCCGTCCTATCAGTTAAACGGAAGTTCCTCGTCAATTCCTTCCGGAATATTCATAAAACCGTCGTCGGGTACATCCATCGGAGCTCTGGACGGTGCTGACTGAGCATTATTGTAAGAGTCCTGATATGCAGCCCTTCCGGATTCGCTGGCTGCCTTGCTCTCAGCAAATTCGACATTTTCAGCCACAACATCAGTTGTGAAGACTGTTCTGCCGTCTTTATCCGTATATCTTCCTGTCTGAATTCTTCCCGTAACAGCAATCTTTGTTCCCTTATGAACATACTTCTCGATAAATTCTGCGGTACGTCCGAAGGATACGCATCCGATAAAATCAGCAGTCTGCTCGGCATCTCTTCTGCCTCTGCGGTCAACTGCCAGTGTATATCTTGCAATTGCCATCGGTTCCGGTCCGTTATTCGAATATCTTACTTCCGGATCTCTCGTCAAACGACCCATTAAAACTACATTATTCATATTAATACCTCGTGTCAGTCAATATACCGAATGTTAATGGGTTACATTCAACATTACTCTGCCTGCTCTGCTTCCTCCGCAGGTGCTTCTGCCTCAGCTTCCTCAACCGGAGCCTCCTCAGCTGTATCTTCTGCCGGTACTTCCTCAGCAGCTTCCGGAGCAGCTACATCTGTCTCATTTGGCTCACCGATCTCAGCTTCATCATCAAGCCTAACGATGAGATAACGAAGGACATTATCCATAATTCTGAAACGCTGTTCAAGTTCGTTCGGGCAATCTGAATTCTCTGACTCAAATCTGATGAAGTAGAAGTAACCTTCGTTCATCTTCTGAATCTCATATGCAAGTCTCTTTTTGCCCCATTCTGTTGTTGCACCGAGTTTGCCCTCAAATCTCTCAATGTAAGCGTCAGCCTTCTTTACTACAGCAATACGCTCTTCCTTTTCGATTTTGGCATTAACAACAAGTGCTAATTCATATTTAGCCATCAATTAATCCTCCTTTTGGTCTTTTGGCCTTTCGTCTGTGCGAAAGACAAGGTTAGGTTAGTCAGACTCTCACAAACCGTGATTATATCATATCATTTTACAATTAGCAAGCCGATTTTTCACTTCACGACTATCTTTGAGAATACCTCTCCTATAGGGTCGGTGATAACGAGCTCCGCATTGCCCGCACTTCTTCCCGCGCCGCTTTTATTGATCACAACCAGGTGTTTTCCTGAAAAATAATCCACAAGACCCGCTGCCGGATAGACCACCAGAGACGTCCCGCCTATTATCAGCATATCCGCTTCCGCTATCGCCCTGACAGCTCCGTCAAGAACTTTGCCGTCAAGTCCCTCTTCATAGAGCACAACATCCGGTTTGATCATTCCTCCGCAATCCCTGCAGTGCGGAACACCATCGGTCTTTGTGAGATATGCGGTATCATATAATTTCCCGCATTTCATACAGTAATTTCTCTCCATGGATCCGTGAAGCTCAAAAACATTGCGGCTCCCGGCCTTCTGATGAAGACCGTCGATGTTCTGGGTTATAACCGCCTTGAGCTTTCCCTTTTCCTCAAGCTCCGCCAGCTTATAATGGGCGGAATTTGGCTTCGCATCGGGTTTTATCACCTTATCCCTCACAAATTTATAAAAAACATCAGGATGTTTCATAAAAAATGAGTGCGAAAGTATAGTTTCCGGCGGATAATCATATTTCTGATTATACAGTCCGTCAACACTTCTGAAATCCGGTATTCCGCTCTCGGTAGATACCCCGGCTCCACCGAAAAACACTATATTTTCCGATTCATCAATCAGGGTTTGCAGTTTCGATATCTTCACTTCTGTTCACCGGCCTTTCCGTTGAAACACATTTTCCGATAACCACCAGCCTCACGCTGTCGTTGCCGGTACACGTAGACAGCACTACAGCATTATCCCCGGATTCAAATGTCACCGAATTTGCATGAAGGGAACTTTCCTGCTGCTTCTTTTCCCAGGCTTCAAGCTCACTTCCCGGTCCCGTAAACAAGGTATAAACATCACTATCGTACGGAGTTTCCTTGACCGAAAAGATATGATATCTGTAATTACCGTCAGGTGTAAGTATCCAGAAATACGGTGATGTTTCGTATACTTCGGGATCCTTCAGCCCTTGAAGTCTGCCGAACATGGATCTGTTTTTCATGTTATGACCGTAAATGATCGTGTTCGGGTCGGAAAAATCCGGAGAATTCTCATAGCTCTCGAAAATCGACCCTGCAAACAGATACTGCTTTTCAAAAGTATGGTGGAGATAAAAATCATTGTCCTCTCCCCGGCATATCGGGTAACTTATCTCAGGGATTGCTTCTATATAAAGCCACCCCACGATATCGGGATTTATCGCCCTCAACGAGTCAAAATCCACCTGAAGCGGTGCCGGAACATCCTCGGGATTCACTTTGGTCGGTGATTCATCGGCATTTTCCGTCTCTTTAATCTCACTGCTGTCCTCCCCGACAGAAGAGGATGTGACCGTGATGTATTTATCCTTAAGATCGGCATACTCAGTGTCGCTCTTATGGTATTCCCCCACTATCGTTACCAACTTATATCCCGCATAAATAAATACGCAAATACTCACCATCAAAATGATGGTGAGCATTGCAGAGATAACCTTTTGCTTTCTTTGTTTTCTCTTCTTTTTTCTCATTTCCTTACTGTGTCGCATCACCCGCTGTTAAAGAAGCGGGAGTTTTGTCGTCATATACTATTACCGCAGTTCCTATAGATACAGCATCGTAGATCTTCCCGGCAACCTCCTTAGGAATGTTGACACATCCGTGTGAACCGTTGGATTTGTAGATGTCTCCTCCGAATCCGGATCTCCATGGTGCATCATGCAGTCCCTGGCCTCCGTTAAACGGTGCCCAGTATTCTACAGGAGAAGCATATCCCTGAACATCAAGGGTTCCGAGAACCGCCGGAGACTTCTTGGCATCAATAGCATAAATTCCGACCTTAGTCTCTCTTGATGCAGTCGGAGCTCCCGTAACAACGTCGGTATCAAGAGTACATACTCCGTTTTCGTACAGCCACAGGTGCTGATCTTTGATTGATACCTCCACATAGGTTCCGGTTATATCTCCGTTATCCCAGCCCATTGCCTTGTACAGCCAGATAGGCTCCCGTGTTCCGCTCTCGCAGTTAGTTACGCAATTGGTGAGATCCTCGATCATCTTATCCTTGTTGAGACACCATCCGTAATCTCCTCCGGCCGGAATGTTGATCGTTATTCCGTCATGCGTCGTGAATGTTCTGGCAAGGCCGAATGTATCGTACTTCTGTCCCCATTCATAGACCTTTGATCTTATCCAATCGGTCTGAAGAGTCACCTTGAAACCGTCATCAACCAGGTGAGACATGATTTCCTTTGAATCGACTGTCTCTGTATTAGGACCAAAAGTATAAGAAATACTGATATCAAGATACTTGTTCCACTCAGAAACCCTCTGATTGAGCGATTCATCTGTCTGATACACCTCCGGATGTTCATAACAGTTTGTAACATTCACCTCTGTCTCTTTGTTTTCAAGAGCCTTCATGACCGTTTCCTTAAGCTTTTCCTCGTTGACCTTGTTTCCCTCGATCTCGGGAACTATGTAGTAAGCATTGTTCTCGTCTATCTCTATCCTGGCATCCTCGGGTTCAACAATATCCTTTGATGTGAGACATTCCAGATTCGAGATCACTTCCAGTGCTTTTTCCTCATCATAGGAAGTGGTTGCCGTTACATCGTATTCCTTCTTCGAAGTAAAGAACGCCTTCGGCCATTTCCAGCTGTCCTGAGCCGCAATATAATCATCAATGTTGTTGTCATCGACATATGCAAGGCCGATGTCATTTGCGTCGAGGACTTCCTCGTTTCCGTCGCGCTCCTTAATAACGAGTGTATAGGAAGCAACGCTCTCCTTAATTCCCTGCTTAACTTCATCCGCCGTCATCCCTGACACATCAACTCCGTTGATGGTGGAGCCGGAATAAAAATGGCTCTGATAATAATAAGCCATGTAGGCATAGGCCCCTCCGCCCACAAGAGCGGTAAATATCAGAATAATGAAAGTGAGGATAATATTTCTGAATGTCCTCTTCTTTCCCGAAAGCTCCTTCTCGGTGGGAACATCATAAATATCATCATCGTCATAATCACCGTCATTGAAAGCCTCAAAATCTATCTGAGATGTCGACGTGATCTTTTTTTTGCGCTTTCTTCTCTTCTTTTTTTCATCATCAGAAGAATACGCATCACTTTCAGCCTTCCGTGCCTCTTCCGCCTCCCTTCTGAGCTGTTCCGGATCCTTATTTATATCCTCGATCTCAAGGGGCGGGATCTCTGCTGTGGTCGCAGCCACGATCGCCGCAGAAAGGTTTTCGTCGATCTTTACCGCAGGCTTCTTCCTGCGCCTCTTCTTCAATTTTTTCTTCGGAGCGTCCGCGGATATTTCTCCCGCCGTATCTTCAGCCGCCTCTGCAGGTGTTTCCTCCGCGGTTTCTTCCGCCGTATCTTCAGCCGCCTCTGCAGGTGTTTCCTCCGCGGTTTCTTCCGCCGTATCTTCAGCCGCCTCTGCAGGTGTTTCCTCCGCGGCTTCTTCCGCCGTATCTTCTGCCGTCTCTGCAGGTGTTTCCTCCGCGGCTTCTTCCGCCGTATCTTCTGCCGTCTCTGCAGGTGTTTCCTCCGCGGTTTCTTCCGCCGTATCTTCAGCCGCCTCTGCAGATGTTTCCTCCGCGGTTTCTTCCGCCGGCTCTTCTGCCGCCTCTACAGCTGCTTCTTCCGCCGTTCCGCAATCCGGCTCACGAATTTCCCCGGACATTTCCGCTTCACCGGTCTCAACTTTGACCGTTTCATCTATCTCATTTATTTTTCCCATTACTCATCCTTCTCAATATCAATGGCTCAACAATTTATAGAGAGATACAAGCTTAACGCTGAGGGTAAATATGTGCATCGCTGTCCTTAATTCCTCAAGAGACGGATATGAAGGTGCGATCCTTATGTTTGAATCATCCGGATCCACTCCGTACGGGAATGTTGCTCCGGCATTTGTCATCTTGACACCGGCTTCCTCCGCCTTTGCCACTACAGCCTGAGCCGTTCCCTTCATTCCCTGGAACGATACGAAATATCCTCCCTTTGGATTTGTCCACTCGGCAATTCCGAGTCCGCCGAGCTCATCGTTCAGTATCTCCAGAACCGCCTCGAATTTCGGTCTCAGAATAGCGGCATGCTTTTTCATATGCTCCTGCATTCCGTTGATATCCTTGAAAAACCTTACATGACGGAGCTGATTGAGCTTGTCATGACCTATAGTCTGAACTCTGCAATATCTGGAAATATCCGCAAGATTCTTTTTTGATGTGGCAACCGCCGCAATTCCCGAACCCGGGAACGAAACCTTTGACGTGGAAATGAATTTAAACACCATATCCGGGTGTCCGGCCTTCTTGCACTCCTCAAGTATCTCCGGGAGATAATCCTGGTTTTCCGGTTCATCATAAAGATGGTGAATTGAATATGCATTGTCCCAGTATATTCTGAAATCATCCGCTGCCGGACTTAATTTAGCGAATCTGCTGACCGTCTCCTCGGAATAAGTATATCCCTGAGGGTTCGAATACTTCGGAACGCACCATATTCCCTTAACCAGCGGATCATTGTTTACATAACTCTCAACAATGTCCATATCCGGTCCGTTCTCCGTCATCGGTACATTTATCATCTCGATCCCGAAATATTCGGTAATTCTGAAATGTCTGTCATATCCGGGAACCGGACACAGGAATTTAACCGGCTCATCATATTTACACCACGGCTTGTTTCCGCAGATTCCGTGTGTGACTGATCTGGAAATCGTGTCAAACATGATATTAAGTGATGAATTCCCGAAAATCAGCATGCTGTCCGGCGATACCTCGGACATCTCACCCATGAGACGTTTAGCCTCGTGAATACCTCCGAAAACTCCGTAATTTCTGCAGTCAACGCCTACCTCGTCCACAAGATCGCAGTTGCTGTAAAGCACATCCATCATCGGATTTGAAAGATCCAGCTGCTCCTTGCACGGTTTTCCTCTCGACATATCCAAAGAAAGATTCATTGCCTTCATGGCTTCAAATTCACTCTCACATTTTTCCTTCTCGTAATGAAGTTCCTCTCTCGTCATCTCCGAATACGGTTTCAAAATACACTCCTCCTGTTCTTTCCCATTAATAATTCCTATAAAGAAAAGCCTTATACAACCTGATTTTGATTATAGAAAGGCATAATAACTCAGTGTCAATGATTGTTTATTTTAAGGCATACCCTTGCCCGTGTCAAATTTTAATAGTACAATCTATAAACAAAATTCAAACTAAAATTAGCAGACAGCAAAGGAAAATAAACATATGTGGATTGCTGAAAACTGGAATGACTACGAGGTTCTGGATACATCCGGAGGCGAGAAGCTTGAGCGCTGGGGAGAATATTTTCTCGTAAGACCCGATCCTCAGGTTATCTGGAATACCCCGAAATCCGATTACAGATGGAAAAAGTTCAACGGACATTATCATAGAAGCGCAAAAGGCGGAGGTTCCTGGGAGTTCAGAAACCTTCCCGAGACATGGACTGTTTCTTATAAGGACATCAGCTTTAATCTGAAGCCCTTTGCATTCAAGCACACGGGAGTATTCCCGGAACAGGCCGTAAACTGGGACTGGGCAATGGATCTCATCAAAAATTCAGGACGCAGGATAAGAGTCCTGAATCTTTTTGCATACACCGGAGGCGCTACACTTGCCGCAGCATCCGCGGGTGCATCGGTCACCCATGTCGATGCGTCCAAGGGCATGGTCGGATGGGCAAAGGAAAATGCTGCCATCTCGGGGCTCTCTTCGGCTCCTATAAGGTGGCTTGTGGATGACTGCACAAAATTTGTCCAAAGGGAGATACGGCGCGGAAATCATTACGATGCGATAATCATGGATCCTCCCTCCTACGGGCGCGGCCCCAACAAGGAGATATGGAAGATAGAGGAATCGATTTTCCCGTTCCTTGAGCTGTGTGAAAAGCTTCTTTCTGATAATCCACTGTTTTTCCTGATCAACTCATACACGACCGGACTTCAGGCCGGAGTACTCGACTATATGCTGAGCACAGTGCTTAAGAACAGAAACCCGGTAATAGCCGCGGATGAGATCGGTCTTCCGGTGAGCAATACCGGGCTCATTCTCCCCTGCGGTGCTTCAGGGCGTGCATATTGGGAGTGAAACATGGCGGAAAACGGAATACAAATGTGGAAGAAGGGTGTGAAAGACGGTATTCCTATCTGTCTTGGCTACTTCGGAGTGTCATTCGCCTTCGGCATACAGGCGTCGGGAGTCGGGATTGCGCCCTTCGATGCAACCCTTCTCTCGCTTTTAAACCTTACATCGGCGGGACAGCTGGCCGCCCTTGATATAATAGCGGAAAACGGCTCATACTTCACTCTGGCACTTCTTCAGCTTATCATCAATCTGCGCTACATGCTGATGTCCACCGCATTATCACAGAAAATATCGGAAAAGACAAAAATATCGTCCCGCCTTAAAATGGCTTACGGTATAACTGATGAAATATTTGCCCTGAGTGCCGTTTACCCGGGAGAGCTTCCGCCGGCATACACCTACGGCCTCATCACCGCCGCCGTACCCGGATGGACTTTCGGTACGCTTCTGGGGGCTGTTGCGGGCAGGATCCTTCCCGACCGGATCGTGAGCGCTCTGGGTATTGCTATCTACGGCATGTTTATCGCCGTTGTCGTTCCCGAAGCGAAAAAGCAGAAGAATGTCCTTATCGGCGTTATTATCACAATGATAGCCTCTTCTCTTCTGGTATATTGCCCGGGACTTAACCGCGTCCCTTCAGAATACAGGATCATCATAGTTACAGTTGCGGTATCCGCACTTTTATCTCTCCTCTTCCCTGTTAAAGACAGCGAAGACGGCGCATCAGATACGGAGGAACCGGCATGACAGGAAATATTTATATTTACATTCTGGTCATGGCTTCCGTCACCTATCTGATCAGGATGATACCTATTACATTCATTCATAAAAAGATCAGCAATCGATTTGTAAGGTCGTTTCTTTACTATGTCCCGTATGTGACACTGACTGCGATGACCGTTCCGTCGATCCTGACCTCTGCATCAAGTATTATTTCTTCGGCGGCAGGCCTTATCACAGCCCTTGTTCTGGCATATAAAAACAAGAGCCTTTTGCTTGTTGCGGCCGGGGCAAGTCTCACGGTATTGCTTGTCGAGTTCATACCTGGACTTCCCGTATAGCAGTAAACTCATATAATTATTTAAGGAGGAGAAAAATAATGAAAAGAAGGATTCTTTTTTTAACGGCATTGTTTTTTGCATCCGTACTTTTATCCGCCTGCGGCTCTTCCGGAACACACGGTGAGATCACCGTAAAAGAGTCTCCGGCGCAGGAATCCGATTCCGATTCCGTCCCCGAAAGCACTTCAGACTCTTCCGAGGTCTCAACAGACAGCGCAGAATCCGAAATCAGCATCCCCGAATCCATCCCCGAGCCCACGCCGGCTCCCGTGCTCATAAAAGCCGACAGCGATTTCGAGCCGGAGCTTCCGGACGAATCTTCTGATGATGACAGCAATGACGAGGAGTCAACACCGGATTCCGATTCCGATTCCGATTCTTCAGATGATCACGATTACGTTGAACATGAAGGCCACGAGGGAAGCGGGGCACATGCAAATACCTCCGCAAATATCCGTTCCGGCGCCGGAACCGACAGCGAGATCATCGGCGAACTCAACGAAGGTGACGAAGTAAAGGTTCTGGGTGCGGAGGGCGACTGGTTTAAGATCTCCGTAAACGGAATTGAAGGCTATGTCTTCGGAGAATACATCTCCTGATACTGAAAATATGTTTACAGACAAGAATATTAAGGAAGTAACAATAGAACAGCTTGCCGATATCCATCCGTCGGAATACATCCTGTGTGACGTCCGGGACAGTGTTTCCCACAAATACGGATCCATTCCCGGATCTGTCAGCGCCGAAAATATCCTCGCTGAGGCCGTCGACGGGAGCCTGGACAAAAGCAGGAGCTACGTGCTCTACTGCATGAAGGGGACTCTGAGCTCCGGGATCACAGATTCTCTGATTTCGCTGGGATTTGATGCCGCAAATTTAAGCGGGGGCTACAGTGCATGGCTGATGTCATCCTTTCAGGCGGAAAATCTCCAAAAACAGCGCGATGTCGAGATGAGTATTCAGAAGAAATTCCATAAACAGCTCATGGCTCGCTTCACGAAAGCGATCTCAGCCTATGAGCTCGTTCAGGAAGGCGACAGGATCGCCGTATGCATTTCCGGGGGAAAAGACTCCATGCTTATGGCAAAGCTCTTCCAACAGCTGAAAATGCATGATAAGTTTCCATTTGAGCTCGTTTTTCTGGTAATGGATCCCGGTTATAACGAGATAAACCGACTTGTAATAGAAAAAAATGCAAAAATGCTGGGTGTCCCCATCACGATATTTGAATCACAGATCTTTGACGCGGTTTACAATGTAGAAAAATCTCCCTGCTACCTTTGCGCCAGAATGCGCCGGGGATATCTCTATCGCCAGGCCCAGATGCTCGGCTGCAATAAAATAGCCCTGGGGCATCATTACGACGATGTCATAGAGACGATACTCATGGGAATGCTGTACGGAGGCCAGACCCAGACCATGATGCCGAAGCTTAAGAGCAACAACTTCGAGGGAATGGAGCTTATAAGACCCATGTATCTCATCCGCGAGGAGGATATCATTCGCTGGAGAGATTATAATGATCTGCATTTCATCCAGTGCGCCTGCCGTTTTACGGATACATGTTCCTCCTGCAGGGATGACGGAACATCGGCCTCAAAACGCATGGAGGTAAAACAGCTTATTGCCCGCTTAAAGGAAAGTAATCCGTACGTTGAGACCAATATCTTCAACAGTTCCCACAATGTGAACTTAAGGACGGTTCTGGCTTATAAGGATAAAGAAGGGGTAAAACACAGTTTTCTTGAGGATTACTGATACTATCCCGAACAGGAACATACAGCGATTTGTTTGGATAATAGAACAGTAAATGGGCTGTCGCACCTAAGGAGATACTAACCTTTGATTCGACAGCCCATTTACTGTTTTATGTTTTTTCACTTTTTCGTATTATCTTTATGTGTATATCAGAAAAGCTCCTTTTCCGTCACGCACTCATTTTTTATCCTGCCTACAAGCTTTTCAAGTGCCGGAAGTACATTCGGACGGATATCTCCTCCCACCGTAACCTCCATAATCTTATCTCCGGCCTTAAGCCTGCCGGAAAAGATTTTTGCATCCACATGATATATTCCCTGCCAGGACAATGCTTCTTTTACAAGCTCATCCAGCAGCGCCTTATCATATGAAAGCTCCATTCCCGTGACTTTTGGCATCTGCTTTCCGTCACGAGCCTGTGCCCTCGCGCTTGTGCGGACAATTCCCACATGAGTGAGGTACATTCCTATCTTCTCATTGTCTGTGAGTTCATCCGCCTGCTGCTTTTCTTTTTTTAATTCTTCTTTAGCCGATTCTTCCGCACAGTTTGCGGAGCCTGTGGTCAAGAGCATCTGTGCACCGTGTTTCAATGCTCCTATAACCGCTTCAAGATTTTCGGTGGAGGCTTTTTTGCTTCCCGGAAGATTTACTATCAAAGTGCTCTTTCTGATTCCCGCCACACTTCTGGAAAGGCAGCCTCTGTCCGTTATCTTCATGCTGGCAGCCCTCATTGCCTCCGGTATTCCGGGAACCATACGTTCACACACATCAAGGGTCACTTCCGGGGTGATGTCCCGCGCGGCAAATCCCGAGCCACCCGTAGTCAGGCAAAGCTGTACCTTCAGCTCATCGGAAGCCTTCACCAGCTCACTTCTTATCATCTCAAATTCATCCGGAACGATGGATTTATATACAACATCCCAGTCATTGTCCTCAAGCATCTTTACAAGTGCCGGACCGCTCGTATCCTCTCTTTGTCCCGCATAGCCTTTATCACTTACAGTTATCACTGCCGCCGTATATCCCATACATTTATCTCCTGTCACTTATTGCGAAAATAGTCTCCGTGTATTCCGCCCTTTTTCATCGCAAGTGCAATATCCGTTATAACCATATCCTTTTGAACTGCCTTGCACATATCATATACCGTGAGTGCCGCAGTCGATACCGCGGTCAATGCCTCCATTTCCACGCCGGTACGCCCGGCGCAGCTCACAGACGCCTCGATGTCCACCGAGCACAATTCCTCATTTAAATGAAGCTTCAGATCGATTCCGCTTATTATAACCGGGTGACACATCGGAATAAGCTCCGGGGTCCTTTTGGCCCCCATTATTCCGGCAATCTGCGCAACCGTAAGAACATCTCCCTTTTTCATACCTCCCGACTTAATAAGCCCGAATGTATTTTTGTTCACAAGAACTCTTCCCGTTGCCACAGCAACCCGCTCTGTCACATCTTTAGCGCCCACATTCACCATCCTGGCATTTCCCTCATCGTCAAAATGAGTAAAATCTTCATTTGGGGCTGTATTCATATTTCTTTCATCCATATTTGTCATCCGCCAATCTGGTTCATATTTCTTCCCGCATCACTGAAATGATCTGCCGACAGCTCTCTGTGACACGCCGGTTTTCCGATTATCGCTTCCTTAAGAACATCTGTCATTTCCTCAAGGCCAAGACCCTTGATATTCAGTTCCTCACGGGAATGCAGACACGGCTTTACCTTTCCGTCCGCCGTGATCCTGATTCTGTTGCACTTTCCGCAGAAGCTGTCACTTATCGGCGATATCAGTTTAATATTTTCGCGGACACCTCCGAGTCTTTCCCATACCAGACTTCCCGGAACAAACGCCTCCCGGCCAAATCCGAAATCATTCATCGGCATAAGCTCTATGAATCTGAGTTCAATGGGATACTTTTCCGTAAGTGCCGCCAGATCGGCTATCTCATCATCATTGAAACCTCCGATCAGAACGGTATTTATCTTAACTTTTGTAAATCCGGCCGAGAGCGCCGCCTCTATTCCGGCCATCGCATCGTCCAGCTTTCCCCTTCTTGTAATATAGGCGTATTTTTGAGGGTCCAGGGTATCGAGACTTATATTTGCCCTCGTGACTCCCGCTTTTCTAAGTGGGACTGCAAACTCAGGCAGAAGAATTCCGTTGGTAGTGATGCACACCTCCTCGATTCCATCCGTGGCAAAGGTCTGTTCCGCGATCTCAATAATGTCTTTCCTTACCAGAGGCTCTCCTCCCGTGAGACGGACTTTTCTGAATCCAAGCATCGATGCAGCTTTTACCGCATTCACCATTTCTTCCTCACTTAAGATGAATTCATGCTCTTTTTTGCATATTCCTTCCTCCGGCATACAATAACGACATCTCAGATTACATCTGTCGGTAACCGAAAGTCTCAGGTAATTTATTTCTCTTCCGTACAGATCCTTCATACCCTCTCCTAAAAAACATTCGACAGAATTATCACAATCATCCGATCCGAATGCATAAGCATTTGATTATAGTATAAATCGAATATTATAATAGTCTCATCGTTCTACTATTTAGAATTTTATACTATATCGTAAAAAAATCAACCTTTTGTTTATCATAATCACATACCTATCCGATATGTTGAAACTCTATAATGTAAGACGAAATGCTCTATTTTTAATTTGGGAGGAAATGAAATGAAAAAATTAATCGCTATCTCTCTTGTTGCATGCATGTCCTTCGGTCTTATGACCGGCTGCGGAAGCAACGCCGAACCGGAAGCCGCTCCTGCCGAGGAATCTTCTGCTCCTGAATCATCTGCAGAGCCTGTGGCTGAGGAATCCAAAGAAGAAGCTCCTGCGGAATCCGTTGAGGAATCTAAAGAAGAAGCTGCCGAAGAGCCTGCCGAAACTACGGATCTTATAGTTTTTGCCGCCGCTTCCATGACAGAGACGCTTACTCAGATTGCAGAACTTTATAAAGAGGTTGATCCTAGTGTAAATATCCAGTACAACTTTGACTCTTCGGGAACACTTAAAACTCAGATCCAGGAAGGCGCCGATGTAGATATATTCATCTCTGCAGGCCAGAAGCAGATGAATCAGATTGACGCCGAAAAGGATGCCGAGGACGGAAACGAGGAAGGTCTTGATTTTGTTGAGCCGGGCACCCGCTTCAATATCCTTGAGAACAAAGTTGTTCTTGCGGTTCCCGATGACAATCCTGCGGGAATTGAATCCTATGACGATCTCGCTGCAAAGCTTCAGAAAGGCAGCGTAATGCTCGCAATGGGCAACGAAGATGTTCCGGTTGGACAGTATACGCAGAAGATTCTTGCTTACTACGGCCTTGATGAGGCGGCACTTGCAGATGCCGGCAGCATCACATACGGCACAAACGTAAAGGAAGTAACAACTCAGGTTTCCGAGGGTACTGTTGACGCAGGTATCATCTACGCTACAGATGCTTACTCCGCAGGACTTACTTCTGTTGCCGAGGCAACTGCAGAAATGTGCGGTCAGGTAATCTATCCGGCAGCAATAATGAGCGTTTCAAAGAACAAAGAAGCTGCTCAGAAATTCCTTGATTATCTCCAGACACCAGAGGCAAGTGAAATTTTTGCAGCTGTAGGCTTCACACCGTTAGCCGAATAATTCCTCCTTTTGGACAGTCAAATCATATATTTCATAACTGAGGCTGCTGTACATATGTGCGACAGCCTCAGTTTATGATATACTAATCAAAAATCATCTGGAGAATTCTTATGGACTGGTACCCATTATTAAACTCACTTCGAATAGCCGGAATAAGCACCGTGATCATTTTCTTCGTCGGAATTTTTGCCGCATATTATATTGCAAAAGCTCCAAAGCTGATAAAAGGATTTCTCGATGTTTTCCTCACTCTTCCCCTCGTACTTCCTCCCACTGTTGTCGGCTATCTTCTGCTTCGCGTCCTCGGGCCAAAGAGGATAATCGGATCCCTCTTCCTTGAGCTTTTTAATATTAAGCTTACGATGCAATGGTGGTCTGCCATATTTGCGACGACAGTTGTCATTTTCCCACTTATGTACCGTACGGCCCGCGGCGCATTCGAATCATTTGATGAAACGCTGGCTCATGCCGGAAGGACGCTCGGTCTCAGCAATTCTTATATTTTCTGGAATATAAGAATGCCTTCCTGCAGACAGGGAATTATCGCCGGTACGGTTCTTGCTTTTGCGCGAGCTCTCGGAGAATACGGCGCCACCAGCATGATATGCGGATATACCCCGGGTACTACCGCAACGATCTCCACCACGGTGTATCAGTTGTGGCGAACAAATGATGACGGAATGGCATTCAAGTGGGTAATGGTAAATATGGCCATATCGGCGATCGTTCTTTTGGCAGTGAATATGTTTGAAAGAAAGCAGCGCGCCGCTAAATAAAGGAGTTCGACATGTCCCTATACGTTGATATAGAAAAAAAGCTCGGAAACTTTCATCTCAAAGTAAAATTCGAGGCAAAAAATAATGTGCTTGCTCTTCTGGGGGCTTCAGGCTGCGGAAAAAGCATGACACTAAAATGCATCGCCGGAATAGAAAAACCCGACAGGGGAATCATCAGGATCGATGACATAATCCTGTTTGACTCGTCAAAGCATATTAATCTTGCTCCCCAGCAAAGAAAAGTCGGCTATCTCTTCCAGCAGTATGCCCTGTTTCCGAATATGACGGTGAGACAGAATATTGCCTGCGGGCTTAAGATAAAGAAGATTAAAAACAGTGCGGAGAAAAAGCAGCTGATAGATGAAATGATCCGCTCGATGCACCTTGAGGGATGCGAAAATAAAAAGCCTTCCCAGCTCTCCGGCGGACAGCAGCAAAGAGTGGCGCTTGCGAGGATACTCATAAACGAACCCGATGTCCTGCTTCTTGACGAGCCGTTTTCCGCACTGGACACACATCTCCGCTTTACGCTTGAGCGGGAAGTCCGCGAGGTCATCACCGGCTTCGGAAAGCCCGTAATACTCGTATCCCATGACCGCGACGAGGTATTCCGTCTCTCAGACTATATCGCCACCGTTGAAGACGGCACTATAGCCGCCTTCGGCTCAAGATACGAAGTTTTCAGTGATCCGAAAACCGTCCGGGGTGCAAGACTCACAGGCTGTAAGAATATCTCCTCGGCACATTATATTAACGATGATCATGTTTTCGCCGGCGATTTTGGAATCTCTCTCAAGGTATCTCCGAAAAACAATGAAAATAAAGATATAACTTATATAGGAATAAGAATGCATGACATATCACTGATGTGTTATAATAGTGAGGATGCTGAAAACACTGTCGTGTGCAATGTGAAAAGCGAGCTGGAAAATCCGTTTTCTTATACGATCCACCTGGTTCCCGAAAACATACCCGATTCTTCCGGCCTGGACATCGAACTCGACAAGAACATATGGGAGGAAAAGAGAAATTCAAAGCTCTCTGTAGTTCTTCCTGCTTCGGCAATATTGCTTTTACATGATTAAGGCCGCAGATTTCTCATGTTTTCCGGCTTTATATAGGAGGGTGAATGAAAAAAATAAATGTTGAAGATGCCGTTGGAATGACTTTGTGCCACGACATAACCGCCATGAGAGATGGCTTCAAGGGCGCCCTTTTCAAGAGAGGGCATGTAATCACGACTGAAGATATCCCCACGCTTCTCGATATCGGAAAAAAACATATCTTCGTGTGGGAAGAAAATGCAGGCGAGATTCATGAGGAAGATTGTGCTCTCCGCCTTTCGGCAATGGCTCCTGTCGAGGGAGCTCACTATACGGAGCCGTCAGAAGGAAAGGTGGTTCTCATTTCCGATATCGATGGAATGTTCAGAGTAGACACCGATCTTCTTAAGGAAGTAGACTCCATCGAACACATTACCATATCGACGCTTCCTGATCACTATCCGGTAAAACCCGGGTCAAGGCTTGCGTCTATGCGTATAGTTCCGCTGGTGACAAAAGAAACCAACATTGAAAAAGCAGAGGCTCTTTGCAAAAATAAAAAGCTCCTTGATATTAAACCTTATAAACACATGAAGGTGGGTATCATCATTACCGGATCGGAGATTTATTCCGGAAGAATAAAAGATAAGTTTGAAGCGATCGCAAAGGCCAAGCTCGACAAATATCCATGTGAAGTCATCGGAACTTCAATCTGCGACGACCAGCTTGATATGATCACGGGAGCCGCCGAAAAATTCATTGCAGACGGTGCCGATATCATCATTTTCAGCGGCGGAATGTCCGTTGATCCCGACGACCTCACACCTACGGCAATAAAAGAACTCGGTGCGGATATTATAAGCTACGGCGTTCCCTCACAGCCGGGAAACATGACTCTCGTGGCATACCTCGGCGATGTTGCGCTCGTCGGAGTGCCGGGAGCTGCAATAAGTCTTCCGACAACAGTATTTGACGTGGTCCTTCCGCAGCTTTTTGCAGGTGAAAGGTTTACAAAAAAAGATCTCATCAATCTTTCGGAGGGCGGGCTGTGCCAGCTCTGTAAGCCCTGCCAATTCCCGAACTGCACTTTCGGCAGATATTGATAAAATCCGGCTTATTTCGGCAGACTATTTCGATTTTTTCAGCCGATAATGTCGACTTATTTCGGCAAGTAGAGAAAACTCCCCTGCCCCTCATTCATGAGTGGCGGGGTTTCTTTTTGTTTCAAATTCTTTTATGTCAAATTTTTTCATTATAGCACTATGACTGCTTTCCGGGTGCCTAGATTCAGGCTTCCCGGATTGGCGGGCATCTTTCAGCCTAAACGCCGTATGAGCGATGGCGATCTTCCGGATATGGATCATTTTAAATGATGGCGATTTCTGCAAAGCGTGGTTCTATATCTTCTAAACTCATAACCAAAAATACCGGGCAGTGTGTTGATGTTTCACATTGCCCGGTATCTCTCTGTCGCCAATCCGTTAACGGCAGTGCTCGTTTTTCAGCATTACTGCTTTATAAACGCTGCCGCCACAGTGCGTATCTTTATTATTTTTTCATGAAATCACTCTTTATATCCATAGGCATATTATACACATGTCCCCTGCGCATAAGACTGTACAATTTAAAGCTCATGAGTTCCGGACTGACATTTAAACTGCTGCAAAATCCAAAGTAATCCATATCCTCATCTTCTGATGCACCCGCAATATCTGCATCCTCAAGTAGAAGATCCGCCGCAAAAAGATTAGCCTCATATTCGGTCTCATCCCTCATATCGTAAAGAACATCATCCTTCATCGGTGCAACCTTCAGGCGCTCTCTGTGAAGTATAATATGCCCCAGCTCGTGTGCCGCAACCATACGCCGCTCCTCTGCCGGGAGGAAGCTGTTTATCATTACATATATTATCCTGCAGCTCATAAAACAGTAGCCTTTGAGCTTTTTATAGTTTGATGTCTCACCCACTATGACATTCATACGTTCGAGAATTTCCAGCGGATTCCTCGTTCCGAAACGCCTGACCAGCTTTTCAACCTTCGAGTAAATATAATCGTTTCCCAAAAATATCACCTCAAAACCCTGTTATTCATCGTGAAGATATTTTTTCGGTGTAAACTTTCCGGCGCGCTTCTTGGAATCCAGATAAAGCATCTGAATCTCATCCATAAACGCCGTCTTATCCTCATCCGACAGTCCGCCTCCGGCAAACAGCGCCGCGGTCTGTTCAAGGATTTGCTGTGCCTGTTTTTCCCCTCTTGCTCCGAACATTTCCGCCGATTCCGTCACAAAGGACTCATTTGAAGTCATCAGATAGGAAATTCCGCATCCCAGCACATCCGCAAGCCTCCCGTAGATTTCATGCTGTTTGGGATATCTTCCTTCCTTTTCCCACCCTACTACCGTCCTGAGCGAAACTCCGATCTCGGAAGCCAGCATTTTCTGGCTCATATTTTTTGTTTTTCTCAATATTTTTACTTTTTCTCCGAATGTCATACCTGTTCCTCATTATCAGAATCACATCGCGGCAGGTTCCCGCTTCCCCTGACCGTTCCCGAAAAATGTGTAATCTATTGCTTGACAGTGCGCAATTTATTGCGTATAATCCACTTTATACCAAATGTGCAACTACTTGCGTATAATATATATTAAATTTCGTTTTTTGTCAATACACAGCCGGGTAAATTGCATGTTTTTCATAATCACGGTTGACCCACGGCCGACCCGCGGTTTACAGAAGGATTTTTAGACTGAATTTTTAGAGATTTTTTATTCATATAAACTGTAAGAAAGGAATGCAATGGAGAATTCAAAAACTTTCATGTGTATAGATCTCAAATCCTTCTACGCTTCGGTGGAATGTGCGGAGAGAGGCCTTGATCCTTTCACAACAAACCTTGTGGTGGCAGATCCGACAAGATCCAGATCGACCATTTGCCTTGCCATCACTCCTGCCATGAAAAAACTCGGAGTTAAAAACCGCTGCCGCCTCCATGAGATACCGGCCGGCATCGAATACATCACCGCGATGCCGCGCATGCAGCTTTATATAGACTATTCTTCTCACATATACGAGATATATCTCCGGTATATATCAATGGATGATATACATGTTTACAGCATAGACGAGTGCTTTATGGATATTTCCGATTATCTTACCCTGTATCGTATTTCTGCCGTTCAGATGGCTGTAATGCTCATGGATGCGGTAAAAAAAGAAACAGGAATCACCGCAACAGCCGGAATAGGGACCAATCTGTATCTTGCAAAGATCGCCATGGATATAGTAGCAAAGCACTCCGACGATCACATAGGGATCCTGGACGAAATATCCTACAGAAAGCTTCTCTGGAACCACAGACCGTTAAGAGATTTCTGGCGCACGGGGCCAAAGACCGAAAAAAAGCTGGCTTCCGCCGGTATCTACACCATGGGGGATATCGCAAAGGCATCCATTGAATCCGAAGATATGCTATATAAAATGTTTGGGATAGACGCAGAGCTTCTGATTGATCACGCCTGGGGAACGGAGCGCTGCACAATGTCAGATATAAAGAACTACCACTGCAGGGATCACAGCCTATCCAACGGGCAAATACTGATGAGGAACTATTCATTCGAGGAAGCATCTGTAATAATCTGCGAAATGGCGGATGTCCTTTCTCTCGACCTTGTCGCAAAAAGCATGATTACAGATTCCGTCACACTGTGCATCGCCTATGATCACAAATATGGGGCTCCGCCTTCCTGCGGAACCGCAAAACTCTCCTCTGCCACAAACAGCTCCGGGGAAATCATAAAAAAAACGGAAAAGCTCTATAATCAGATCGCAGACCGGCATCTGGGAATACGCAGGATAGAAATATGTGCGAATCACATAGTCCCCGAGACTTATCTTCAATATGACATTTTCAACGATCCTGAAAAGATCGAAAAAGAGAAAAATCTGCAAAAAGCAATTATCGGAGTCAAAAGAAAATACGGAAAAAATGCCGTGGTGCGAGGGATAAGCCTCCTTGACTGCTCAACTATGCGGGAACGAAACCGTCAAATAGGAGGACACCGGGCATAGAAAGGAAAACATTATGCCGGAAATATCATACGAAAATCTGATATATCTTCAAAGGCCGGAATCCCGGCGCAGAAAAATGGACACCCTGCAAAGGGCAAAACAATTTGCACCGTTTTCCGCCCTCAGAGGATTCGAAAGTGCCGTAAGGAGAAAAGAACTAATTTTTGAAGAAAAAAAAGAACTTTCCGAGGAAAAAAAACAGGAACTTGACAAAAAGTTCATGCTCCTTTCCCCCGGAATGTTCATTACCGCAGAATTTTTTTCGGAAAGCATCAATACTCCCGGAAAAGGCCGTTATCTCTCCGTATCCGGTATTGTTAACCACATCGGCACCGACTTTATCCGCATCGATGAAACTATAATTCCCGTCATAGATATTTTCGAGCTTACAGGAGCCTCACTTGACGATACCGGTATTGTTTACTGACTGCAGCCTTTATCCGAATCTGCGGTTAAGGTTAAATTACAAAAACACTTTCCGGAACATTGAGCTTTATCGCCGTGTGTATGCGAACCGAGGTATCCCTGAGATTGCCGCTCAGATAATTCCACACCGCTTTATCAACATACGGAAAGCTTTTTTCGATTATCTTAAGCATGGATTTCAACTTCTGTTCGACCCCGAATGCTGTTTCAAAGGAAAATGCGTCTGTCAGAACACTGTATTCCTCCGCGGTAAATCCCGGCATATCGAGGCTTTTACCTAATGCAAAATGAGCTGCAATACCGGGAAGGACCGCACCGCAGATATTGTCTATCATCAGCTCATACTCAGGATCGGCCGCCTTCATAAAGCATGTGATATATTCTCTGTTAATGCACCCAAGAAACCGCTGTTCACATTCGACCGCACTCAAAAAAGCATATATTGCATCTATTCCGCACAATGAACGAACATCACCCAATACAGGATAATCCAGAGTAAGTATCGTATCATGAGGAAAAAATTCGGAATTATATCGTCTGAAAAACTCCGGAATGCCCTTCATCACGGTATCCCGAAGACACTCTACACCGTAATCGTCAAAGTCCGCACAGAGATGATTGTAAATTTGCATCGCAGCCCCCGCCTTTTCGGCGACAAGCTTAGTCCCGACATTATACTGCTCAGATACAGGCATATCTTTTACAGCAACCGAATCCGAAGCGGAATTTCTGAACTCGTCAATGCAGAACATAATTCCGTTCAGAAGCTCCTCTGCACGCTCATACGATATTGAAGTATTGTCACATCCCACATAACACCTGACCACATCGGCAAGCACAGGCATAAGATCTTCTGTTTTGATATCCACCTTTACCACCTCACTGCAGATTTTCCAATGCTTCGAGATAAAGTCCTCGATCCCACCGCTGCAGGATATCCATTTCCTCAGGTATGTCGTCCCCCTGTTTAATCCGGTACCCTATATACCCTGACCGGACCGCCTCGCTCAATATCGAAAGACAGGTACTTTCAAGACAGTCGAGATCTCCGCAGCATCTTTCATCAAACTGCTGCCTCATATAACTCAGCAGCTCTTCATCCGATATCTCATCATTCATTTCACTCTTATATTCAAAGAAAATCTCCTGAAGGCGAAGAAGCACATCGAGAAAATTTTCCTGTGTTATATAGTTGGAGTCACAGAAAGCATAGATTATCTGTGTGATTATGCTTTGTCCGAATTCTATTCTTCCTGTCTGACGAAGGACATCACACTTTTCGGCAACCAGAAGCTCCGCATCCTCCTCTGACAGTGTAAGCCCGAACTTTTCTGTACGGCGATTGCACTCCATGATCTCTTTGGTCCACATATCCCTATTTAATAATTCAAACTTATAAGCACCCATTTTTTCACCTCCGCATAAAGAATATAGTCCTAAACCAAACAGGGTACCAGTCTTGAAATTTCGGCATTTTTGTGGTAATATAACACCATAAAAATTGAAAAAAATCTGTTTTTAAAACTGATTTCGATGAATAACAAAAGGAGCAGGGATTTCGAGGATTTGTAACACCTCACGAATTATCCTGCTCCTTTTTGAATACTTTTAAAACAGTAAGAGATTGTTAAGACCTGTGTACCGGCATACTAAGCGACCTTTTTTAATTCTTTTATAACACTAACAGTGCGCACAATAGTATTGATTCTGTATTCTAAAACATCAATATGACATTAAAGCAATTGTAAATATACGCCAATAATATGCCGTACCCATCATTCAAATTCTTTCAGATCGATATCGGCAACGCTGAGTATCTCTCCTACTCCGTCGACTCCTCTGTATACAGTCACCACTGACAGCTTTTCAATCGGTTCTTCCATTTCCACGGTATTTTTGCAGATCAATGCATAGTTCATTCCCGCTACGACCTGTGAGGCCACATAGCAAACGGGCTCATAGGGAACCGAAGGAAAAATCTTTACCGCATCTTCAAAGGCATCCATAACCTCAGTCGGAATATTTCCGCCCTCCTCAGGCTCATTTATACTCCACATTCCTTCAGAATTTTCCGGTATTACCTCTTTGTCGATGCAGACATAATCTTCAAGGATGAAATCTGAGATATTAGAAAACTCATAGGATCCGTCACCGGTTCCGGCAACATCGGCCACAGATAATTTTTCTTCTCCGTCCTCTTCCTGAATACACAGAATCATATATGAATCGGCATCCGGATTGACCGCCAAAAGAAACGCAGGTTTCAAAGAATTTTCCTGATTGACTGATGAAGCAGCATCAAATGCAGCCTGCGCTTCATCCGGCAGTTCTGCCTGCTTCAGCTCTTCAGCCATTTCCCAGCCTCCAACCAGAGGAGCTTTAAAAGCCTCTTCATCGGATGTTTCGCCTTCAACAGACCCGTTATCAGACATTTCATCCTCAGAAAGCCCCTCATCGGATGTTTCGATTTCGGATGGCTTTTTATCGGATGTATCAGTGTCTAAATCTTCACCGGCGGATGTTTCAGTTTCAATCGCCCCGGATTTCCCGGAGCCGTCGCTATCGGACTCATCCTGTACATTTTTCCCGCATCCCGCGATTACGGATGCAGATAAGATCAATATCAGTGCAAATATCGTTCCTTTTTTTATTTTCATCACAGAATTCCCTCAATATACAATTTCTGTGCCATCCTCATTGTTCCGTCAGAGGACGCACACATTTATCACATCACTTAGCACTTCCGGGCATACGCCAAAAAGTCAGCTCCGCCCGTACTTTTTTTATTCCTTAAATTCTCCTTATTATATCATATTGTCAATAATAACAAAAACAATTACTTTACGGAGATATCCATGTGAACACTGCCGCCCCGGCAAAATTTTTATCCATTGGCAGACATTTTGTGCTATTTATGTTTTGACGCGTATGTGGTATAATTCCTTCGGCATTAATTTAGGAGGCTACAAAAAATGACAAATAGATCTCGGAGAATAGTCGTAAAAGTCGGAACTTCCACATTGACAAACGAACTCGGAAACAGCAATCTTAACAGGATGGAGCAGCTTGTCCTCGCCCTTTCGGATATACAAAATATGGGTAATGAGGTGATTCTGGTTTCATCCGGTGCGATTGCAGTAGGTGCAAATAAGCTTCACCTTAAAGAAAAGCCGACAGATATGCGCATGAAGCAGGCCGCTGCGGCTGTCGGGCAGTGTGAAAATATGTTTCTTTACGACAAGTTTTTCGGATATTACGGAAAAACGGTGGGACAAATACTTTTAAATGCGGATGACATTGCAGAAGAAGCCAAAAAAGAGAATCTTACAAATACATTCAACGCCCTTCTTGAGCAGGGAGTTATACCTATAGTAAACGAAAACGATTCCATCAGCTATCAGGAAATCGAATCTTCCGAAAAGCTCTTCGGTGATAACGATATGCTCAGTGCCGTTGTCGCAGTACTCTGCAATGCCGATCTGCTTATTATCCTCTCAGATATAGACGGATTCTACGACAGGGATCCAAGGCTTTTCAAAGATGCAAAGCTTGTGTCAAGAATCGATGTCATCGACGAAAGTATCTATAAGCTTGCAGGAGGCGCAGGCTCAAGACGAGGAACAGGCGGAATGAGGACAAAGGTTCAGGCAGCTGATATTGCAACCGCCCAAGGAATCGATACAATAATCGCCAACGGATC
Organism: Lachnospiraceae bacterium; assembly: GCA_050944395.1. Classification (GTDB taxonomy): domain Bacteria; phylum Bacillota; class Clostridia; order Lachnospirales; family Lachnospiraceae; genus Chordicoccus. The sequence continues at coordinate 61,208 of JBMNQZ010000001.1, forward strand.
CGATCCGAAGATTCTTTATGATATTGTTAACGGAAAGCAGACAGGAACCACATTTACGGGAAAATAATTCAATGAAGTACACAACAGATTATGAATCACCCCTGGGAAATATACTAATAGCATCCGACGGAGAAGGACTGTGCGGACTCTGGTTTGAAAATCAAAGGTTTTACGGTGAAGGTCTCGGAAAACATGAACATATCGACCTGAGCCTGGTTTATCCCGATTACGTTGAAATGCTCACCGGTGTTTTCGCCAGCTTCAGAGAGACCATGACATGGCTCAATATGTACTTTCGCGGAGAAGAGCCTGATTTCACGCCGAAGCTCAGCGTTTCCGGCACCGAATTTCAAAAAGAAGTATGGGATATACTTCTGACAATTCCGTACGGAAAAACGATGACCTACGGGCAGATCGCAGAGCTCATAGCCGAAAAACACGGCATTAAGAAAATGTCGGCACAGGCAGTGGGAAATGCTGTCGGCCATAACAGCATATCCATCATCATTCCCTGCCACCGTGTGATAGGTGCCGGAGGAAATCTTACGGGCTACGGCGGCGGAATTAACCGGAAGATCAGCCTTCTTGAAATCGAGGGGTGCCGCACGGAGGACTTTTTCATACCTTGCCCGAAAAAGAAAAACGACGATCATAATGGATAATACATTCAACGAATTACAGAACGGATTATTTCTTATTAAAAAAGAAAAGGGCCTCTGTCTTACAGACGGGGTCCTTGAATTGTATGCTGATTTTTCAAAAATGAAAAGACGGCTGAAAGCCGGAAATCTCAATACCGAAATGTTGGTAAAGGCCGTAAAACTCAAAAAACACACCGGCCTTCTTCGGGTTCTCGACGCCACCGCAGGTCTGGGAGAGGACTCCTCAATACTTGCATCGGCGGGCTTCAATGTGGATATGTACGAGTACGACAAGGTCATCTACAGTCTTCTTTCAGACGGTATCGAAAGGGCGTCTTCCGATCCCGATCTCCGGGAAATGACGAACCGGATGCACCTTTTTAACGAAGACAGCATATCTGCTATGCGCCGCATTGCCGCATGTCCCGAAAATTCTCCGTACAATGTGATCTTCCTTGATCCTATGTTTCCGGAGAGGCAGAAAAGCTCTCTGGTAAAAAAGAAGTTCCAGCTGCTCCATAAGCTGGAGATGCCCTGTGGAAATGAGGAAGAGCTGCTCGAAGCGGCCATTGCCCTTCATCCTGAAAAAATCGTCATTAAAAGACCTGCAAAAGGGCCATTTTTATCTGGCAGAAAGCCCGATTACTCCCTTTCGGGGAAAGCGGTACGATACGATTGCATAGTTAATATTTAATCTTCTACACCTTCATCATCCTATATCCTACACCGATATGAGTCTGAATATACTGAGGCGATTCCGCATCGGGTTCAAGCTTTTTTCTGAGAGTTGCCATAAAAACCCGCAGAGAGGCAACATCATTGTCCCAGTTTCTTCCCCAAATGTTCTGAGTGATGTATTTATGGGTGAGTACCTTGCCCACATTTTTTGAAAGCAGGCACAAAAGCTTGTATTCGATAGGTGTAAGGTGAAGTTCGACACCGTTAAGGCTCGCACATCCTCCGGCATAGTCTACCTTCAGACCTCCGTTGACGAAAACAGAGTTCTCATTAACCATCTGCATAGAGACATAGGACAGTCTCCTCTGAGTCGCTCTCAGTCTGGCAAGCAACTCTTCGACCGAAAACGGCTTCGTTAGATAATCGTCCGCTCCCGCATCCAAAGCTTCTATTTTATCAGCATCCTCACTTCTGGCGCTTATTACAATTATGGGAACACCTGACCAGGTCCTTATCTTCTCTATCACTTCCACTCCGTCCATATCGGGAAGACCCAGATCCATAAGAATTATATCCGGATTATGAGATGAGGCCTCTATAATTGCCTCCTCTCCGTTTTTTGCGGAAAGAAATCTGTAGTCATTGGTCTTAAGTGTTGTTGTGATAAGGTTCCTGACCGGTGGATCGTCCTCCACAACGAGAATTAAAGGCTTATTCATAAAAAATTACCTCCCCTGCCGGAACAGTAAAGCTGAACACGGATCCATGCGGATCATTATCCGAAACATCTATCGTTCCGCCATGGACCGTGATTATAGATCTGCAAAGGAAAAGTCCCAGGCCGAGACTTCTTCTGCTGTCCGCAACTTTATCCGCTCCGGAATAAAACATTTCAAATATTCTCGATTTCTGCGCATCGGGAATCCCCGGACCGTCATCTGAAACCGATACCCGTATCATATCTTTATCTTTTTTCATGCCAATCTCGATAATTGACCCGGGCTGAGTGTATTTTATGGCATTGTCTATCAGGTTTATCACCACCTGAACGATAAGCTTTGCATCGATATCTGCAAGAAACAGATCCTCCGGAGGTATTATCTTTATTGCATGCTCACGGCTTTTCCGGTTAATATGGCGCATAGCCTCCGCTATCACCTCATCCATGACTTCAACCGATCTGTTGAGCTTTACCTCCTCGCTCTCTATCCTGGTGACAGCCAGAAGATTTTCAACCAGAGATATAAGCCACATGGAATCATCGTAAATGTCCGTGAATGTCTGAATTCTGATGCTGTCATCCATCTTGTCGTAATTTGCCATCAGATTTCCGGCACTTCCCGAAATCGAGGTCAGCGGAGTCCGAAGATCATGGGATATTGCCCTGAGCAGGTTCGCCCTCAGCTGCTCGTTTTTTGCAAGCACAGCCGCAGCCTCCTTCTCTCTGGCATTTTTCATACTTTCCATTGCAAGAGCACACTCGCCCAGTATCGAAAGCATGACACTATTTTCAAAGGATTCGGGGGTACTCTCATCCATATATATTCCCACTACTCCATAGACGGTATTCTTATGTTCAATAGGAAGATAAATGCATTTCGACTCCTTTTGATGCTCTTTTCCCGTCACCGATTCACTGCTTTCCAAAACCGCTTCCGCCGCCAGGCGTTCCTTCTCCGTCAGTATGTCCTCGTTCCGGTCACTGACCGTTCCTCTTTTGCAAAATGTCTTCCTTTTATCCTCCTTCGGAACATCCCCGTTCCGGTCCCCGCATGCTGGATACAGCGACGGAGTCATAAGCTTTCCTTCGGATGCCGGATAAATGACAACATCCCGATCAAAAAGCTTGGTCAGCTGTTCTGCGGTGACTCTCAGTATGGACTCATCGTCCCTCTCTTTTTGAAGAAGCTGATTTGTTTCCAAAAGTATGCTCGTTCTGAATGCCGCCTGGGCGGAATTCTTCGCATTTTCCTTAAGCTTTGTCGCAAGTGTTCCGGTGAGAAATGATGCCGTGAAGATAATGGCAAATGTCACGGCATAATCCGTATTAATAAATAGAAAGGTAAAACGCGGGACAGTAAAAAAGAAGTTAAAAAGGAGAACGCTGGCAACCGAAGAGAACAGACCGTAAATGCGATTCGTAGTTATAATCGATGTGATCAGCACTCCCAGTATATACACGGCAACAATATTTGATTCCATAAAGCCCAGGAAATCGAAAAAACTGCCGATCAGCGTCGCAAACACAAGCACCAGCAGACTTTTTCCGATATCCCGCATTACAAGTGATCTTCCGGATACTTTTGCGGAACGTCTATTTTCATCAAACATTGTGTCCGGAATCATCTGTCCCTCCGTAGTACATTAATTTCCTGCCTGAAAAATCTTACCTTTTCATAATCAGATGCGGAAAAATTTCTGAATATCTTTATTCTTTCCCAGCACAAGCATTGTCTGCTCACTCTGGATAACTATATCCGGGGAAACAGAAAGCTCAAGATTGCCGTTCTTTCTCACTCCCATGATATTTATATTATATTTCTTACGAATATCAATTTCTTTTATGCTCTTGCCGACCCAGCTTTCCGGAACCGGAATCTCAAATATTCCGTGGTCATCATCAAGCTCAATATAGTCAAGAATGTGATCTGCGGTATATCTGATAGCCGTCCACTTTGCCAGCTGTTTTTCCGGATAGACCACTTCATCCGCACCGTTTCTCAAAAGGAACTTTTCCTGAACGTCTCTTGCTGCTCTTGCAACAACCAGTTTTCCGCCCAGCTCCTTAAGAAGCGAGGTCGTTTCCAGTGAGCTTTGAAAATCATTTCCTATGGCAACTATGCAGACATCATAATCGCTGATTCCAAGAGATTCAAGGAAATCGGCATTTGTACTGTCACCTATCTGGGCATTTGTGACATAGGGAAGCACGGCGTTGACCCTCTCCTCTGATTCGTCAACCGCCATGACCTGATGTCCGAGCTCATTCAAATGCCTTGCAATATGTTTTCCAAATCTTCCGAGTCCGATCAAAAGAATAGATTTCATCAATTAATACCCTCCTTAACCTACAGTAATTTTTTCGTGCGGAAGTCTTGAAGTCATTTTTTTCGTATCAGCCACAGCAAAGATCAGTGTCAGACCGCCCACACGTCCCAAAAACATTAAAATTATAAGTATAAGCCTGGATACGAGGCCGAGGCTTGTGGTAATTCCAAGAGTCAGACCGACTGTTCCCACCGCAGAAGCTGTCTCAAAGAGACAGGTGATCAACGGAAGCTTCTCGATTATGCTGATCACGATTCCTCCGGTAAAAAACAGCGCAAGGTACATCATAAGTATTGTTGCGGCATCTTTACATGCCGAGTTATCGATTGCCCGCCCGAAAACATGCGTTTCTTCCTTCTTTCTGAAGGTGGCAACGGCAGTCGCGAGAAGCACCGCGATAGTTGTGACCTTCATTCCTCCGGCCGTTGATCCGGGGCTTCCTCCGATAAGCATCAAAAGGATCATAATTCCGATTCCCGGTTCACTCATAGAAGTCAGATCCGCTGTGTTAAATCCTGCGGTTCTGGGAGTTACAGCCTGGAAAATTGAGCTGAAAACCCTCTCCGCGGGGGCAAGATCATTAAACTCAAAGAAAAAGAAATAAAGCGCAGGAATAGTAATAAGAAATATAGTGGTAAAGAGAACGACCTTGCTCTGCATCTTATATTTTCGTAAACGGAATTTGCTTCGCCTGAAATCGTCCCAGGTCAAAAATCCGATTCCTCCGATAACAATCAGCAAAATAACTACAACATTTATTACCGGTGAAGTTACATATCCGGTAAGAGAAGAAAACGGTGACCTGACTCCCATAAGATCAAATCCGGCGTTGCAGAATGCCGAAATGGAGTGAAAGACTGCCATCCAGATTCCTTTCATTCCGTAATCGCGACAAAACACCGGTGCCATGATCAGGGCACCCGATAACTCTATAAGAAATGTAATCTTTATAATGAAGTTGGTAAGTCTAACGATTCCCCCGACCTTGGGAGCGGAAATAGCCTCCTGCATAGTACTTCGCTGCATAAGAGAAATATTTCTTCCCGAAATAACCGCAAAAGCTACCGCAACAGTCACCACGCCCATTCCGCCGATCTGGATCAGCATCAAAATGACAGCCTGACCGAAATAAGACCAATAGGTCGCAGTATCAAAAACGACGAGACCGGTAACACAGACCGCGGATGTCGAGGTAAACAGGGCATCAAAAAAAGGGGTGACAACTCCGCTCTGGCTGGAAAAGGGCATCATAAGCAGAAATGTTCCGAGCAATATAACTAACAGGAATCCTGTAATAATAATCTGAAAAGAATTGATCCTTCTCCCGCGGGGTCCCACTCTCATATTTATACTCTCCTCCAAAATCGAAACACCTCCTTTTATGATAATTTTTTAATCATTAAGAGTGTGAAAAAAAATATTTTCATACATTAAGATTATATAAAGATAGAGAGAAAATATCTACCATGAAATTTTCGAAAAACGATAATCGCCACTCGGAACTGCTTCGCATTTCCTCGTCGCGGGCATTCGTTAAATGCCCGCAAAGGCAAAAAAAGCCACGAGAAATTTTCTGAAAACGATAATCGCCACTCAGAACTGCTTCGCATTTCCTCGTCGCGGGCATTCGCTAAATGCCCGCAAAGGCAAAAAAAATAGGGACTCCCAAGTAAACTTGGAGTCCCTATTATTATCGCCTTTATCAGCGCTTATCTCATTGCCATCGCGAATCTTACTCAACGATTGATACAACTCGGCCTGAACCTACTGTTCTACCACCCTCACGGATAGCGAATGTAAGACCCTGCTCCATAGCGATCGGGTGAATAAGCTCGATTGTCATCTCAACGTTATCGCCAGGCATGCACATCTCTGTGCCTTCCGGAAGCTGGATAACACCTGTAACGTCTGTTGTTCTGAAGTAGAACTGCGGACGATAGTTGTTGAAGAACGGTGTATGACGGCCACCTTCGTCTTTCTTAAGAACGTAAACCTGAGCTGTGAACTTTGTATGGCATGTTACTGTACCCGGTTTTGCGATAACCTGTCCACGAACGATCTCTGTTCTGTTAACACCACGAAGAAGGATACCAACGTTATCACCAGCCATACATTCATCAAGAAGCTTGTGGAACATCTCGATACCTGTAGCAACTGAGCTCTTCTTTGATTCAGAGATACCAAGGATTTCAACAGGATCATTGAGCTTAAGAACACCACGCTCAACACGGCCTGTAGCAACAGTACCACGACCTGAAATTGTAAATACGTCCTCTACCGGCATAAGGAAAGGCTTATCTGTCTCACGATCCGGTTCCGGAATTGTCTCATCAACAGCATCCATGAGTTCCATGATAGGATCTGCCCACTGATCATCCTCAGGATTCTGAAGAGCCATAAGAGCTGAACCACGAATTACCGGGATATCATCTCCGTCAAACTCATACTCAGAGAGTTTCTCACGAATTTCCATCTCTACAAGGTCAAGAAGCTCTTCATCGTCAACCATATCGCACTTGTTCATGAATACAACGATCTGCGGAACACCTACCTGACGAGCAAGAAGGATGTGCTCCTGTGTCTGAGCCATAACACCGTCTGTAGCAGCAACAACAAGGATTGCGCCGTCCATCTGAGCAGCACCAGTGATCATGTTCTTTACATAGTCAGCATGGCCTGGGCAGTCAACGTGTGCATAATGTCTCTTCTCTGTCTCATACTCAACGTGAGCTGTACTGATTGTGATACCACGCTCTCTCTCTTCCGGAGCCTTATCAATGTTTGCGAAGTCAACGATCTGGTTGCCCGGGCACGGAACTCTTCTTGCAAGTACTTCTGTAATAGCAGCTGTAAGAGTTGTTTTGCCGTGGTCAACGTGTCCGATAGTACCGATATTACAATGCGGTTTAGTTCTTTCAAATTTCTGCTTTGCCATTTTTGAAATATCCTCCTTACAAATTATGCCAAAACGGCATGTTTAACGCGCCCCCTTATATAAAGAGGCTTCCCAATTATAATTAGATTTTTTGGGGATGCTAACAATGATTATATTGCAACAATAATCTATTTGCAAGCAAATTCCCCATTGATACTTTATTTTTCAGTCTTCTTGAGAAGTTTTTCCATAACACTCTTCGGTACCGGATCATACTTCTCAAAGAACATTGAGTAGTTACCACGACCCTGTGTCTTGGATCTTAAGTCTGTCGCATATCCGAACATTTCAGAAAGCGGTACATAAGCTTTTACCATGCAGCCTCCGCCTATGAAATCTGTTCCGTTTACGAGACCGCGGCGTCCGTTAAGATCACCGATAACATCACCCATGTAATCCTCAGGCATTGTTACCTCAACACGCATGATGGGCTCAAGAAGAATCGGATCAGCCTTAGCCATTGCCTCCTTGAATGCAAGTGAACCTGCAATATGGAATGCCATTTCCGATGAGTCTACATCGTGGTAAGAACCATCATAACAGTCAGCCGCTACGCCGATAACCGGATAGCCTCCGAGGATACCGGCTCTCATAGCCTCTCTGATACCTTCGTCAACTGCAGGAATATATTCTTTCGGAATATTTCCGCCGACAACTGAGTTCGTGAAGGTGTATTCTGTCTCACCGTTAGCATCCATCGGAGCAAATCTGACTTTACAGTGACCATACTGACCACGGCCGCCGGACTGCTTCGCATACTTGCTGTCGATATCGACTTCCTTGCTGATCGTCTCTTTATACGCTACCTGCGGAGCACCTACGTTAGCTTCAACGTGGAACTCGCGGAGAAGTCTGTCAACAATGATCTCAAGGTGAAGCTCACCCATACCGGCGATGATCGTCTGACCTGTTTCGGCATCTGTATGCTGACGGAATGTCGGATCCTCCTCAGCAAGCTTAGCAAGTGCAGCACCGAGCTTATCCTGACCTGCTTTGGTCTTCGGCTCGATAGCAAGCTCGATAACCGGCTCCGGGAACTCCATGGACTCAAGAATAATAGGATGCCTCTCATCACAGATCGTATCACCGGTTGTGGTGTTCTTAAATCCGATCGCAGCAGCGATATCACCCGAATAAACCTTATCAAGCTCTTCTCTCTTATTAGCATGCATCTGAAGGATACGTCCGATACGTTCCTTCTTGTTCTTTGTAGCGTTAAGTACATAAGAACCTGAGTTTGCTACTCCCGAGTAAACACGGAAATATGCAAGCTTTCCTACAAACGGGTCTGTCATGATCTTGAATGCAAGTGCAGCAAACGGAGCTTCGTCCGATGACTCTCTCTCACTCTCATTTCCGTCGAGATCAATACCCTTGATGTTAGGAATATCGGTAGGAGCCGGCATGTATTCGATAACCGCATCAAGCAGCTTCTGAACACCCTTATTCTTATATGCTGTACCGCAGCATACCGGAATAGCCGTTCCCGCACAGGTTGCGCGGCGAAGTGCTGCCTTCATCTCTTCAACACTCGGAATCTCGTCCTCAAGATACATCATCATGAGTTCTTCATCCAGCTCGCAAACCTGCTCAACAAGCATTGAATGATATTCTTCAGCTTCATCCATCATATCCTCAGGAATGTCGCCGACCGTAATATCAACGCCCTTATCATCATTGTAGATATAAGACTTCATTTCGAAAAGATCGATGATTCCCACGAATTCATCTTCTTTTCCGATAGGAATCTGAAGACAAACCGGATTCTTATCAAGTCTTTCACGAATCTGATCGACTGAACCATAGAAATCCGCACCGACAACGTCCATCTTGTTGATAAAAGCCATACGAGGAACATTGTACTTGTCAGCCTGTCTCCAAACATTCTCTGACTGAGGCTCAACGCCACCCTTTGCACTGAATACACCGACAGCGCCGTCGAGAACTCTGAGCGAACGCTCAACCTCAACAGTGAAATCAACGTGACCCGGAGTATCGATGATGTTAATTCTGTGCTCTTTAGCGCCCGGAACCTTAACAGTTTCTTTCTCAAGAGTCCAATGGCATGTAGTAGCAGCGGATGTGATCGTGATTCCACGCTCCTGCTCCTGCTCCATCCAGTCCATCGTTGCTGTACCGTCATGTGTATCACCGATCTTGTAGTTTACACCCGTGTAGTACAGTATACGCTCGGTAAGAGTAGTCTTACCGGCATCGATGTGGGCCATGATTCCGATGTTTCTGGTTCTCTCAAGAGGATATTCTCTTCCAGTATTAGCCATCGAAACCCTCCTTAAAATCTATAGTGAGCAAATGCCTTATTAGCCTCAGCCATTCTATGCATTTCCTCTTTTCTCTTAACTGATGCGCCTGTATTGTTCATTGCATCGAGAAGCTCTCCTGCGAGACGGTCTTCCATGCGCTTTTCTCCACGCTTACGTGAAAATGCTGTAATCCAGCGAAGCGCAAGTGCCTGTCTTCTGTCCGGACGAACCTCGATCGGAACCTGATAAGTCGCACCACCGATTCTTCTGGCCTTAACCTCGAGAACCGGCATAACGTTATTCATAGCTTCGTTAAATACTTCCAAAGCAGGCTTTCCCGCTTTCTCTTCCATCTTTGCAAATGCTTTGTACACGATATTCTGTGCTACACCCTTCTTACCGTCCAGCATGATGTTGTTGATAAGCTTTGTAACAACCTTGTTGTTGTACACCGGATCTGCAAGGACTTCTCTTTTCTGAATATGTCCTTTACGTGCCAAATTACTTCCCTCCTTAATCAACAGGATTAAATCTCAGGTACTCACATTTACTATGTAATGTGCCGCACGGAAATTTCATTTTTCTCCAGCCGAATAATTCAAGAAAATTCCTGAAACACCGTACAAACCAACTTAATAGTATGTGAAATTAATTAGTTTCTATTATTTTTTAGGTCTCTTTGCACCGTATTTTGAACGGGACTGCTTTCTGTTAGCAACACCTGCTGTATCAAGAGTACCACGGATAATATGATATCTTGTACCAGGTAAATCCTTAACACGGCCGCCACGGATCATAACAACGCTGTGCTCCTGAAGGTTGTGTCCCTCTCCCGGAATATAGCTTGTAACCTCGATACCGTTTGACAAACGTACTCTGGCGATTTTACGAAGAGCAGAGTTCGGCTTTTTAGGTGTAGCTGTCTTTACTGCTGTACAAACGCCTCTCTTCTGTGGTGAAGATGCATTTACTGCACGTTTCTTTAATGAGTTGTAAGTTTTCTGAAGAGCCGGTGCAGTAGATTTCTTTACTGTAACCTGACGTCCCTTACGAACCAACTGGTTAAATGTAGGCATTCCTGTGTTTTCCTCCTTATTTATTAGTCCGCATATGCGGCATTCGGCTGTATTTGCAAAATTCTGTTTCTTCAGAAGTCCGCAAAAATGCTCCCTCCTGTCTTTATCAGAAACACGAGGTCACACAATTTAATATTATATAACCACACCTCGACTAAGTCAAGATGTGGTCAATAATTTTGCTTTATATATTTGGTAAGTTTTGTATTAAATATCAGATGAAATGATGCTCTCCAAGAGGTCTGCCGCAGCAAGTGCCTCAGGTGTCGGAGCGATCTCTTCCACCGTTTCAGCCTCGTTTTCACTCTGATACTTCTCTATCCTTGCATCGGTATCAAGTTCAACTTCCCTGTATCTTTCAAGACCGGTACCTGCAGGAATGAGTCGTCCGATGATAACATTTTCCTTGAGTCCGACAAGCTTATCTACCTTGCCCTTGATAGCTGCATCGGTAAGACCCTTTGTCGTCTCCTGGAACGAAGCTGCCGAAAGGAATGAATCCGTAGCAAGTGATGCCTTTGTGATACCGAGAATAACTCTTGATCCCTCCGCCGGAATGCGTCCGGAATTGATCATCTCCTCATTGGCATCCTCAAAGTCAAGGTAATCAACCAGCATACCCGGAAGGAACTCGGTATCTCCGCCCTCCTCGATCTTTACCTTTCTCAGCATCTGGCGAACAATGATCTCAAGATGCTTGTCGTTGATATCAACACCCTGGCTCTGGTAAACCTTCTGTACATCGCTGATAAGATAGTCCTGAACAGCCTTTGTTCCGCTTATCCTCATGATATCATGCGGGTTGATGGAACCGTGGGTAATGGCTCCGCCGGCCTTGATGGAATCGCCGTCATATACCTTGAGCGTTGCGTCATACGGAATGAGATATGTCCTTGTATAATCTTTATCCGTCTCGGCAAGATCAGTATTAGTAACGGTTACTTCGCGTTTTTTCTTTGTATCGGATACAGAAACCGTACCTGAAATCTCTGATACGATGGCAACACCCTTCGGCTTACGAGCCTCGAAGAGCTCCTCAACTCGGGGAAGACCCTGAGTGATATCACCGCCGGCAACACCGCCGGTATGGAAGGTTCTCATTGTAAGCTGTGTACCCGGCTCACCGATGGACTGAGCTGCGATAATTCCTACAGCCTCGCCGCACTGAACAGCTTCGCCAGTCGCAAGGTTTGCTCCGTAGCACTTCACACAAATACCATGTTTTGAACGGCATGTGAGAACAGAACGGATCTTGACAGCTTCCACCGGATTGCCTTCCTTATCCACGCCTCTTGCTATGATGTCCGCAGCACGTTTTTCGGTGATCATCTGGTTTGCGCGTACAAGAACATTGCCCTCTGCATCAAGCACATCCTCTGCGGCATATCTTCCGGAGATTCTTCTCTCGAGAGACTCGATCGTTGTCTTCTCGGCCTCATCGTAAAATGTGCTTACATACATTCCCGGAATCTCGTCCCTGCCGACAGCACAGTCATCCACGCGAATGATCTGCTCCTGGGATACATCTACAAGACGTCTTGTAAGATATCCGGAGTCGGCTGTTCTGAGGGCCGTATCGGAAAGACCTTTACGGGCACCGTGAGCCGAAATGAAGTACTCAAGTACGTCAAGACCCTCTCTTAAGTTTGACTTGATCGGGAGCTCAATAGTTGCACCGGTAGTATCCGCCATAAGTCCACGCATTCCGGCAAGCTGCTTGATCTGCTTTTCGGAACCACGGGCACCTGAATCGGCCATCATGTATACATTATTGTATTTGTCAAGGTTTTCCATAAGCTTCTTTGAGATCAGCTTATCGGTATTTTCCCAGACTGTGATAACTTCCTTGTATCTCTCCTGCTCCGTACAATCGCCCCATCTGTAGTTCTCATTGATCTGGTCAACAAGCTTCTGGGCATTGTCAAGAAGTTCTCCTTTTTCGCTCGGAACTTCCATATCGGAAATAGAAACTGTGAAAGCTGCTCTTGTCGAATACTTGTAGCCGAGCGACTTGATCGCATCGAGAACCTCTGCGGTTCTTGTAGCTCCGTGTACTCTTATTACCTTCTCAAGGATCTTCTTGAGCTGCTTCTTATTTGTAAGAACATCTATTTCAAGATCGAGTACCTTCTCCGGATCGCTTCTGTCCACAAAACCAAGGTCCTGAGGAATGATCTCATTGAAGATAAAACGTCCCAGAGTAGAAACAACGAGTCTTGTTATCTGTGTTCCGTCTGCCAGAGTTTTTCTCTTGCGGACACCTATCTGCTGATGAAGAGTGATCTCCTTGTTTTCATAGGCAAGGATAGCTTCATTTTCATTCTTAAAGGTCTTTCCGAGGAAAACTCCGTCCTCATTATATCCGAACTCTTCACGCATCTGGGTAAGGTAATAAATACCAAGTACCATATCCTGTGAAGGAACCGCAACGACTCCGCCGTCCGAAGGCTTGAGAAGATTGTTCGGTGAAAGCATGAGGAAACGACACTCAGCCTGCGCCTCAACAGAAAGAGGAAGATGAACCGCCATCTGGTCGCCGTCGAAATCGGCATTGAAAGCTGTACATACAAGCGGATGAAGCTTGATCGCACGGCCTTCAACCAGGATAGGCTCAAACGCCTGAATACCCAGTCTGTGAAGTGTGGGCGCTCTGTTGAGCATTACGGGATGCTCGGTAATAACATTTTCGAGCACATCCCAAACCTCTGATTCAAGTCTTTCGACCTTCTTCTTTGCAGCCTTGATGTTTGTGGCAATTCCGTTATCAACAAGCTTTTTCATTACAAAAGGCTTAAAGAGCTCGATAGCCATCTCTTTCGGAAGACCGCACTGATATATTTTGAGTTCCGGACCTACTACGATAACCGAACGTCCGGAATAGTCTACTCGTTTGCCCAGGAGGTTCTGACGGAAACGTCCGTTCTTACCCTTGAGCATGTCGGAAAGTGATTTAAGTGCACGGTTTCCGGGTCCGGTCACCGCTCTTCCGCGACGGCCGTTATCAATAAGCGAATCCACCGCTTCCTGAAGCATACGTTTTTCATTTCTTACAATGATATCCGGAGCACCGAGCTCGAGAAGCTTCTTCAGGCGGTTGTTTCTGTTGAGAATCCTTCTGTAAAGATCATTCAGATCCGATGTCGCAAAACGTCCGCCGTCAAGCTGTACCATAGGTCTGAGATCCGGAGGGATTACCGGAATAGTTGTAAGGATCATCCACTCAGGTCTGTTTCCCGATGTACGGAACGCCTCAACAACCTCAAGTCTCTTGAGAAGCTTTGTTCTCTTCTGGTTGCTGGCAGTTTTAAGTTCCTCTCTGAATGACTCAGCCTCGGCATCAAGATCTATCTTCTCGAGAAGCTCCTTGATAGCCTCTGCGCCCATTCCCACACGGAAAGAATTTCCGTACTTCTGAAGGCACTCTGAGTACTCCTCCTCAGTCAGAATCCGTTTTTCGGTAAGATCCGTATTGCCCGGATCAAGCACGATATAATTTGCAAAGTAGAGAACCTTCTCAAGATCACGGGGTGATATTCCGAGAATAAGACCGATCCTTGAAGGAATTCCCTTGAAATACCAGATATGTGAAACAGGAGCCGCAAGCTCGATATGTCCCATTCTGGTACGTCTTACGCTTGATTTTGTGACAAGAACTCCGCACCTGTCACATTTTATGCCTTTGTAACGCGGCTTTTTGTACTTTCCGCAATGGCATTCGTAATCCTTGCTGGGTCCGAAGATCTTCTCACAGAAAAGACCGTCGAGTTCAGGCTTTAAAGTTCTGTAATTGATCGTTTCAGGCTTTGTAACCTCGCCCTCCGACCACTCACGTATCCTGTCGGGAGAAGCAAGGCCGATCTGAACGGCGTCAAATGTCATTGAAGAACTTTCATCTATAGTATTGTTAATTTCAGGCATCTGATCTCCTCCTTACTCTCCATCTATAACTTCGTCAAATTCAATAAGGTCATCAACCTCGATCGGCTCATCGATCGTCAGTTCTTCCTCATCTTCAAATCCGTCATCGCCCTTGCGCTGAATCGTAAAGCCGTAGTCCGAGAATTTTTCATTCTCTTTGTGCTGATGCTTCTTCGCATCATTTTCGATTACCGCACGATAATCCGTCACATCATAGTCAGCCGCTTCCTTGAGATGTATCTCGTCGCCGTTCTTATCCAGGACTCTGATATCAAGGCCGAGAGACTGAAGCTCCTTGATAAGCACCTTGAAGGACTCCGGTGTCGCCGGTTTCGGAATGTTTCCACCCTCGATGATCGCCTCATAAGCCTTGCATCTTCCCATAACGTCATCCGACTTCATGGTAAGGATCTCCTGAAGAGTATATGCCGCACCGTAAGCCTCGAGTGCCCAAACCTCCATCTCACCGAAACGCTGTCCGCCGAACTGAGCTTTTCCTCCCAGCGGCTGCTGTGTTACAAGTGAGTAAGGACCGGTTGAACGTGCATGGATCTTGTCGTCAACCAGATGATGAAGCTTCAGATAATGCATGTGTCCGATTGTGACCGGAGAATCAAAATACTCACCGGTACGTCCGTCTCTTAAACGAACCTTACCGTCGCGTCCGATCGGAACATCCTTCCAGAGCTTTCTGTGCTCAAGATTATCTCCGAGGAATCTCATAACATCCTCGTTGAGTGTTTCTTTATATTTATCATGGAACTCAGGCCATTCTGAGTTTACATAATCATTGGCAAGTTCAAGTGTATCTTCAATATCCTTCTCGTTTGCGCCGTCAAATACAGGTGTCGCAATATTAAATCCGAGAGCCTTCGCCGCAAGAGAGAGATGGATCTCGAGAACCTGTCCGATGTTCATACGAGAAGGTACGCCGAGCGGATTAAGCACTATATCAAGCGGACGTCCGTTCGGAAGGAACGGCATATCTTCCACCGGAAGAACACGCGAAACAACACCCTTGTTTCCGTGACGTCCGGCCATCTTGTCACCTACCGAAATCTTTCTCTTCTGGGCAATGTAAACACGTACAGACTTGTTTACGCCCGGAGCAAGTTCATCTCCGTTCTCTCTGGTAAATACCTTTGCATCCACAACAATTCCGTACTCACCGTGCGGAACACGAAGTGATGTATCTCTGACCTCTCTTGCCTTCTCTCCGAAAATCGCACGAAGCAGCTTTTCCTCGGCTGTAGGCTCGGTCTCTCCCTTCGGAGTCACCTTTCCGACCAGGATATCGCCGGCTCTTACCTCGGCACCGATTCTGATGATACCTCTCTCGTCAAGATCCTTTAAAGCTTCGTCTCCGATACCGGTAACATCTCTTGTGATCTCTTCAGGTCCGAGCTTTGTATCACGAGCCTCTATTTCATGCTCCTCAATATGAACAGATGTGTATACATCATCCCTGACAAGTCTCTCAGAGATGAGAACGGCATCCTCATAGTTATAGCCTTCCCATGTCATGAATCCGATGAGCGGGTTCTTTCCGAGAGCCAGTTCGCCCTGAGATGTGGAAGCTCCGTCCGCAATTACATCGCCTGCTTCAACATGCTCGCCGCACACAACGATCGGTCTCTGGTTATAGCAGTTGCTCTGATTGCTTCTGAGGAACTTTGTAAGGCGATAAACATCCTCTGTTCCGTCATCATTCTTTACAACGATCTCTGTCGATGCCGATCTGGTAACAGTACCCGATTTTCTCGCAACGATACAGATTCCGGAATCGACAGCCGCCTTTGCCTCAATACCGGTTCCGACAACCGGAGCCTCGGTGGTAAGAAGCGGAACTGCCTGTCGCTGCATGTTTGATCCCATGAGCGCACGGTTGGCATCATCGTTCGCAAGGAACGGAATAAGTGCCGTAGCAACAGAAAATACCATCTTCGGAGAAACGTCCATATAATCAATGAGATTTCTGTCGAACGCATTCGTCTCATCCTTGTAACGTCCTGCGACACTCTTGTTTACGAAATGTCCCTCATCATCAATGGGTTCATTCGCCTGAGCAACATAGTAATTATCTTCCTCGTCCGCAGTCATATATACAACGTCATCCGTTACCCTCGGGTTGGAAGGATCGCTCTTGTCCACTATTCTGTACGGAGCCTCGATAAAACCATACTTATTAATACGTGCATATGATGCCAGAGAGTTTATCAGACCGATGTTAGGTCCTTCAGGGGTCTCGATCGGGCACATACGTCCGTAATGTGAATAATGAACGTCTCTTACCTCAAATCCGGCTCTCCCTCTTGAAAGACCGCCGGGACCGAGAGCTGAAAGACGTCTCTTATGTGTAAGCTCGCCCAGCGGATTGTTCTGATCCATGAACTGGGAAAGCTGTGATGAACCGAAGAATTCCTTGACTGCCGCTGTCACAGGCTTGATGTTGATAAGAGACTGCGGGGTGACAGTATCCGTATCCTGTGTTGTCATTCTCTCGCGGACAACTCTCTCAAGTCTTGAAATTCCGATTCTGTACTGATTCTGAAGGAGCTCGCCTACAGAACGGATACGACGGTTTCCAAGGTGATCGATGTCATCCTTGGTTCCGATGCCGTATGAAAGATGTATGAGGTAGTTAATTGAAACAATTATATCCTCTTTAGTAATATGCTTCGGAATAAGCTCGTGGATGCTGCGTTTAACCGCTGCCTTCTGCTCCTCAAGAGTCTCATTCTCCTCAAGGATCCTCTTAAGTGCAGGATAATACACAAGCTCGGTAACTCCGACCTCCTCGGGGTTAACATCCATCCACTTTGTTATGTCAACCATCATGTTCGAGAAAATCTTTGTATTCGTATCTTCGTCAACCTTAACATATACACACTCAATTGCCGCATTCTGGATATCATCGGCAAGATCACGGGAAACCCTTGTTCCGGCTTCAGCCAGGATCTCTCCCGTCTCGCTGTCCACAACATCCTCTCCCAGAACACATCCGACAATACGGTTTCTGAGCATTAACTTCTTATTAAATTTATAACGTCCCGACTTAGCCAGATCATATCTTCTGGTGTCGAAGAACATTCCGTTGATATGAGATTCTGCATTGTCCTTATTAAAAGGCTCTCCCGGACGAAGCTTATTATAAAGCTCCTCGAGACCGCCCTCATAGCTGAGACGTTTTGCATTTTCCTTTTCAAAACTGTTTATCAGAAGCTTCTCGTTTCCGAACAGATCGAGAATCTCCTCGTTTGTTCCGATTCCGAGCGCACGAATAAGAACCGTTACAGGAACCTTTCTGTTTCGGTCTACACGCGCATAGAAAATCCCGTTCGAGTCCGTTTCATACTCAAGCCAGGCACCTCTGTTCGGGATTACCTGACAGGAATAAAGCTCAACACCGAGTTTATCTTTTGTAATATCATAATATATACTTGGAGAACGAACCAACTGACTAACGATAACTCGCTCCGCGCCATTGATAATGAAGGTACCGGTCTCAGTCATAAGAGGAAGATCACCCATGAAGATCTCATGTTCCTTGATCTCACCTGTCTCCTTGTTGATCAAATGAACAGTGACTTTCAAAGGAGCTGCAAAATTCACATCTCTTTCCTTGCACTCTTCAATGGAATACTTTACTTCATCTCTGTAGAGTTTGAAGTCAACAAATTCCAGACTGAGCTTTCCGCTGTAGTCATCGATCGGTGATACGTCGTCAAATACCTCTTTCAAACCATCAGTAACGAACCAGTTATAAGAATCCTTCTGAACTTCGATCAGATTTGGAATCTCGAGAACTTCCTTTTGTCTCTGATAACTCATTCGCACAGATTTTCCGGATTTGATCGGTCGAATCCTGTTATTTTCCATTTAGCTTTCACCCCTGATAGAAATAAAAAATGTTTATAGTTGACGTGAAGGCATCAACCTCCATGGTAAAGTAAATTTAATACTAGCACAGAGAATTATTCAAGTCAACAGCAGATTTAATTTTCAATAAAAAATGGCACAAAATTCTTGACAATATTAACAAAAAGGAAAAAAAGGTGCCAGGCACATGCCGTGTTTGTGCCTGGCACAAATTGTACCTGTGCCTGGCACTTTTTTTACATAAAAAAACCGGCACCGGAACACCCGATGCCGATCTTAATAATATACAGCTATTATATAAGAAAGAATTATTTAAGTGTAGCCTTAGCTCCAACTTCTTCAAGCTTCTTAGCAAGCTCGTCTGCTTCTTCCTTAGAGATCTGCTCTTTAAGTACCTTCGGAGCATTATCAACAACTTCTTTTGCTTCCTTAAGTCCAAGACCTGTAACTTCACGAACGATCTTGATAACCTTAACTTTGTTCGGGCCTACTTCTGTAAGCTCAACGTCAAACTCTGTCTTCTCTTCCTCAGCTGCTGCTTCAGCACCCGGTGCTGCTGCAACTACAACGCCTGCTGCTGCAGAAACGCCAAACTCTTCTTCACATGCCTTAACAAGATCATTAAGCTCTAAAACTGTGAGCTCTTTAATAGCAGCGATAAATTCTTCTGTTGTTAATTTAGCCATTATTATTTCCTCCAATTAGTAATTTTTCAAGATTATTTTCTCAATTATTCTGCAGCTTCTTCAGCCGGAGCTGCTTCCTCAGCCGGTGCCTCGCCGTCCTTCTCAGCAATCTGCTTAATAACACGAGCGAAGTTTGTGATAGGTGACTGCATGCTGCCAAAGAGTCTTCCAAGAAGAACTTCCTTTGACGGAATGTTTGCGATAGCATCAAGCTGCTGTGCATCAGCATATGTTCCATCAACGATACCTGCAACCATGTTGAAGCACTTAAGCTGTTTCTGATACTTTGCAAGGATCCTTGCACTTGCTGTTGCATCTTCTTTGCATACTGCCAGCGCATTCGGTCCTTCAAGATGCTTGCAGAGCTCTTCATAAGGAGTATCTTTGAACGCAATGTTCATCATTGTGTTCTTATATACCTTATAATCGATACCTGCTTCTCTGAGTTCCTTACGGAGTGCAGTATCCTGTTCAACAGTGATACCAAGATACTGAACAAGGAGAACTGACTGAGCATCTTTAACCTGTTCAGCGATTTCCTGAACGATAGGCTGCTTCATTTCAACCTTTGCCATACGAACTGTTTTCCTCCTTATAATATTTTCCGTTATGATGAGAAAAGCCCTTATGCCATAGACATAAGGGCAGGAAATTTCAATAAAATGAATTCTCCTCGGCAGGCGCTTCGCTTACATCCTTGCGGATACCTGCTGTCTTCGGCACATATCGGGTTCAGATCACCGAAGTGATATAAACCGTTTATTAGACTAACACGGCGTTTAAGCCGTGTCAACGATTTTTTCAATCAGCCTGATTAAAGCTTTGCCGGATTAACCTTGATTCCGGGGCCCATTGTAGCTGAAAGTGTAACTGACTTAAGGAACTGACCCTTAACAGCTGCCGGTCTTGCCTTAATGATAGCTCCAACGAGTGTGTTGAAGTTCTCTGTAAGCTGTTCCTCTGAGAAAGAAGCTTTTCCGATCGGCACATGGATGATATTGCTCTTATCAAGTCTGTACTCGATCTTACCTGCTTTGATCTCCTTAACTGCAGTTGCTACATCCATAGTAACTGTTCCGGCTTTCGGGTTCGGCATTAAGCCCTTCGGTCCGAGAATACGTCCGATCCTACCTACTACACCCATCATGTCCGGTGTTGCAACAACAACGTCGAAATCAAACCAGTTTTCTTTCTGGATCTTTGTCATATATTCCTCGCCGCCTGCGTACTCAGCGCCTGCTGCAAGTGCTTCGTCAACCTTATCGTTCTTTGCGAATACAAGAACTCTTACCTTCTTGCCTGTTCCGTTCGGAAGAACAACTGCGCCACGGATCTGCTGATCAGCATGGCGGCCATCACAACCTGTACGGAAATGAGCTTCGATTGTCTCATCAAATTTAGCTGTTGCTGTCTGTTTTACGAGAGCGATAGCTGCATCGGTATCATACAGTTCAGCATGATTTACTGCCTTAGCAGCCTCCAAATATTTCTTTCCTCTTTTCATTATATCAAAATCCTCCTTGTGGTCCTATCAAGCCTGAATCTTAATCCCGACTCTTCCACCTGATTCTTATTCGTCTGCTACCTTAACGCCCATGCTTCTTGCAGTACCTGCAATAACGCTCATTGCCGCCTCGATTGATCCGGCATTGAGATCCGGCATCTTCTTTTCGGCAATCTCACGAAGCTGTGCCTGAGTAAGTGTTCCGACTTTCTTCTTGTTCGGTTCACCTGATCCTGACTTAAGACCGAGTGCCTTCTTAATAAGAACCGCTGCAGGCGGAGTCTTTGTAATAAATGTAAAGCTTCTGTCAGCATATACAGTGATAACAACAGGGATGATCGTATCTCCCTCACTTGCTGTTCTCGCATTGAACTGTTTTGTAAATTCTACGATATTTACGCCATGCTGGCCAAGTGCAGGACCAACAGGCGGAGCCGGTGTTGCCTTACCTGCAGGAATCTGCAATTTAATATAACCTGTAATCTTTTTAGCCATATTTTCCTCCTTGTGGTACTTCGGGACTTGTCACCCTTCCACTTATTTCTTCTTAATGTCAAGAAAATCAATTTCTACCGGAATCTCGCGGCCGAAAGCTTCGACATTTATCGTTACCTTCTGTCGCTGTGCATTTACGGAAGTGATAACACCTACCGTTCCTGCCCATGCTCCGGAAACTACAACAACAATATCGCCTTCGTTATAGTCAACTTTTATCGTCGGCTTAACAGCACCGGATTCCTGAGTGATTCCGCCGATTCCGAGGTTGATCACCTCTTCATCCGTAAGCGGTACCGGTTTGGATCCGGGTCCGACGAATCCTGTCACGCCTCTGGTATTGCGAACCACGTACCATGCGTCGCCATCATCCACATCCATATTGATAAGGACATATCCGGGAAGAACCTTCTTCTGACTTTGCTTCTGAGTACCGTTCTTTACCTCGTACACATCCTGCATCGGAACGACAACCTCAAGTATCTTGTTCTCAAGGTGACGGTTTTCAATGGCTTTTTCGATGTTCGCTTTTACCTTTTTCTCATAACCTGAGTATGTATGGACTACATACCATCTTGCTTCACCCATATACAACCTCTCGTATATACGTCAGCCAATAATTAACTGGAACAGCTTCAAAGCAACAGAATCAACTACAGTAATAAGTAATCCCAGTATCACAGATACTAAAACCACAAGACCCGTCTTTTTGATAAGAGAGCTGCGATCCGGCCAAATTATCTTTTTGAATTCTGCTTTTACGCCCTGAAAGAAGCTGACCTTTTTCTTATCGGCGCCTGTGTTAGAATTACTGTTTGCCATCTTGACCCTTCCTTATTTTGTTTCCTTATGAAGCGTGTGTTTCTTGCAGAATCTACAGTATTTCTTTATCTCCATCCTCTCAGGATGTTCCTTTTTGTTCTTAGTCGTATTGTAGTTACGCTGTTTACATTCTGTACATTCTAACGTTATCCTTGTGCGCACGGCTATTCACCTCCAATGATAATTCGCTAAGTCTTTCGCATCACACTCTGCGGCATCTAAAAAGCCGCACAGCACGACAACATAAAAAAAAGACCCTTAATGTGTCACCTTGACAGTGTATCACAGCTTTCTTTGTCAAGTCAAGCCGAATTCAATGTCAAAAAGAAAAGAAAAAGTCCTTATCCCGTCTGAAGGATAAGGACCTAAGTGCGCGATCGGGGGCTCGAACCCCGCACACCCTGATTAAGAGTCAGGTGCTCTACCAAATGAGCTAATCGCGCTTGTTTGCTCAACGCAAGGGCTATTATATAAAATCCGGATCACAATTGCAAGCACTTTTTTAATTTTTTTTAATAATTTCCGATCAGGTCTGCTTCATTACCTTCCGGACCGCATTGCTTTTTGAGACCCGAGCGATTTTCATGATTTTCAAATCCCGTGCGCCTGCATGATTTTCAAATCCCGTGCGCCTGAATAATAATTCATCTTATGCGCACGGGATCGGAATTTAATTAGATAAGCTTATTTACAACTGCTTCAAACTGTGCCTCAGGCATTGCTCCCACAGCCTGATCAACGAGTTCGCCATCCTTAAAGCACAGAAAATCAGGGATAGAAACAACTCTGTATTTCATGGCAATGTCCATGGCATTATCTATATCGATCTTGCAGAACTTTACCTTTCCCTCATACTTTTCCGAAACCTTCTCAACGACCGGTGCCATCATCTTGCACGGACCGCACCATGTTGCATAGCAGTCAACTATTACCGGAATATCTGATTTTAAAACCTCTTCCTCAAAAATATCAACCGTAAGTTCCTTTACCATAATCAATCTCCTTTTCCGCTTCAGGCATATCAGATTTTGAGAACCGCCGTCAGCTTATTGATCTTTTTACCGAGCGCCGCAAATTTCTGTTCGTATTCTGTCATCACATTCTCGTCATCCGGACCTAGAGATCCGTGAAGATCGTAAGTGAAGGAAACAAGGCTCCAGTTTTCGGCGCTCTTTATCTCCTCAAGAGAAAATTCAAACAGATCCCTGTTATCCGTCTTGAATTCCAGTATACCATCCTTTTTCAGCAATTTTTCATATTTTTCGAGAAATTTTCCGGAAGTCAGTCTCCGGTCCTCATGGCGGGCCTTTGGCCACGGATCGGAAAAATTCAGATATATCCTGTCAATATCACCTTTATTTCCGAGTTTCGTGATCTCAGAAGCATCCATGCATATAAACTTTACATTGCCGGGTAAACTTCCCGTTTCTTCAAGTGCATCCATTTTTTGAACCGCACGGATAAGTACACTCTCGTATCTCTCGATGCCTACATAATTTATCTCCGGGTGGCGCTCCGCCATTCCCATGATGAAGGAGCCTTTTCCCATTCCGATCTCTATATGAACCGGTCTGTCATTTCCGAAGGTACGTCCGATTATCCCTCTGTTGCTCTCTAAAACCGGAGATCTGGCATTGTCGGCCGCCTCCTCCAAATGGATAACGTGCCCGCTCAAAGCCACCGTTTCCCGTGCTTCGGGTATATTTCGAAGTCTCATTGATTTCCTCTCTGACTAAATATTTTGCAATAATATTTTCTATCGTAAACAAAAATATTGCAACATTTTTTTCAGGCAAAACAATTTTGGAATATTTTTGTAATATTTCTTCATTATTTAAACCTGTTATTGTTTTTTGAAATCTTTATGTAATATTTTATCCACACTCTTTTTTGCTGGAAATGCTTGTTTTTCCAGTTATACACCATTTTATCCACATTATCCACAATGCAACTGTGAAAAATTACGTAAACAAAATTTAATAGATAATATGTAAACCTGTAATTTTTCCTGTGAAAAAATGGTGCCTGGCACATGTCGTGTTTGTGCCTGGCACATGCTGTGCTTCTGCCTGGCACATGTTGTGCTTCTGCCTGGCACCTTTTTTCCAAACTCCGTTTTTTCGTTCAAAAAAAGGGACCGCCCAACCCCTGAGCGATCCCGCAAAACCTCTAATTCATCATCATGATGCAAGTGTATACCAAACCTTATCCGTAAACTGAAGCTTCGAAACAGCCTTTTCGTTTACTGTTATCTCAGCCTCCTCCTTCCACGAAGCAAGCACCTCATCATAGTGTTCTGTCTTAAGATTGGCCTTTGCCTCCCTTATCGCAGTGTCAGTTGCATCCTCGTCATACACAGCATCCAGACGAACCACGCAGTATCTTCCCTTCACGTCATCGTAGATCACGTCTGATACTCCGCCCTCTTCCAGCGCCATGAGCGCATCAAACACTTCCTGGCTCATGTAATCCGTACAATCGCTTCCGTTGGTAAATACCGCAAAAGATGTTGCGTAATAATCCTCATTCACTTCATTTGCGATTTCATCAAAATCAACTGTAGACGGATCATCACTTGCCGTTATCTTTTCATAAATGGAATCGATATCCTTCCTGGCATCGCTTCCCTCATCATCGGTTTCTGAGCTCACGGTAACAAGCGACAGCTTTGTCTTTTTGAGCGATTCCTCATCTACCGTGGTATCGGCATCCTCGGCGATCACCGGAAGCATCTTGCTTCTGTATGTATCAAGGGTCATTGCCTCGGCAACGTCATCCTTTGAAAATCCCATTTCCTCAATGAGCTCAGC
Source organism: Lachnospiraceae bacterium (assembly GCA_050944395.1). Taxonomy (GTDB): domain Bacteria; phylum Bacillota; class Clostridia; order Lachnospirales; family Lachnospiraceae; genus Chordicoccus. The sequence goes on from JBMNQZ010000001.1 coordinate 85,964, forward strand.
GTCATTTTTATCGATAACGCCCTGAGCCGCTGCATCTATAGCCGCCATCTCCTCATCGGAAATTGTAATTCCTTCCTCGATTGCCTTCTGTCTCACGATCATGAGACCCGATAAATCATCGACTATCGAATCCACAAGATCCTCTCCGTTTGTCTTTCCGGATTCCTCGTCAATATTGTCAAAATAGCCGTCAGCCATAAAGCTTCCGTAATATGAAACCATAGAAGCGGCATTTGCATGAGACATAAAGCTCACTACTCCAAGGCTCAGATCTTCTCCGTTTACCGTGACAGCAGTCTGTGTTCCGTCTATCTTATTTCCGCATCCCGCAAGCGCTGTAACCGCAAGTCCCGCAGAAAGCAAAACCGCAGCAGTCTTCTTCAACATTTTTTTCATCATTTTCTCCTCCAGTTGAGAGTAACATCAAAAGCATATTATAAATGCTTTTTCAGCTCTTATCAAGCTGAACACAAAATATCTTAATACGTTTAAGTGTGTTTTCTATGTCCCCGTTTGTCTTAAAAATAAAGAAATTACCGGTCTTATAAATTTTAAAGCTCACTATATCCCTGTTTTTGGCAATTATATCCGGAAGTGCCGACGCATCAAAGGACGGATCATCCCTCACAGCCAGCTCCAGGTTATCTCCCCGGCATTTTATTTCGGTCACGCTGATACGATGAGCACACGCCTTGACATCGGCGATCAAAAGAAGATTTCTCACCGACTTCGGAGGATCTCCGAACCTGTCCGTCAGTTCCTCGAGAATATCCTCGTAATCGCTGTCATTCTCAATCCCGGCAATCTTTTTGTACATATCTATCTTTTGAAGCTGATTCTCAATGTATTCCGGAGGGATGTAAGCATCAATCGGTACATCCACCACCGTTTCAAAATCCTCGCTTACCTCCTCGCCCTTCAGCTTCGCCACAGCATTCGAGAGCATTTTGCAATACATATCATATCCAACGGCATCCATGTGTCCGTGCTGCCGTGATCCCAGCAGATTTCCCGCTCCTCTTATCTCAAGATCCCTCATGGCGATCTTAAAACCCGAGCCCAGCTCGGTGAATTCACGAATTGCCAGCAGGCGCTTTTCGGCGACATCCTTCAGCACCTTTCCCCTCTTGTACATCAGGAAAGCATAACCTGTTCTGTTGGATCTTCCGACCCTGCCTCTAAGCTGATAAAGCTGTGAAAGACCCATTTTATCAGCATCCCTTATGATAATGGTATTCACATTGGGAATATCAAGCCCCGTTTCAATAATAGTGGTGGTCACCAGCACATCAACATCTCCGTTAATGAAATCCACCATTACCCTCTCAAGCTCTGACTCCTTCATCTGGCCGTCCGCATAGGCCACCTCCGCCTCCGGAACAAGCTTTTTAACAGAAGATGCGACATCGGCAATATTTTTTACCCGGTTATAGACGAAATACACCTGGCCTCCTCTGGCCAGTTCACGGCATACCGCCGCCCTTATCACCTCGGTATTTTCCTCCAGAACGTATGTCTGAACGGGAACTCTGTCCTGAGGCGCCTCCTCGAGAACGCTCATATCTCTTATTCCTATAAGGGACATATGAAGTGTTCTGGGAATGGGTGTTGCCGTAAGTGTCAGAACATCCACATTTTTCCTCAGCTGTTTTATCTGTTCCTTGTGTCTGACTCCGAAGCGCTGCTCCTCATCAATGATAAGGAGACCCAGATCCTTGAATTTCACATCCTTGGAAAGAAGTCTGTGTGTCCCTATCACTATGTCCACCTGTCCCTTTTCGAGATCGGCAAGACTCTTTTTTATCTCCCCGGGAGTTTTGAAGCGGCACAAAACATCCGTCCTCACCGGAAAATCCTTCAATCTCTGTACAAAGGTGTTGTAATGCTGCTGGGCAAGTATGGTGGTTGGAACCAGATACGCCACCTGCTTATTGTCCTGAACCGCCTTGAAAGCCGCTCTTATGGCAATCTCGGTTTTTCCGTAACCCACATCTCCGCAGATCAGGCGGTCCATGATCCGCCCGCTCTCCATATCCCGCTTTGTATCTTCAATGGCACGCAGCTGATCCTCAGTCTCCTCATAGGGAAACATTTCTTCAAATTCGGTCTGCCAAACGGAATCCTCTGAATAGGAAAAGCCTCTCCCGGTCTCCCGCAGTGCATACAGATTAACCAGCTCCTCAGCCATGTCCTCCACGGCTTTTTTAACCCTGGTCTTTGTCTTGCTCCACTCCTGACTTCCTATACGGCTGAGCTTTGGCTTTCTGTCCGCGTCTGAGGCCGCATATTTCTGCAGTCTGTCCAGCTGTGTGGCAAGTATATACAGATTGCTTGAAGCATATTTGAGCTTAATATAGTCCTTCAGGACATCGTCCACCTTTATCTGAACGATCCCCTCGTAAATACCGAGTCCGTGAGTTTCATGAACAATATAGTCCCCGACGGAAAGCTCCGAAAACGAAGATATCTTTTTTCCCGAATACTCGGTTTTTCTTCGCCTTGACGACTTCTTTTTTCCGAAGATCTCCTCCTCGGAAATGACCGCAAACCGGGCGTCGGGATATTCAAATCCCCTGGAGGCGTTTCCCGCCTGGACCATGACCTGCCCGGGTTTAAGCGGCTCCTCATGCTCCTCGGAATAAAAGGCATTTATGCCCCTTTGAATCAGATCCTCGGATATTCGCCTCGCTCTTGTTCTGGAAAGAGTGATTATCACCGTGCGGTATCCGTCCTTTTTATATTTTTCCAGATCGCCGAGAAGCATCTCAAAGCTGTTGTTATACGAGCTGATACTTCTTGTCGCAATAGAAAATCTCTCGGTAATATTCCAGCTTCCCGCAGCTGCCCCTATCGCACACAGCGCCACACAGTTTCTTTTGTTCAGCATGGCAATTATCTGAGCGGTCCCGAATATCTGCGGAGTTTCCCTGCCGTCATACACCCCCTGATTGATCCTGTTTTCTATACTCTCGGAAAATTCCTCCTCAAGAGCATATGCGGCGTCAATGATCCTGTCCGGTTCCTCAAGAAAGAATACTGTATTGTCATCTCCGAAATAAGAAATCACGGAACCGTCCTTGCGGCAGTGTTCATGAGCGGGGAAAATACAGGCATATTCCGTCTTTTCCATGGACAGCTGGGTCGCAGGGTCGAACAGCCTTATCGACTCAACCTCGTCCCCAAAAAGCTCTATTCGAAAAGGCATCTCCTCGGCTATCGAATAAATATCAAGAATATCACCTCTTACCGCAAACTGCCCGGGCACATCGGTCTGCGGACACCTGTCGTATCCCATATCAACCAGTATTTCACTGATTTTTGTCAGATTGATCTCGTCGCCGAGGTTCACAGAAATAATCTGGTTTTCAAAATAATCCCTGGGAGAAATGCGGTCCATAAGCGCCGCAACAGGCATAACAAGAGCGGCATCCGGATCCGTCAGCACGGCTTTCAGGGCCGAAACCCTCTGTTCGTCAAGGACATTGCTGGCGACATCAGCCTGGTAAAAAAGCAGATCCTTTGCCGGATAAAGAAAGGTATTTTTATTGTAAAACCGGTAATCCTCAAATATCTCCCGGGCTTTCAACTCGTTTTCCGCGATAAAAACGGCTCTGCAGCCCTCATTTGCCAGAGAAAACGCCAGATGCTCCTTCTGGGATCTGATACACCCGGAAATGAGCATCTGCCCCCGGTTATTTTTCAGTTTCTTTTTAATTTTCTCAAACTCAGCAATTCCGCTGAGCGGTTCAGTATACGCTTCAAACATTCCGTACTTATTTCCCCGGCATCCTGCCATTTTTGATAACCGCAGCAAAAACTGTCGTCCGACGGTTAATTAAACCTGTTCATCGCCTTGTCCGGTCCTTCTTTTATGATGCATTCAACCGCATCTGCGGCATTACTTTTTGCCTCCTCGATAAGCTTCTTCTCATCCCCGGTAAACTTGCCAAGAACATGATCGGCAAGCTCCCAGCCCTGGGGCTTTCCGCCCACTCCGACCCGGACGCGGATAAACTCACTTTTTCCGAGACTGGCAATAATGCTCTTAAGGCCGTTATGACCTCCCGCACTCCCCTGTTTTCTGATCCTGATCCGTCCGACCTCCAGATCCACATCATCACTTATTACTATAAGCTCCTTTGCCGGATCTATCTTGTAAAAATCCACTATTTTCCATACCGCATCCCCGCTGAGATTCATATAAGTCAGGGGCTTTGCGGCGATGACTTTGTTTCCGCCTATCGTGCCCTTTCCGATAAGTGCCTTATATTTTTCCACGGGTCTTCCTATCCCGTTTCTGTCAATCAGCTTGTCCAGTGTTTCAAAGCCGACATTGTGCCTGGTATTGTTATATTTTGATCCCGGATTTCCCAATCCTACTATTAAATACATCCTGTCATTCCTCCGATCGGACACGCTAACTAAAAGGCATGACACCCGACAACAGCTGCCATGCCTTATCAGCAATTACTATTTTATGATGAATTTCTTCAGATTCTCATAATCTTCGTGTTCCGATATAATAAGGTCCATCTCCGGACGCTCATTCACGGAAAACACCTGCGCCAGCGAAACATACTGCGTCAGCTTTGATTTCAGATTTAAGCGATCACCTTCATCCGTCTCCAGATATACCTTACCCTCACAGTGATCAACAGCTTCAAAAAACCCATTAAAGTCAGTAATTCCTTTAAATTTCATAATTATCACCCGATTCTATTTTTTCTTTTTCCGTATAATTCCACAGATTATAAATCAACGTCCTTTTCTTGTAAAGCTCTTTCTCTTTATTTTCCACCAGGCAACTATGCGCCTGCACAGCCTCGAATACAGGTATACAAGTACCAGAACAATGAAAAGAATCGGTATCATCAGAAGTGTCCACCACATAAACAGACTGTGAATATCATAAAATCCCGGAAGGAACAGAAGTGCAAACGCAAATACCGCCACGCTGAGTCCGAATACGATCTTGTGATAGGTATTAAGCGGCATGCATATCTCAAGTATTATCAGAAGACTGATCATTCCTCCCATAGTAAGCACAAATGTCGATGTGATCTCGGGGCTCCACGAAAAAAGCCAGCCCAGAGCTCTGATAAAAAGGATCGTCGTGACCATGGTAAGCGCACTCGGAAGAGCGACCTTAAGAACATGATAAAGAAAGCCCTCGGTGGAAAGCTTGTCCTTTTTCTCCAGCGTGATGAGGAAGCTGGGCATTCCGATTCCTATCACATTTATAAGTCCCATCTGAAGCGTTGTAAAAGGATATTCCTGCTTGATAAGCATGAATATAAACACCAGAAGCATGGAGTAGATAGTCTTTGTAAGATATAGCGAGCTCACTCTCTCGATATTTGAGATAATGAGGCGGCCTTCCTTTACGATACGCTTCATGGATGAGAAGTCCGAATCCATAAGAACGATGTGAGCGGACTGTTTTGCCGCATCACTTCCGGAGGCCATAGCGATTCCGCAATCGGCGTCCTTTATCGCAAGGACATCGTTTACTCCATCTCCGACCATTGCGACCGTATTTCCCTGCTTCTGCCAAGCACGGACGAACATCTGCTTCTGCTCCGGTTTAACACGCCCGAAAATATTATACTTTCCAATAATATTCTGAAGCTCATCCGGATCATCGGGAAGTGTGGATGCATCAACATAGTCCTCCGCACCTTCGACTCCGGCCTGCTTTGCAATGGTTGAGACCGTAACCGGATTATCGCCGGAAAGCACCTTTATCTGAACGTTATTTTCCGCAAAATACTCAAAGGTTGCCCTTGCATCCTCTTTTATAATATCCGATATTACTATGACAGCTGCAGGAACGACGCCCGATACGCTTCCGTCAGCTTCCGATATTTCGCTGCATTTTCCGAGAAGAAGCACTCGAAAGCCCTTGGAGGAATAGCCTTCAACCATCTCATTTAACCTTCTGTCTCCCCTCAAAAGATTTTCACTTGCCCCGAGAGCATAGCTTCCCCTGCCCTCAAAAGAAACCGCTCTGTATTTTCTGGAGGAAGAAAACGGAATCTTCTGAGAAACCTTCCATCCGTCTTTACTTCCGAATCTCGCATTCAAAGCCTCCTGCGTCGCATTTGAATCAGAGAAAGCCCCGTTTATCTCACCCATTATCTTCCCGATATCATCAACAGAATAATCCCCGCACGGAATCACTTCCTTCACCTCGAGATTTCCGGTGGTGATAGTTCCGGTCTTGTCAGTGCAGACAATATTTACCCTTGCCAGAGCCTCAATCGCCTCCATCTCCTGAACCAGGGCCTTTTTCTTAGCCAGACGGCCGACTCCCAGGATGAAGGAGACGCTGGTGAGAAGGACAAGCCCCTCCGGGATCATTCCTATAAGTCCCGAGACGGTCCTTACCACCGCCGTTCCCAGATCTCTTCCGTTGGAAATATACTGGCTTCTGAGGAACATCAGCCCCAGCGGGATAATGATAATGCTTATTACCTTGATGATCCTGTTGATGACATTCTGCATCTCGGAAGTCGCACGTTTTTTCGTCTGAGCCTTCTGGATAAGGTTAGAAACATAAGTGGCATTTCCCACGCGCCCGACCTTCTGAACTCCGGTTCCCGCAACAACAAAGCTTCCGGACAGGATCTTATCTCCAGCGCTCTTTTTCACGGGCACGGATTCTCCCGTAAGCATTGATTCATTGACCTCCAGACCGTCACTTTCAATGATAACTCCGTCGGTTGCAATCTGCTCTCCGACGCTCAGGTGGATGAGGTCGTCCACCACTATCCTCTCAATAGGGATATTTACCAGAGAACCGTTTCTATATACATTTGCCTTTGAGGCAGTGATGACCGACAGCTTATCGATAAGCTGCTTTACCTTGAGCTCCTGAAAAATACCGATAACCGAATTGCAGATAACGGTTCCGATAAAAAGAACATTTTTTATCTGTCCGGTCAGAATAATCATAAGAGCAAATATGTAGTTTAAAATATTAAAGTATGTGATCGTGTGCGATTTGATGATCTGACCCAGAGATTTCTGATTATTCTTCTTTGTCACATTTATTCTTCCCTGCGACACTCTCTGAGCGACCTCCGCATTGGTCAATCCTTTATAATCTCTCACGGATTTCTTTTATCCTCACATTTTAATTTTATAGACCGTATGGGCATTTTCCCAGGTTTGCCTTACTACCTCGTCATACGGGATCTCCTTCAGCTCCGAAACGGCCTGGGCAATATATTTCAGATTGGAAGAATCATTGCGCTTTCCTCTGTTGGGATGAGGTGTCAGATACGGGCAGTCCGTCTCGAGCACGATCCGTTCAAGCGGTATCCGCCTCACGACCTCCTTCAGGTTCTTTGCGTTGTTGTAGGTCACAACTCCGCCGACTCCTATATACATTCCCATATCGACATATATTTCAGCCATCTCCGGTGAATAGGAATAGCAGTGGACAATTCCTCCGATATCTCCCGCATTTTCCGAACGCATAATATCAAGAGTATCCCCTGCCGCCTCTCTGGAATGTATCACAAGAGGCTTGCCCGTCCGCCTTGCCAGATCTATCTGTCTGACAAAGCATTCCTTCTGCATTTCCTTTACCTCTTTATTCCAGTAATAATCAAGTCCTATCTCTCCGACTGCCACGATCTTCGGTAGTTTTAGGAGTTCCTCGAATTCTTCCATCAACTCATCCGTGAGATCTCCCACTTCGTCCGGATGAAGACCGACGGTACCGTATATAAAATCATATTTTTGTGTCAGATTTATGACCTGATCCACATCTTTTGCGGCAGCTGAAACATTCACGACCTTTCCGATGCCGTTCTGTTTCAGAGAATCTATCAATGCATCCCTGTCTTTATCAAATGCAGACGCATCATAGTGCGCATGTGTATCAAAGATCCATAAGCTCATATTTTCACCCTCTGTTTTCAAATCACACGGATTGCCCAAGGGGCACATTCTGAGATTGAAATCGTCCGCCAAGGTCTCAGGCAGGCCCGGACTTCGGCTCAAACAAAAGAGTCCCACATCCGGGGACTCAAAAAAATCGATAAAGCATCAGCCAATTTCAGATCCGGGAGTCACATTTTTATCCGGAGTCATTATCGAGAGCGTTCCGTCCGCATCCTCTGCGCACAGTATCATTCCCTGAGACTCCATTCCGGCCATTTTTCTCGGAGCAAGATTTGTAATAACCATTACCTCTTTTCCGATCAGCATGTCAGGAGTATACTTTGGTCTGATTCCCGAAAGGATCTGAACTGTCCTGTCTCCCAGATCCACACGGTTTAAGAGAAGCTTCTTTGATTTTTTCACTTCCTCGCTTGCAATGATCTTTCCGACCCTGAATTCACACTTGGCAAAATCATCATATGTACATGTTTCCTTGTGTTCAAGCTCCGGAACATCTTTCTTTTCGCCTTCAGCGGCATCCGTGCTTTCACCAAAGGCCTGCTGTGCCTTTGCGGCCTCAATTTTTTCCTTCACATCTTCCATTTTCAGTCTCGCAAAGAGGATTTCCGGCGTCTCAGTAACCTTTCCGCCCGAAGGATAATTTCCGGTATGTAAAAGATCGTCATGCTCCGCCTTTGACGAATTGATCTGAGCGAAGATCTTTTCGGCAGTCTCCGGCATAAAGGAAGCAAGCAGTGAAGCGCCGGTGGTGATGCCGTCCAGAAGGTTATACATAACAGTTGCAAGACGAGCCTTTTTCTCCTCATCCTTTGCCAGGATCCACGGCTCGGTCTCATCTATATATTTATTGCAGCGCTTAAATACGGCAAAGACCTCGGTAAGTGCATCGGCGATCCTGAGATTATCCATTTTCTCATCAACCTTTGACACCGCTCCCGCGATAACGCGTTTCAGGTCTTCATCGATGCCGTTCTCATCTGCCACACCTGTATTTTCAACGATTCCTCCAAAATACTTGTTGCTCATGGAAATAGTCCTGTTGACAAGATTTCCCATGGTATTTGCAAGATCGGAATTCCATCTCTCGACCATGAGGTCATAGGAAATAACACCGTCATTCTCAAACGGCATCTCATGTATACAGAAATATCTCACTGCATCCACATTAAAGAGATCAGCCAGATCATCCGCATAGATAACATTTCCCTTTGACTTGCTCATCTTTCCGTCTGCCTGAATGAGCCAAGGATGGCCGAAAACCTGCTTTGGAAGCGGCTCATCCAGTGCCATGAGGAAAATAGGCCAGTAAATAGTATGGAAACGAATGATATCCTTTCCTATAAGATGAAGATCTGCCGGCCAGTTCTTTTTGTACTGATCCGTATAATTTCCGTCCGCATCATATCCTATTCCGGTGATGTAGTTGGTAAGAGCGTCAAGCCATACATATACAACATGCCTGTCATCAAAATCCACAGGAATTCCCCACTTAAACGATGTACGGGAAACGCAGAGATCCTGAAGTCCCGGAAGAAGGAAATTATTCATCATCTCGTTCTTGCGGGAAACCGGCTGAATAAATTCCGGATGAGTGTTAATGTGCTCGATAAGTCTGTCGGCATATTTACTCATTTTGAAGAAGTATGCCTCCTCCTTTGCCGGCTTAACCTCGCGTCCGCAGTCCGGACACTTTCCGTCCACAAGCTGGGACTCCGTCCAGAATGATTCGCAGGGTGTACAGTAAAGGCCCTCATAGGAACCCTTATAGATATCGCCCTTATCATAAAGCTTTTTAAATATCTTCTTTACCTGAGCCTCATGATCCTTATCTGTTGTTCTGATAAATTTATCGTAAGATGTGTTCATCAGATCCCAGATCCTCTTGATCTCTCCGGCAGTTTCATCCACGAACGCCTTCGGCTCCATTCCTGCCTTCATGGCCTTTTCTTCGATCTTCTGACCGTGCTCGTCCGTTCCTGTCTGGAAGAACACATCATATCCTTCATATCTTTTATATCTCGCAATCGCATCTGCCAGAATGATTTCATAAGTATTGCCTATATGAGGCTTGCCTGACGCATAAGCTATTGCAGTAGTCAAATAATATTTTCCCTTGTTGCTCATGAAACAACCTCCAATATGTTTAATAAAGATTAATTATACACGACATTTCCCGCATATACCAGTTATAATTGACGAATACCGGCAGCCCCCCCGAACTAAAAAACTGCCGCTAAATCAGCTCCGCAAGGCTCTCCAGGGATTCAACGATAATATCCGGTGAAAAATCATAATCCTCCAGATCATTTACCGAACCCTCTCCCGTCAGCACCATTACAGAGACCACCGGAGTGCCGTTTGCCAGGGCAATATCTGTATATATCCTGTCTCCGACAACCGCGATCTCGTCCATCCGGTATCCCGTATGCTCAACGATATAATCCAGGGTATGACGGCTGGGCTTTCCGAAAAATTCAGGAAGTCTTCCCGCAGATCTCTCAACCAGCTTTGCGATGGATCCGCAATCCGGAATATAGCCTCCGTCCTTCACCGGACAATTGTAATCACAGTTTACTCCGAAATAAAGACAGCCATCCCGGACAAAATCGCATGCCTTCACAAGCTTGTCATAGGTAAGTGTGGTGTCAAACCCAAGGATCACCATATCAGGGGAGGCGTCATCCATCACATATCCGGATTCCTCAAAAGATCTTTCAAGGCTCGGCGTTCCCACCACATAAACCTTTTTCTTATCCGGATAATTCTTCATAAGATATTCTATTATCACCTGAGTGGACAAAAACATTTTTTCCGGCTTCACCGGAATTCCCAGTATATCGAGTTTTTCCAGATAATCCCTCTGATTTTTGGAGGAATTATTGGTAAAATAACAGTACTCCCTTCCCGTCGACTCAACTTTTTTGAGGAAATCCCGGGTAAACGGGAACAGGCGATTCTCAAGATATATAGTTCCGTCCATATCCAAAACAAAAAGCCTGATATTTTTCAGCTTCTCAGCCTGGATCCTTTTGATATTTTCGTAATAGATGCTCTGTCCCTTTTCAAAATAACTGACAGCTTTTTTTCCGTATTTTTCAGAGAGTCCCAGATCGGACAATATTCCCAGAAGCGTATACCTGTCCCTGACCTCTTTTGCATAATTCACGGCACTGTCCACCAGAGACAATGATATCCCGACTTCCAGAGGATTTATCGGAGCTCCTAAAGAGATCATGAGCTTCTCCACATCTTCAAGCCTCGGAAGCGACTCATCAATCAGTTTTTTTATCCTGTCGAAATTCTTCTCAATCGCCTCAACTCTCGCTCTGCGTCCCTCGGGATCGTTCTTTTTCGTGCGCTCCTCCAGGGCAATTATCCCCGAAGCGGCATCCTTAAATACCTCACGCACATTCTCTTTCCACTTTTCGAAGTCAAAGCAGGCATTCTTTGCCGCGTCAAAATCTATTTTCTCCCCGGCAAGCTCCCGGTAGAGATACAGAGCAGCGATCATTCCTATTCCCACCTGAGTTCCGTGAGGCACCACCTTTCTGCCCTCCATGATGGCGCGCATCTCCCACAAATGGGACATATGATGCTCACAGCCGGACGCAGGTCTTGAATTTCCGACAAAGCTCATGGCACTTCCCGTGATAACAAGACCTTCCATGATTGTCTTTATTGCCTCGGGACTCCTTTCGCTGAGCTCGTCCTTGTGCTCCTCCACGGATCTCAAAGCTTCCTCGACCATCCCGGCAACCTGCGGGCAGTAGTACTCTCCGTTTACTATGTGTGCTATCTTCCAGTCCAGAATGCAGGTATATTTTCCGAGAATATCTCCCAGTCCCGCAGTGATCATATCCATCGGAGCCGCTGCCAGAATCTCGGTGTCTCCTATTACGGCAGCAGGCTGAGTGCAGTCGATCGTCGTCTTTACCTTGTTGAGCATCAAAGCGGACCCCACCGATACAAATCCGTCCATTGACGGCGCAGTGGCAACAATGATGTATTCAAGCTTTAAGCGCGCTGCGATAAATTTGCACAGGTCGTTGATAACGCCCGAGCCGACCCCTAAAATAAAGTCCGGGCCTTCGCAAAATGCCGCCATTATCTGCCCAATTGTCCTCTCGTCCGGAACAGGCTCATCCCCGTCGATGATAACCTTGTCCGCCTTTATCCCGTCAGCAAGCAGCAATTCTTCCACTGTCTTGCCCGCCGCTTCGTATGTATTCTTGTCTTCGATTATAAAAGCATGTGAAAAGCCAAGCTTTTTTATATTGCCCGAAAGCCTTTTTAACGCGCCCCTGTCGATATCAATAAGCTTCACCGGAACGGAATGTACTCTTCCGCAGCTGCATTTTATCTCTTTTCCTATATACTCCTTAAAATCCATATCAAATCTCCGTTTTAATAATATATGTATAATCGTCGGAATACACTACTTTGCCCAGATCCTGAAGCAGTCCGTCATTGACCTCATACTTTTCTCTCTCAAGCTTTCCTATGTATATGTATTCAACTTCATATTTTTTTATCAATTCCCGAACCCGGCTCTCATCATCCGAGGAATAGATAAGCTTTACATCCTCAGACCTCTCCCGGACAATATTCGAATCGCCTCTCCACAGCCATTCATGGGTGAACCAGCCCACGACCGTCGGAAGTCCCGTTACGGAAGATATCCTGCAGTAATCGCTGTAGCTTGCCTCATCCGCCTCAAGCATTACATGCATTCCCGAAATATTTTCGTTTATCCAGCAGACTGCATCGAAATCCTCCGGATAGTATTCCGACACAAAAACCGATGCGTCGGAGCTTTTCCTTTGCGAAACATCGAAAATATTTCCAAACCAGTTACTGATGCCGTTCACCGTGTAGCCGCACAATATGACAGCAACGGCTGCCCCGACTGCGGAAAGGATCCTTAACTTCTTATTATCCTTTTTCATCAGACCTCTGATAAGGATATATCCCACACAGATACCAAACAGGATAAACGCCTGATATGTGAGCTTAAACATCGTATTTGCTCTGTAATAGCTGCCCGAATAGATATCCACCACATATATCAGCTCCGGAAGAAGAACAAGTCCGGCCGCACAGATTCCGAAAACAAAGACTGCCATATCTGCAATATCCAAGGAACTGATAAAAAGGACTATTACATCAGTTTTTTTGCCCTTATTTTTATCTTTGCCGTCACTTGCTTCACTGCTTCCGCTGCTTTCGTTTTCGCCAGTGCCGTCATTAATGCCCTTGTCTTCATTTCCGTCTATTCTTTCAATTATGTCATTGCCGCACTTCACATTTTTTCCGGCTTTTACATATCCGGCGATAAGGCACGCCCCATAGATCAGGAAAATGATCACCGGAAAACCCCATAATACCGCCAGCTGATAAAAAGGCGACCCGGTGGTTACAATATCTATCTTTGTTGATATCTGATTGAACTTCAGAGTAAACGGGAGAGAAACTGCCACTCCGACTCCAAAGATGAATCCGCCCTGCAGAAGCGTCGTTCCAAAATAAGCCCGGGGATTCTCTCCGTATTTTTTCACATTTCCGAAAAAGAGCATCATGAGGCACACTACAAAATATATCGGAAAATCCCAGAAATTCGTCCATCTGAATATTCCGGTCATAAATCCGGCCAATATAATCTCCGGCCTCAGTATGGAATCCTTAAAAAAATCAAGGACACTCTGATTAAGATTTCCCCGCCTTGAAGCTGAATTATCCGCCCATGCATAAATAATTGCCGCAACGGTCACCGCGAAGATCAAGTTGACATAATGCGCGTGAAGATCACCCAGAACAGTCGAATACGCGGGGAATTCCGAAATAGTCTTATCGGTGGTGTCAGGCAGATAGCCTATATACCTCGTGGAATCCGGAAACCAATACTGATAGCCGAAGTCAAACCCAAAGATTTTTTCCAGAAAAGGAATCACTATCCGGTAAATAATATAATGAAAATTTCCCGAAAAGGCAACGAGGGATCCGGCAAGAACTCCCGCCCCGCAGGCATATCCTTTATTCCTCCCGGGATTTTTCGAAGCGATCATTTGAAGTGCCAGCGACCCGGGCAGGACAAAACTGAGTGAAGCCACAAGTGAGCGCATCAGGTTATATCCCTCCCCCGATGTGACATGCGTAAGCTTCACCATAAAGGCTGCAATAAACTGGCCGCCGTAATAATAATTTACAGGCTCACCCGAAAACCACATGTCCTCAAATGGCATCCATTCGCTTCTCATCATCGCATTCATAAAGCCGAAATCCATGAACTTTTCTGTCCCGTACGCCTCGGGCTTGAATCCGATAATATAAAACCAGGAGGCAAACAGCAAAAGAAAAGCAAGTTCTTCCACCGCAATGAGTCTTAAGTCAACCGTCTTAAAAATATTTCTCTCTCTTTTATAGGAAATAACATGATATCCTATGCACAATATTGCCGGAATCACGGCGCACAGAAGCGATGCCCAGCCGGTGAACGGAAGAATTCCGCACACATTGAGCATCCACATCAAAAAAGCCGATACGAGAAGCCCTATCGTTTTCGAAAAGATCCATCCTTTATCATCAAAATTTTTAAATACGGCTGCGGAAAGGGGCGTGAACACCATTCCCATGACAAGGATCGTTACCCACCACAACAATAATATCAGCATCGAATTCTTCTCCGTCAATAATTTAGATCAAAGTATAATTATAATCGCAATACGCATTTTTTTAAATATGATAACAACCGGCTTTTAAAAATATTAGTAAATCTCTTTTCGAAATTTCAGCAAAAGCTTCATGAAACAAATTTAAAAAACAGCTTGACAGCCATGGGATTTGAATATATTATAATAACAGTAATCATTACTATTTTAAGGAGGCAGCTATGGCGACATTAAAATCAAGCCGTCAAAGGGACGCAGTCAAAACTTTTTTGATGACCAGATCAGATCATCCCACTGCCGATGTAGTTTATGATAACATAAGAAAAGACTTTCCCAAGATCAGTCTCGGTACCGTATACCGGAACCTTTCCCTGCTGGCGGATCTTGGAGAAGTCAACAAAATCCTTACGAATGACGGTATCACCCATTTCGATGGAAATGTAACACCGCATGACCATTTTATCTGCAGAGAATGCGGTAAAGTGTCTGATATAATGCAGCACTATGCTTCGGTTCGCGAAGAGATGGCGGCTAAAGATTTCGGCGGGGTAATAGAAAGTCATTCAACAGTATTTTTCGGGATCTGCGAAGGTTGTCTGAATAATGAAAAGGCCGACAGATGATAAGCACATTTCCTGAGAATAGATAATGTTTACTTTATAGTTTCCGTAAGATGATAAATGCTGGTTGCTGATGCAGCCAAAACATTTAAAATAATTTAAAAACAAAATGAATTTTTATTCTAGGAGGAAAAATTATGGCTAAATGGGTATGTGGTGTATGTGGTTACATCTATGAAGGCGAGTCAGCTCCGGCAGAATGTCCGGTATGCCACGCTTCTTCAGACAAATTCTCAGAGGTAAAAGGCGACCTGGTTCTTGCAGCTGAGCACGAGTACGGCATTTACGCTAAGACAGTTAAGAATAATGATGATATCAGCGAAGAAGATAAGAAATACATCTTCGATCAGCTTATGGCAAACTTCAACGGCGAATGTTCAGAAGTAGGTATGTATCTTTGCATGGCTCGTATCGCTCATCGCGAGGGATATCCGGAAATCGGACTTTACTGGGAGAAGGCAGCTTATGAAGAGGCTGAGCATGCTGCAAAATTTGCTGAGATTCTCGGAGAAGACCTTGAGCCGAACATGAAGGCCACAACAAAAGACAACCTTGCATGGAGATATGAGTGTGAATTCGGAGCTACACAGGGCAAATTTGATCTTGCTAAATGTGCTAAGGCTAACAACCTCGACGCTATCCATGACACAGTTCATGAAATGGCTAAGGATGAGGCTCGTCACGGCAAGGCTCTCAAGGGTCTTCTTGAGAGATACTTTGGCTAATTAAATACCGGGGGAAAATTAAGAGGAGAGGGCTGTACCTTCTCCTCTTTTTTATATGATAACGCAAAACCAGGCGTATCAAAGTCAAATGTTTTTTCTTCTTATTAGCTGCCTTCTTTCGGGAGAGTCCGCTTGCCGCCCCTTTTTCCAAATGATATGATAGTCCAAACGAACCAAAACGGAGGATTAAAATATGCCGCATATTCTCTTTCTGGATGCCTGCCCGCGAAGCGAATCCCGCACGCGCCGTCTGGCAAATGCACTAATAAAAAAGCTTGACGGTTATGTGACAACGCTCCGCCTTTCCGAGCTTGATCTGCGACCGCTTGACGAAAAGGCTCTCGCCCTTCGAGGTGAGCTCATATCCCTAGGTAAATTTTCCGATCCGTCCTTTTCTCTGGCTCGTCAGTTTTCCGAGGCCGATAATATCGTCATTGCCGCCCCGTTCTGGGATCTTTCCTTCCCGGCGCTGGTCAAGCTGTACTTCGAACATATCTGTATTACCGGCATCACCTTCCGCTACACTCCGGAGGGAATTCCGGAGGGACTGTGCCGCGCCTCGAATCTTTACTATGTCACCACCTCCGGAGGACCATGCATTCCTGATTTCGGGTTCGGCTATATTCGCGCCCTTTCTCAGCAATTCTTCGGCATTCCTTCTGTTAGCTGTGTCTCGGCTGAAAATCTTGATATTGAAGGGACCAATCCTGAGGCTATTTTAGCGGATATAATTTCAAAGCTGTGATGACCTTCTTTAGTCAACCATAATATATCTCACGCGTACACTATCACCGCGATGACCTCAACGACTTCTTCGGACTCATTGGCGATACCGTGACCTGTTCCCGAAGGACATATAGTAACATCACCGGCGGTCACGGTCCTCACTTCTTCTCCGTCGGTATATTCAGCGGTTCCCTTGAGAATATAGAAAAGCTCACTGTCTTTTTCGTGCATATGATAACCGATGCTGCATCCCGGTTCGAGAGTGAGCTTTCCGAATAGACGGCCTTTATCATTCAGCTCGGCTGCGGAATCGGCATAGTTGGTGATTTTTACGGTTCCGTTTCCGCCGCGCATATGTTCACGATATTCAATTTTGCATTCTTCTGCTTTTCTGATCATCTTGAAAATCCTCCCGGGTGAATTATTGTAATTGATTTCATTATAACATATATCCAAAAAATCAATATCACTAAACTGCAAAAAGAAATGGTTTTGCCCGTCTTATCTGAGCATTCGGAACATATGCGGTTTTCAAATCATTTCTAGAAAGGTTATAATTAGAAACAAAAAATCCAGTTGTATTTGGGGGAATATTATGAGTAAAAAACATTTTTGCACTTGCACCGACACATCCTGTCCATTCAACCCGGCAAATCACGACCAGGGATGCACGCCGTGCATTGCCAATAATCTAAAGTCAGGCGAGATTCCAAGCTGCTTTTTCAAAGCAGTCAGCGGTAATGACTATCATGGAAGGTATTACTACAAGGATTTTGCAAAAGAAGTGTTAAAGTCATCTGAAGAGCACAAAGAAACAATCTGAGATGATGCGGCGGTACCTGGTCTCTCACTATATCTGAATCCAACCGGGTTGCATTTACGCAATTCCGGCCGGACTCTGTTTTCGGCAAACCAGGGCGCTGTCCGGAAATCCTTTTCCCATATTTTAACATCGTAATTTCTCTTTTTCTTCATCTATTTTCCAACTTGAATTAGATATAATAGAATTAACCTCAAGTTTTCTTTTAATTTCAAGAATAATATGGAGGATTGTATGAATCTGGCACTAATCTTTTAAAAATTCTCATTATAGTTCTATTTTCGTTATACAACTTCATTCTATAGTTAAGCTTCAGAGATTCAAAGCAACTGAAGAGACTCGTGCTGTATGGTAGTAAAATTAGACTTCGCCTATCCAACTCTCCTTCCCCTCATTCATGAGAGGCGGAGTTTATTTTTGTCTCAAATTCATTATGATTTATCTTTTCTTTTAAATCTATCTTATTTTCCGGAAACAAACACTATCACCCATTATGCGAATAATTGTCCCTGTCCACATCGATAACCGCATAATAATTGGCTCCTATCTCATCCGTGATAAGTTTCTCCGCCATTTTTTTCGCCTCATCATCGGAATATTTGCATTCAAACGGCAGCGCCATATCAAATATCAGGTTGGTGTGCGTCTCACCCCACACCACTCTGAAGTCATGAATGGTTATCAGCTCATCGATCTTTGTCAAAAGCTCCGCCACCCGGAAACGAAGCGAATTTACTTTCGGATCGTTTGTGGCAACGGGATCCATATGAATCGTCACCGCGCATCCCAGCTCCCGTGCCAGCTTTTTCTCCAGATTGTCAATGACATCATGAATCTTCAGAAGGTCGCCGTCAGAGGGAACCTCCGTATGCAGCGATACTATCCTTCTTCCCGGGCCGTAATCATGGACCATAAGATCATGCAGTCCGAGAATATTATCATCAAATCCCAGAACTATCTGCTTCAATTTATCGATAAATTCAGGATCCGGGGTATTACCCAAAAGGGGCTGAAGCGAATCCTTT
This sequence comes from Lachnospiraceae bacterium, assembly GCA_050944395.1. Classification (GTDB taxonomy): domain Bacteria; phylum Bacillota; class Clostridia; order Lachnospirales; family Lachnospiraceae; genus Chordicoccus. The sequence continues at coordinate 104,456 of JBMNQZ010000001.1, forward strand.
GCCGCCGAATACCCTGCATAGAGGATAAAGAGCGACACTATGCATCCGCCCCACCCGTCAAGTTCAATTCCGGTGAACCTGCTGATAATAAGGCAGATAAGAACGGCTGTTGTTGCCGCACAGTCACTTAAACTGTCAATTGCCGTAGCCTTGACCGGAGAGGAATTTATCTTATTTCCGATGCTGAAATTGTATACAGCCATATAGCACTTTACCAGTATTGACAGGATGAGAATAAAAACGACCGCCCAGGAAAAGGTTCCTGCCTCTGGATGAATTATCTTTTTTACGGACTCTTTAAAAAGCTCGAAGCCCATGACAATGATTATTGCCGAGACCACAAGACCTGAAATATACTCCATTCTCCCGTGCCCGTAGGGGTGCTCCCGGTCTGCCTTTATTCCCGCAAGCTTAAATCCCAAAAGGGTTACAATGGATGATCCCGCATCCGACAGATTGTTAAAAGCGTCGGCGGTTATCGACACCGCACCGCTTATTATTCCCGCCAGAAACTTCAGTGCGAACAGCACAATATTTAGAAAAATCCCCACGAATCCGCACAGCATTCCGTAGACCGAGCGCTGCTTTTCCTGAGGCATTTGTTTAATTTTTAATATTTTTGCCAATATTGTTATCATGTATCTGTTATCCTATAGTTTGTATTATGTGGCTTCCGGAGGCTGAATCTTCCACCATCAGCTTTACCGGAATCCTTTCCTGAAGGAGCTTTACATGGGAAATAATTCCCACCATTCCGTTTGCCTCCCTTATGCTGTCCAGAACATTCATGGCATCCGTTATGGAATCCTCATCAAGAGAGCCGAACCCCTCGTCTATAAACAGGGCTTCTATTCTGATTCCGCTTTTCTGAGCCACGGTGGACAGTCCGATGGAAAGTGCCAGGGAAACAAGAAATTTCTCTCCCCCGGACAGGGTATTCACGAATCTACCTTCCCTGTCGCCGCTGTATTTGTCAAATACCTTCAGCTCCAATCCCTTTTTCTTTGACCCCTTGACGCTGTCATCGGAGCGGAACAATCTGTATCTTCCCCCGTGAACCATCGCCAGCATCCGGTTGGCAGCCGTGATAACAGAGGAAAACATTATCCCGAGAACATATCTTTGCAGACCCGTACCGCTGTCTCCTCTCAGCTTTTTCGCAAACTGCAGATCATTTTCGGCGCATCTAATCTTCTCATCAAGACCTGATACCTCGCTTTCGATCCTCTTTTGCTTATCCGAAAGACGACCTATCTGCGTTGTGAGCACTCCTTTTTTTCGGAAATACTCCTTCTGGGCGTTAGAGAGCTCCTCCAGCTTTTTAAGACATTCATCCTCATCGGGCTCTGCAATACCTGAAAGCTCGCTTACAAGCTCCGACAGATGCTTTTGGGCCGCTTTTACGGCAGCTTCATATTCCGATATAAGCCTTCTTTGAGACTCGGCCTCTCTTTCATCCATCATGCACCCTTCGGCTTCCTCCTCACAGGAAAAGCCGTTTTCAGACAGCCCCTTTTCCACGTTTTTCACAGAGCTTTCGAAAAGAGCACGGGCATTCTCCGCCTCTTTTTGGGCCGGTTCCACCAGTGCATTCAGCGATGTAAACTCATCCTTGGCTGTTATTTCGGATTTTTCCATCAATTCAAGAGAATCGTAATACTTTCCTGCCTCATTTTCAAGATTCCTAATCCTTTCCTTCAGCTCAATCAGGGAATCTATTCCCGGAACAAGGTTTTTCTGAAGCTCCGCCTTTTTCGCCTTTAAAACAGCGACCTCAGACAGCGCCTTTTCGGCCTCCGCATGCTTCTCATCGAATAATTTCTTCGCCTCATCCTGCGCAGCCATTTTATCCTGAAGCATACGGTACATATCATCCGCCGCTTTTTTCCCGGTATCCACCATGGCTTTTGTGACTCTGCTGTCGGCTATCGGCGCCCTCTCGGGATGAGTAAGGCTTCCGCATACCGGGCAAGGCTTGCCGTCCTCAAGAGTGCGGGCCAACTCTCCGGTGATGCCCGCAAGATATTTCTCCAAAAGCTCCGCATGCTCTCCCGTGAGTGCAGAAAAGGATTCTCTTGCCGAGATCATTTCATCCAGATAGCTCTCATATTTCTTTTTCAAAGCGGCCTCTTCTTTTTTCAGGCGTTCTCCATAAGAGAGCTTATCTTCCAGGTCTTTTGCAACCTGCTCTATATTTTCGTATGCCGCAATTTTGCCCTCATACACTATTCTCTCTTCTGTTTTCTTTTCGATAACAGTTTTATTAAGGGCAAGCCGCCGGAATTTTTCATGGATGCTCTGATATTTTTCCCTGGCAATATCCGACTTTTTCAAAGCCTCCTCAGAATTTTTCTGTCTGAGTTCAAAGACGGTCTTTAAATTTTTGGAATTATTTATCAGATCCCTTACCTTTTCTGCCCGGGCAGCACCATCCAGCCTCTTTTTTCTATCTTCATTTTCATCTTTTTTCAGTTGTAATCCGGTCAGACGCATCTCCTCACGGTGAAGATCCGAAAATCTTCCCGCCAGAGCCATCAGCCTCTGAAGGCGTTTTGTTTCATTGTCGTAATCCAAAGCATCAAAAGCTCTGTCAAGCTCTGAAAGTTCCTCTGATTTTTGAGCAATTAAAGCTCTAAGAGCTTCTATCGACAAACAATTCTCTTCAAGAAGGGCATTTTTGATTTTTTCATCTGTCTTTTTCAGCTCATCTCTGTTCTCTGAGGCTTCCCTGAAGATCAGCTCTGCGATCCTTTGCCACTTCTCTTCTCCAAAAATTCTAGTGAGGATCTTTTCTTTTTCATCCGCATTTGATGTGAGAAATTTTTCAAACTGTCCCTGGGGAAGCACTATTACCTGCCGAAACTGATCATATTCCAAACCGGTGATCTCCACCGCTATTTTATTGAGATCCCTTTCCTTGGGATTTTCAAACGCGGCATTCCAGCTTCCGCCGGGCTCCCGCACCATCATGCTGCAGGACGAGGAATAGTTTTTTCTTTTTCTTTCTATACGGCGCTCAAACAGATAATATTTTCCGCTGTTTTCAAACTCAAACCTTACAAATGTGGGTGTCTCGTCCTTTGCGCCCGTACACCGCATTGCCAAAAAATCATCTCTTAAATGACCGCTGCTCCTTCCGTAAAGCGCAAAGGAAATGGCATCAAGGATCGTTGTCTTTCCCGTTCCGGTCTTTCCGCATATTAAAAAGAGCCCCTTTGATGAAACAGCCTCAAAATCCACATATTCATACCCCTCATAGGGGCCGAATGCCTGCAATTCAATTTTTAAGGGTTTCATCGGGACTCTTCCTCTCTTTCATATTCCGCCAAAGCATTATCAAAAAGCTCCTCCAGATGCCGGTCGGGTTCGCTTTCCAGAATATCTTCGCAATACCGCCTGAACACGGTTCCCGGACTGCGCTCAGCGTCCTCGAATTCCGAGATAGTCATAGTGATCTTCGCATCTTCTCTCTCAAAATCCCTTCCGGAAACTTCCAGAAGATTAATGTATTTTTCCCTGAATGCCGCAATTGAATCCATTCCCACATAGCTGTCCGTGACCTCAAGCCTGACATATCCGTTAAGGATATCCTCAGGCACATCGGCTTTCATCAGCTCATCATGAGTTCCCGACAAGGTCACTCTTTTTCTGAGCTGCGGGATCGGAATTATCTTCTGCTCCATTGTTTCAGTATCAACAAGCACCACACTCTTGACCTGCTTTTCTTCTTTTCCGAAAGAGTATGCTACAGGTGATCCGCTGTATCTTATATGTTTATTTACTTTTTGCGGGCCGTGAAGATGACCTAACGCAACATAATCAAAGCCTTCAAACACTGATGCGCTTACCATGGCTGCCCTTCCAATCTCCGCTGTCCTGTCGCTCACCGAAGTCTCGGCATTCGCCGCATATGCATGGGCCAAGAGAACATTCCTTTTTCCCCTTTCAAAGGTCTCCCGGTATTTATCCAGAACGACTCTGTAAGCGGATTCCATTGAATCGATCTCCTCCGCATTTTCCGGATAAACTGTCTTTACTTTTTCAGTGGTTATCCAGGGCAGCATATAAATATCCGTGTCGCCGAAGGTGACCTTTTGAGGTGTTTTTTCCAGTGCCCCCGCAATGAAAAGACCGCTCTTTTTCAAAAGTCCCCTGCAGCCGGCTATCCTTTCCGCGCCATCATGATTTCCGGCGATTATAATTACCGGAATGCCAAGTTCTCCGCAGATTCTGGTCATTATCTCATCGTACATGGCAAGAGCCTGTCTTGTGGCAATGCTCTTGTCGAAAATATCTCCCGCAATCAGAACAGCATCCGCTTTTTCCGAAACAGCCGTTTCACATATTTTATTTATAGCAAACATCTGGTCATCACCATAGGATATGCCTCCTCTCACGGTCATGCCCAGATGCCAGTCCGATGTATGCAGCAGTTTCATGATTCGTTTACCTGTCAGATCTCCTCGATCCTGATTGTATTAGTGGTTCCGCTTATTCCGCTCTGCTGGCTTCCGGTAAGAACAACCCTGTCGCCCTTCTCAAGATCGAACAATTTCTTTGCATTCTTCTTAGCATAGTGGAACATTACATCAATAGAATTAAACTCCTCGCACATTACGGGAGTTACGCCCCAGCTCAGATTGAGCTTCCTGCAGGCTCTTTCCGAAGTGGTCATTCCGATTATATCCACAGGGCAGCGGAAACGGCTTACCATTCTGACAGTCCGGCCGGTGAGAGAGCTTACCACTATTCCCTTGGCCTCAACATCTATTGCCATTGAACAGGTCGAATGGGAAATCGCATCGGTGACATCCTTGATCGGATAATCATCGTTTTTAAATCTCTTTGAATAGTGGATATGATCCTCGGTATACTCCGCTATCTGAGCCATGTTTTTGACTGCCTCGACCGGATATTTCCCTGTGGCGGATTCCCCGGAAAGCATTACCGCGGATGTTCCGTCATATACCGCATTAGCCACATCGGATATCTCCGCTCTGGTGGGACGGGGATTTGAGATCATCGATTCCAGCATTTCCGTTGCGGTAATTACCCTTTTACCAAGCATGCGGCATTTCCTGATAAGGTACTTCTGTACTGCAGGAACCTCCACAAACGGGATCTCCACTCCAAGATCCCCTCTGGCTACCATTATTCCGTCGGAAACCTCGCAGATCTCGTCAATATTGTCAACGCCGGCACGATTCTCGATCTTCGCTATGATGTCGATGTCCTCGCCGCCGTTCTCATTGAGAAAGTTTCTGAGGTCGAGCACATCCTGCTTCGTGGAGACAAAGGAGGCGGCAACAAAATCTATTCCCTTCCTTATTCCGAAGAGGATGTCCGACTTGTCCTGGTCACTCAGATAGTCCATTTTCAGTACCTTGTTAGGGAAGCTCATGCTCTTTTTATCGGACATCTCGCCTCCGGCTGTGACGGTGCAGATCACGTCATTTCCCTTGATCTCATCAACCCTGAACACCACAAGGCCGTTGCATACCAGGATCGTATCTCCCGGTTCAATATCATTAATAAGACCTTTGTAGCTTACGGACACTCTGGTTTCATCGCCCTCAACATCATCCACAGTGAAGGTGAACACATCGCCTTCATTTACTCTGACCTTGTGATCCTTGAAAGTCTTTATCCTGTATTCCGGTCCTTTGGTATCAAGAAGTACTGCTATCGGAAGATCAAGTTCCTCGCGAACCTCTTTCACCAAATCGATTTTTCTTCCGTGTTCCTCATGGTCTCCATGGGAAAAATTCATTCTCGCAACATTCATTCCCGCAAGGCACATCTGCCTCAGTGTTTCCTTGTTCTGGCTTGCGGGGCCTATCGTACATATAATCTTCGTTTTTCTCATAATTATCACCCTGTAATTTTTGTGCCTGGCACAAACAATGCTTTCGCCTGGCACCTTTTGTGCCTTCGCTTGTCCCTTTTTTACACTTTCTCTATTTTTTTAACATCCATTCTTCTTATTTCAATATAACGGTCCTCCATCAGCTCTTTTATCAATATATCGATTTTTGCCTCAGTCCCCTGAATTTCCATCAGCACTGTACCGTCATGCTCATTTCTGACCCATCCCGAAAGCCCCAGCTCGCTTGCTTTCGTCCGCGCTTTATACCTGAAGCCCACTCCCTGGACACGACCATGAAATATTATTCTTTTTCTTACTTCGTCATCAATCATAAGTCACTTTTCTTCGAATGCTTTATTTTGTTTGAACAAAGGGATACGATTCCGGCTGTAACTCCCACCAGATCCGAGATAAGGGACGCATAGTCCATTATTGCAGCCTCGTAAATTCCCCACAATATCAGATTTACCATGATATTCCACTTAATAGTGATCTCTTTCTTTGCCACATAAGCCCCCACCGTGTAGAGAAGCGTTGCAAATACGGGAATCAGACCAATAAATCCCCTGTTATTGCTTATCAGTCCGGCTACTCCCACAAGAACAAAAAATACCGCACACAGCTTTCCGGTATATTTTTCCTTCATTATGAAAACATTTCGCACAGCACAAAGCACAAGTGTGGTAATTCCGGCGTATGATCTAAAGAAAATCGACGCCACCGCAAGAAGAATACACTGCCACACCTGACACAAATATACCGTCCGTCTCTTATGCAAAAAAGTGGAGGCCGCAGTAAAACATGCGGCCACCAGTGAAATAATATTTCCTATTATAATATTTATCGTCATTTATATTCGCTAACCGGCCTTTCAAAAAAGTGTACACCGCATAATATCACATGTACAGCCAATCAGCAAATATTTTTACAATTCAATAAGCTCTTTCGGGGAAGATGTCAGATTTCTTATACCGTCCTCGGTAATGAGAACCATGTCTTCGATACGTACACCGCCAAATCCCGGAATATATATCCCCGGCTCCACTGTAGTAATCATTCCCGGCTTCAGTATATCCTCCGACCTCGGTGAAAGCCTTGGTTCCTCATGAATGTAAAGCCCTGCACTGTGACCGAGCGCATGTCCGAAATACTTTCCGTACCCCGCCTCTTCGATAACGCTTCGGGCCAGCCTGTCCGCATCCCGCCCCGTCATTCCCGGGCGGAGATTTTCAAGTGCCTCCGTCTGAGCCCTTTGAACCGTTTCATATATATCTCTCTGCTTTTCATCAGCTCTTCCCATCACCACGGTTCTGGTCATATCCGAGCAATATCCGTCGTAAAGACATCCGAAATCCATTGTAATGAAATCGCCCTGCCGGAATTTCCTTTCGGAAGGCATCGCATGGGGCATGGACGAATTAGGTCCTGAAGCAACGATAGTTTCAAACGATAATCCCCGGGCGCCGTTCTTTTTCATCCTGTATTCCAGCTCCGCCGCGGCTTCCAGCTCGGTCATACCCGGCTTAATGATTCCCAAAAGCTCGAAAAAAGCCTTATCCCCTATGCTTTCAGCCTTTTCCAGGCAATCTATCTCATAGTCGGTTTTGATCTCTCTCAGCTTCTCAAGCCGTCTGTCCAGCCGGTTCCACGCCTTTACCCCGCTCAGTTTTTCCTTAAGGCTGTCAAATTCCGCACAGCGCATTGACATATTCTCATAGGAGAGCATATCCGGACAGTCCTTTTGAATCAATTCACTAAGGATCTGCGTCCTTGCATGGAAAGCATTTTCCTCTATAACTTCAAATCCGCTCTCTGCTTCCGCCGCCTCCGTATATCTGGAATCGGTTATCAGAACGCATCTTCTCCTGCTGAGATACAGCATTCCCTCTCCTCCCCGAAAGCCGGAAAGGTATCTCATGTTATATGGATCCGTAACCAGAATCGCCTCATTTTCAGAACAGACCGCTTTTACTTCTTCTAAATTCATTATCATTTACTGCCTCTTTACAATGTACTGAATATTTCCGCACCCTTTGTCTTTATCCATCGATGGGTGTATCCCCAGACAAGCCTGAATATAATGATAAGTGCAATGAGCGGAACCATCGGATCACAGACTTTGCAGGCAAAAAATCCTGCCGCCGCTATCACCATTGTTATTATCCATCCTCCGAATAGAGTTACAAATACCGGGAAACTCTGTTTTATCGGAATCATTATATTTGTCCATTCAAGGTTCGGATGACGCAAATTGAGAATAATTCCCAGATCCGCCGTAAGATTAATGTAAAGGAATACCGCACACGCCGCAAGAACAATGTAATATATCTCCATATTCAGCGCAAATCCCGCACCCGCTACCGCAATTATGGCAGGCACCGAATTAAGAACGGTATGAAGCTTGATCTTTGCCTTCAGCACTTCCCATGGTTCCACCGGAAGAGTCTGCATTATCCACAGATTTCTGCCCTCAAGAGAAATAGTTGATGCGCTGATGGAATTCAACGACACTATCAGCCCGACTGCCGAAAAAAGAAATATCGGGAGGGCGGCTGCAAGCTCCGGAATTCCCTGTGACAAAAAATCCAGATACTGAAGGATCACTGACCTCTTTATCACCACCAGAACCGCCAGGATAAGAAGGATAATTATTCCCAGTCCGCTGTTGAGCATCCAGGCAGGAACAGAAGTATAGTGCTTCAGTTCTCTTGCGAAAAGCGCCTTTTCTGCGGTGTTTGTCGAGAAGCTCTCCGCCTTTTCACTCTTTTTATTTGCCGTTTCCGTAAATGCTATTTTCAAAAAGCTCTTTGATAAAATAAGCAGGCATATTGCCGCAAGTGCCGCTGTTATCGCAAAGGCAATAACAAATGATACTATATTTCCGTCAGCCGCACTTCCTATAAGATAAATATAATACAGCCATTTTTTAACGGAACTTCCTATTCCTACCACATTTGTCACTATCTGATTAAAGGAATTAAGAAGCTTAAAATAGACAACATAAAACAGTGCCAGTGCCAAAAGGCTGAGTGCGACAGTTACGAAGCTCTTTCCCTTTGCCCTGGAAGCAATGATCGCCACGACCCATCCCAGAAGGCATGATAACACCGCTACTAAAAGAGCGATGACAAACGTCAGAAGAATCGGAAGGATCACATTCATGGCAGTAACCGGAACTATCCCCCAGTATGCGATCATTGCAGGGATCCAAATCCATGCCGAATACATCAGACTCACCAGATAAACTCCTAAGGCCCTGGCAAGAAGAATAATGTGGCTGGGAATCGGCAATGACATTAAAAATTCATTATCCTTTGCAAGATAAAGACTTGCATAAGTGTTGAAAACGCTTCCGAATACTCCGAGGGCGATGGCCATCAAAGCCTCAAGAGAAAGAAATATCCAGTTGTTGCCGTTGTTCAGGGTAGCAGCGCCGAGTTCTTTTGCCATTGAATAGAAGGAAAACCCAAGGAAAACAAAAAGAAATCCCCAAAGCAGCAGAGTGGAAGTCTTGCTTTTTTTGCTGCGTGCGTTCCCGGTCTTTCTGTCAATGAAAATCTGCTGAAACAGCTCTCTCAACTGTTTTTTAATCAAAGCCTTCAGCATGATATCACACCTCGCCTTCCGCAAGCTCGAGGAATACATCCTCAAGAGATTCGTCTCCCTTTACGGCCTCCATAGTTCCGCTCCTGATAAGCTTTCCGCTCTTGATAATAGCAACCTCGTCGCAGAGCTTTTCGGCAACCTCGAGAACATGCGTTGAGAAGAAAATCGCTCCGCCGTTATCGCAGTGCTCCCGCATCATTTCCTTTAAAATGTGAGAAGCCTTTGGATCAAGCCCTACAAAGGGCTCATCCATGAGTATGAGTTTGGGAGAATGAATCCATGCCGAAATAATGGCAAGCTTCTGTTTCATTCCGTGGGAATATGATGAAATTGAGCCTCCGAGATCATCCTCTAACTCAAAAAGCTGAGAATACTTTTTGATCTTTTCTCTGCGCACCGATTCGGAAATACCGAAGATGTCTGCCACGAAATTGAGATATCCGATCCCGGTCATGTAATCATAAAGATCCGGGTTGTCCGGGATATAGGCGATCTTTTTTTTGCACTCAAGGGGCTTTTCCCTGACAGAGATCCCGTCTATAAAAACATCGCCGCTGTCGAATTTCATTATTCCGACAATAGCTTTGAGTGTAGTCGTTTTTCCGGCTCCGTTGTGTCCTATAAATCCGTATATCTTACCTGTATCAATATCCAGAGAAAGGTTGTCAACCGCCTTCTTTTCTCCGTATGTTTTCGTAAGGTTAACTATCTTAAGCATCTGTGTTCACCCTCCGATCTTAACCAAAATGATCTTTTTTCATAAGATAATTCTCAGGGTCCTAAGTGTCAATACATTTCAATCAAGTGCTGAAATATCAGCTTAAATGTATTTATTTCTGACACATTGAAAAAAGGGGACAGGTTCAGGACAAAAATGTGCCTGGCACAAGCCGTCAAAGTGCCTGGCACCTTTTTATTATATTTGCCGGATCGACACCGTTATCGCACACCTCCGAGCACAGCCCGCACCCTATGCATTTATCTATGCCGCCGGATTTCATGATCAGCTCCCTGTTGAGCTCGTCCCGGCAGTCAAAGATATGCCTTGCTTCCAGCACAAATGCAGCCGGTCCCGAAAACTCGTATGGATTTTTCTCAAAAACCGGACACTGGGCGACACAGGAATAACACTCGATGCATCTGCTTGCCTCTTTAAAATGCTCAAACAGCCCCATATCTATCCGTTCCGGATCCTTTGCATCTCCCGTGCTTCTCTCCAGAAACAGCCTCAGGGCAGGCTTCCTTTTTTCATAGTATTCACGGTCAAACATCAGGTCCCTCAGCACCGGGAAATTCCTCAAAGGCTCGATCACCATATTATCTTCCGCACCCCGCCTGCACGAAAGAGCCGCCTTCTTGTTCACCATAACGGCACACAGCCCGCAGTGCCCGTTCCTGCAGCAGTGATCGTAGATCAGAGTGGAATCTACCTCCTCCCTGATATAATTCAGAACATCCAGAACCGACATTCCCTGATAAAGATCAAAATCATAACACTCAATATGCGGTTCTTTGTCCTTACACGGATCAAACCTCGATATATATACTTTTGCCATATTACTTCACTACTCCGTCGGCAGAAACCAGAATACTTCTCCGGAAATTTTCATCATCGTTAAAAGGATAATCCTCCCGATAATGAGCAGCACGACTTTCCTTTCTCTCAATTGCGGAGGCAATAACGCTTTTAGCAGTCATAAGCATGCTTTCTGTCTCAAATGCCTCCAGAACACTCTTGTTGCAATTGCATGATGTATCCGCGACTCTGATCCCGACCCGGCTGAGTTCCTCAACATGCCTTTTTGCAGCCAGCAGCTGCTCCTCGTTTCTCGACACGCCAGCTTCATCCCACATGATCCTTTTTAGTTTCTTTCTTATCTCCCACGGATACATTCCCTTGTCATTTTCAAGAAGAGTTCTTATCTCTTCATCCACCTCCCGAGCAGCTTCGGGATCTATTGATACCGCAGGATTCTCTCTCGCAAATGCAGCGGCATTCTCCCCGGATATCGCACCCGAGACAAGTATCTCTGCCAGCGCATTCTGGCTCAGCCGGTTTCCTCCATGCATTCCGCCGCAAACCTCGCCTGCGCCGTAAAGTCCCGGAACTCCCGACTCCCAATTTCCGTTTACATTCATTCCTCCCATGAAGAAATGAACCGTCGGTCCTATCTCGATCAAATCCTTTTCCGGATCCTTTCCAATGTTTCTGTAAGTGGAATACATCGCCGGAGTCATCTTTTTAATAAACCCCGGCTCGTTAAATGTAAGATCCATCCATACTCCGCCATGTTCGGTACCTCTGCCCTCTTTTACCTCCCTGACAATAGCTCTGGAGACTCTGTCCCTTGTCGAAAGCTCAAGTCTTTCCGGATCATACTTCTCCATAAATCTCTCGCCTTCAGAATTCAGCAGATGACTGTAATAGCACAATCCCTCGAGCATTCCCTTAAGAGAAGGCGGATAAACCAGCCCTATGGGATAAAACTGTACAAATTCCATGTCCCTTAGATATGCACCCGCCTTTAAGGCCAATGCATATCCGTCTCCCGTCATATCGGCGGAATTATCCGTATATTCATATATCGATCCCGCGCCGCCGGTTGCAAGGATCACGGCGGAAGCCTCAAACATTACTGCTTCAAGAGTCAGAATATCAAAGCCCAGCGCTCCGACGACACGGCCGTTTTCCTTTACAAGCTTCGTTATCATGATATTTTCGTAAATATCAACATTGCGCTTTGCCAGTATCCCGGCCATGGCTTTCACCATTTCCTTGCCGGTCCTGTCCTCCAGAAACGGACAGCGCGGAAATGAATGACCGCCGTCTATCCTCAGGGAATACTTCTGCCCGTCTTCGTCACGCTGAAAGAGCGCGCCCATATTCTCCAGCTCCAGAACCAGATCCGCCGAGCGGTTCACCATAGCCTCCACCATTTCGGGATTATTGATATATCCCCCGCCTTTCAGCGTATCCTCAAAATGAAGCTGCCTGCTGTCTCCCGCAGCCTTCCATCTGTCATCCACGGCGGCAATGGCTCCCGGTGCCATTATAGTAACACCGGTTCTTTGAAGCTTCCCCTTATTTACAACCGCGGTTTTAACATTGTTCTTTGATGCATAGTAGGCCGCCATCATTCCGGCGCCGCCGCCTCCTATGACCAGAACTCCGGTTCTGATCCTCTTCATGTATCATTCCTCTTTAATCTTTATATTTTCAATTATCAAATCATTATATATTTTAATATGTCTTAAACCAATTCATAAACTGAACGAAATTTTCAATCATATTGTCATGATAAGCCTTTCCGATCTCGGCAGAAGCCTTGCTCGCATCGGAGAATGAACCCGTCGGTGCAAACTCAGCCTGCTCGCGGCTGCTCCAGAATACTTCCGCAAAGCCTCCCGAATGCTTTCCGAAAAGATCGGGCTTGATATACTGAGTAAACTTAGCCTTGAGATCCACAGCCTTGTCGGGGAGCTTATCTTCCTTTACAAGTCCCGGGTTTTTGTACATAACGTGGGATATCTCAAGTACCCCTGCATGGTGCTCGGCAACATCACCCTTCACTTCATCTGCATTTGTACATAGCCACAGAGGATCTGTCAGTGCAATCCTGATGTCCTTAAGTTCGTATTCCAGCAGTTCTCTGGCTGCAAGTGTGAGAGATGCAAGATTGGTGCTCTTATGTCCGTTGAGAAGAACAAATCTTCTGAAACCGTTCTTATAAAGAGAATGAACAATATCTTTCACCACCAGGATTAATGTCTCAGGCTTGAGGGAAATAGTTCCCGTAAATGCAAGGTGATGAGGTGAATCTCCGAACCACATGGGCGGTGTGGAAAGAACGCCGGATTTTTTTGCGCAATCCTCGGCAAGAGCAATAGCTGCATAAGTATCAACGCCCAGCGGACCTGCGGGGCCGTGCTGCTCTGTACTTCCGATCGGAATAATAACTGTATTGTCGTGCTTGAGATATTCAGCGATATCTTCCCATGTGTTTTCCTGAATCCATACTGATGACATAACGAACCTCCTAAACCAGTATTTTTATATGTTTTGTAGGTATTATATTCCGAAAACCACCATAACATCAATCATTTTCAATGTCGATTTATTGGCACTTTTGTCCGATGTCGGCATATAACTTTATTTTTTCTAATATTTGTAGTATATTTAATTCAGAACGAACGTTTTAAATAAAGGAACAAAAATGGCAAACTATACAGAAGCGCAGCGAAACTCTAAAAAGACAGAACTCATGGAAAAATGCTATGAAGGTTTGGCGGAACTGGGACTTCACGGCACCGGTATCCGCACCCTTGCAAAATACTGCGGATACAATACTACTATGATCTATACGTATTTCAACGGTCTGGACGATCTCATCATTTCGTCCACCGAACACTGTATGACACAGGTGGAGGATGAATTTATGGAAAAAGCGCCTCTTGATGTCATGGCATTAGGAAAATTTATCGACGAGATTCCCTACTGGACAGCCGAAAAACACGGAAAGAAATACAGATTGATGTATCAGGTTTATACTCATCCGAAATACAGACAGTATGGACAGAAATTTTTCTCGGGCGTGGATCAGCGCTATACCGAATACGCGAAAAGACTTGAAAGCAAGCTCGGCATCCCCTACAGTAAGCTGACGCCGCTTATTTTCATTCTGATCCGTGCGTGTGTGCATTACGCGCTTTTTGAAGATGAATTTTATTTAAAAGCCCAGACAGATGTACTCAAAGAAACTCTGGAACTATTCATCCTGAAATATAATCCCGAAGCACTGCAAAAGGAGGAACTAAAAAAATGAAAAAACTGTTTTTCAGCATTATCTTTGCGTTCTGCGCGGCTCTGTCTGCCGTGTCGTTTTTTCCTGAAACAGTACTTGCAGATGCCGAGTGCACCTGCCTTATAAAATGCAATGGTGATAATCCTGAATGTCCCGTATGCTCCGCCGAAGGAGCGTCGGTCGATGACTGCAAAGGGCGTGTCAAGTATGTTGATCCTGACGGTTATTCAATTATAAGTCCCCTCCAGCTTTCGTCTATCATGACTCTTGACAAGACCTATCAGCAATATTATTACTTTGCGCTGGATAAAGATATCACTGTGGACGGCTCTTACGACGGAATCTCGGTTCCCGAAGGTGTCGACGTGGTTATCGATCTGAACGGACATTCTTTGAAGGGAAAGAACAATGACAATCCCCTGTTTGAAGTCTCCGGAAAACTGACCATCTTCGATTCTGCAGGGACCGGCAAAATAACCGGTTTTTCAACTACCGTTTTTAAAATCGCAACAAGTGGTTATGTTGAGTTCTGCAGCGGCGAAATACGGGATAATCATTCTTATGATGTCTGTGTATATACTGAAGGGACATTTAATATGTCCGGCGGGACAATGATAAACAATACCTATGATATTAACTTTTCCGATGCACTTGACATTGTAGGGGGAACCCTGATCATCAGCGGAAATGCTCTGATTTCCTGCTGCGATCTGGCCGAATGTCCCCATCTTTCCAAACACGACTTTATCAGTATTAAAGGTAAGGATAAAAGAAACAGCTATATTTATGCCAACGGAGGTATAATAAAGGGCGGGATATACACTCGGGCAAGTTCATTTATCACGTCAGATGTTTCCGTCGGAAAAACAGAATTTTACGGAGAAATTGAAAACGAGGGAATTATCTTTGACGGCATATTCTATTCCGATGTATATGCCACAGCTGGTTATATTAGAGGCGGTACTTACCTGGGAAATTTCTCCTACACAAACAAGTATCGAGTAGACGATTCGGCAAAGGTTACGGTCAGATTTGTTTTAGAATCAGGAAAAACAGTTTCGGAAATGAAAGTAGTCCGGGGGCAGGGAATTCCGTACGAAGACCTTCCCTCAATAAATCCGGAAGCATACGGCTACGAATACATTGAAGGCTTCAGCGTGGGCGACTCTGCCTATACCGGAGGAGGCCATTTCACAGAAGATACGAACAATGTCACCGTGAAGCTCAGCAATCCGATTTCTTATGATATCGCTATGGATCTGGACGGAGGTGCGGCATACAACAGACTTTCATATACCATAGAAGACGAAACTTTCACACTGGTCAATCCCGAAAAATCCGGTTACATCTTTACCGGATGGAGCGGAACAGACCTGGAAGGTGACCAAAACCTGACCGTCACCATTCCCAAAGGGAGCATGGGCGTAAAATCATACACTGCTCACTATGCTCCCGAAGCCTTGAGCCGGGTTTCAGATGAAGAAGGACTGCTTCACGCAATTTCTCTAGGCATAACCAGGATCACTTTGACAAATGATATAACCCTTCCGGAGAATCTGGATTTGAGTGACAGAAATATCATCCTGGATTTGAACGGTTATACCATCACGGGGGATATTTACCTTTCCGATTCCTCGGCAGGAAATGAATCCATACTAACCCTTATCGACAGTTCAGCCGATGGGGCCGGTACGCTGGACGGCAGCATTACCCTGACAAAAGGAACCGGCGGTTCTGTATGTACCCTCTATGCCAACGGAGGCACAGTGACGGGTTCGGTTTCCATGAACAGCACCATTTCCCAGATTCGCTGTTCATGCGATACCCCGACTTCCTTTATGGGCAGCGTAGGAAGATACGGACAGATCTTCGGCGGTATTTTCTATGGCAATGTTGCAAGTGAGCTGATAAAAGGGAATACAATAACATTTATTAGTGAGGACAACTTCTATGCAACGGAAGTTGTATATGACGAAAACCCGACAGCCGAGCCGCTTATGCCTCCGCTGAAGCCCGGCTTCGGCAGATTAAAAGGCTGGTATAATGGTGAAGAGAAGTTCACTTTCGGGTCCTCCCTGACCGAAAATATTACGTTGACGGCAGTATTCACATATCCGATATCCTTCACTATAACTTATAATCTCTGTGGCGGAACCGCTATGAATCTTGAAAGCTACACAACGTTAGATGACGATATTACCCTGGCCAATCCTACAAAAGAGGGCTGCAAATTCTTGGGCTGGGGCGGCACCGACCTGGAAGGCATATACAATATGACAGTCACTATCCCCAAGGGGAGTATAGGAGACCGGGAATACACTGCCTATTTTACGCTGTCTTCCCATGATTTTCCGATAATAGCTTTTAAGGATTACACCTTATTATTTGACACCGACGGCGGAAATTCCATTGAGCCTGTAACAGGACTGAAATCAAGTGATGTCATATCGGACTATACCCCTCTCCCGACAAAACCGGGATATGTGTTCTTCGGATGGTATTGCGGCAGCAAAATGATTCTTGCATCGGATACCATGAAAAAATACGCATCATCCGAGGATTTTACAGTCACACTTACGGCACGCTGGAGGGAAAAGAATGCTATTTCTTTTAATTCCGATCCCCAGAAATACACCTATGACGGAGAAGCAAAGCAATTTGAGCTGATCGATGCAACAGCATCCGACATATCGGTATCCTATCAGCAAAACGGCATAGACGTTGCTGCACCGACAGATACCGGCTCATATGATGTCATTCTCACAAAGCCCGAAAGCGATTACACCAAGGAGCTTAATACAACTATCAAAAACGGTCTTTCGATCGAGCCCTGTGAGGTAACAGTGAAAGTATCGGAAATCCCCGATGCCGTTTATACCGGAGAGCCTATTGAACCGGAAATATCGGTATATTACGGAGATACTCAGATTCCGGACTACGAATATACTGTCGAGTATTCAAATAACATAAAACCGGGAACAGCTTCGGTCACCGTCACAGACAACAATGGCGGAAACTATATATTTGAAAAGCAAACAGCACAATTTAATATAAAAAAGAAAAGCATAGCTCCCTCTGTAACTATGAAAAACTATGTGTATAATACTGCACCAGACGCTCCAAAAGTCAACACCGACGGAAGCGACGGATATGTTCAGATCTATTACAGCACCTACAATGATCTTGACACCAACGAAGCTCAAAGGATGATATGGATAGACTCCGATGCCCCAACGCTGGATACAGGAACCTATTACATGATAGCCCTGGTGAAAGAAGCCGAATGCTTTGAAGCCGGTATGACCCCGGTCATAAGCTTCAATGTTTCAGCCAACAAATATCCCAAGCCTTCCTCTCTTTCCTGCAAGAGCAAGACAAAAACAAGCGTGACTCTGGAGTCAATACCTGAAATATCAGGAACGACAGTCGAGTACAGCAAGGACGGCGGAAGCACGTGGCAGAGCAGCCCTGAGTTTAACAAACTGACTCCCGGAACGACATACAGCTTTGCCGCAAGATACGCCGGAACCGCCAATTTCAATGCATCCGACTTTGCCGTATGTGAAATCACCACAGACAGGGAGCCCGCGCCCACCTATCCGCCCGCTCTTAAGGTGACCGGTTCCGGAACAGCGTCCGTAACTCCCGAGAATCCGGAAGCAGGTGCCGAGGTGACCGTTACAGCTGCAAGTGAAGACGGTTACGGTTTGGAAAAGATCAGTGTAACCGATAAAAACGGCAAAACCATAGATTTGACATTAAACGAAGACGGCAGCTTCAGTTTCACTCAGCCCGAAGGCGGGGTGACCATCGAGATCACATTCAAAGATCTGACGGAATTTCCTTTTGTGGATGTTCCTTCAAACGCTTATTACTACAATGACGTATATTGGGCAGTGAAGAAGCACATCACAACGGGAACCTCTCCTACCACCTTCAGCCCGGACGAACCCTGCACCAGAGCTCAGGCGGTAACATTCCTGTGGCGCTCTGCCGGATGTCCATCCGCCGGAATTAGTGAAATGCCTTTCACCGATGTTCCTAATGGAAGCTATTACGAAAAAGCAGTGCTCTGGGCACTTGAAAACAACATAACCACAGGTACAGGACCCACCACATTCAGTCCTCACGATCCGTGCATCCGTGCACAGTTCGCTACATTCCTGTGGCGCTATCAGGGAAGACCTGAACCGGAAGATACAAATCCGTTCGAGGATATCCCGGAAACATCATATTACACAAAAGCGGTACTGTGGGCTTCACAGAACGATATCACCACAGGTACATCCCCGGTAACATTCAGCCCGTTTGATACCTGCACCCGTGCACAGGCTGTCACCTTCCTGGGACGCTGCCTGAACGGGTGAGCAATGGAGCTTTGCGGTAAGATTTTGAAATGACAGTATCACGGGAAACGGCGCGGCATGCCTGAGGCATCCGCGCCGTTTTTTTCTTAATGCTATTAACAGATATCTTTTTCAGATTCCTTCGCACTGATCAAGCCCAAAACATTTTTCTCTATCTTAGATATCACTTCCATAAACACTTCATCACTGCAGCCTGTCGGATCCTGCAATCCCCAGTTATCGTCGAAATCCCTTCCTATGTACGGGCATCCGACATCACATCCCATAGAAATGACCATATCCGGTTCCGGAATCTTATCAAAGGTCTTGCTATACTGATTTTTTTCCATATCTATGCCATACAGCTTCTTCATAAGCCTTACCGCATCCTGATTTATCTGAGGCTTTGTCTTGGTTCCTGCCGAATAGCACTCCAGCACATCTCCGGCCAGATGATTTCCCAACGCTTCCGCTATCTGACTTCTGCAAGAATTATGAACACATACAAATGCTACCTTTTTCTTATTCATGAGTTCCTCCCTCACTGAATTGAATTACTCTGATTCTGCCGCAGTCCGGAAACCAGCTTTTCAATCAGACTTTTCAAAAAGCCTGTGATCGGCGGTCAATCCCGGCAGAAAAACTAAAGTATACTCTTCCTTTGAAATAATATTTATCCAATAATGGATTCGAGGGGAGTTGTGTATGTTTTTTCATTCATAAGATTCAGATGTATATACTCTTCTTTGGTTTCAATCTTTTTTTGCAAGTGATTTAACCATTTTTACCACAGTTACTATTATAGTTGCGCCGCCTGCCAATTCCATTAAAGAACCATTTTCATGAAAACCCGATTGGAGGATCGTACCTAACACAATAGCTAAAACTCCGCAGGCAATTCCAATTCCGGCATCAATCACTTCTTTCTTTTTTCTGCCAATTATAAACGCTCCGATAATCATTATCGCACCGCCGCCCAGGTGGTAAACGGATGTATTGTTATAAGAAAAAATATCAATAAAAAATGCTATGATAAAAATGATCAATCCGCCCCATAAGCCTATCGTTCTTAACAATAGATTTATCAAAGTGTTTCTTTTATCATTTTTCACCGATGCATTTATCCTGCTGCATGTCTGGTCATATATCCTTTGAATTTTCTGAAAGTCCCGATCATCTCCAAATAATATTTTTGCTTTCTGATATCCCTGGTTTATTTTTGACACCCAGGCTTTTGAAATTACTTTCTGTCTGTCATCTGAATTCGAATATTGCTCTTCAAAATTTGATGCCGCTAATATCATAAATTCAAAAATATCTTCTTTTGTATTTGGTATCGGAAAATTCTGAATCAGGGAAATTTTGGCTGAATCCGTTTCGGCTGAAGCCAGTTTCATAGCAAATTCTTTAACAGAAGCCGATGTTTTTTCTCCTCTTAATTCATATCCACATGCCGGACATCTTGCAATAAAAGAATCTAATATTTCTCCGCAGCACGGACATTTATGAATTTCACCTTCAAATATCTTTTTTCCTTGCTCTGAATTTTCCGGTTCGGTTACTTTTGCCCCGCACTCTGAGCAGAACTTTACACCTTCGTGAAGTTTTTTTCCGCAATTTGAACAAAACGACATATTATTTCTTCTCCCGTCAAATTATTGATACCATATATTTTTGTATAGTAATGATATCATCTTTTTTATTATAATGTACGTTTAAACGTTCTTAAATATATTTTTGAGGTCAAGGCGCAAAGCACATTTCCCTGTTTTCAAGTTTTTTCTGTCTAAAATAAAAAATCTCAGAGAATCGGATTACTCCAAAACTCTAAGATTTTTACGCAAAACCGTATTATTCGCTTGTTTGGAATAATACTGTTATTTGTTTTCCGGTTTTTCCCCTCAATGCTAAAATATAAATGCTATCAAAACCACCTATGACACCCGAAAAAGTCAGTATTTATGCGGCTTCCCGGGTTCGCCTTAATTATTCAAACTCCACCGTTCCAGTCGGCTTCGGTGTGAAATCATACAGTACTCTGTTGATTCCCGGTACCTCGTGAGTTATTCTGTCGGTTATATGGCACATTAATTCATGAGGTAATTCCGCAACCGTGGCGGTCATCACGTCGATAGTGTTCACTGCTCTTACGATGCAAAGCCACTCAAATGCTCTCTTTCCGTCCTTTACTCCTGTCGATCTGAAGTCCGGAACTACCGTAAAATACTGCCATACCTTCCCTGCAAGTCCGTTCTTTTCAAACTCTTCACGAAGAATAGCGTCAGACTCGCGCACAGCCTCAAGGCGGTCACGTGTGATAGCGCCCAGGCAGCGAACACCGAGTCCGGGACCCGGGAACGGCTGTCTGTAAACCATACCGTGAGGAAGACCGAGACGATCTCCTACTACGCGAACCTCGTCTTTAAAGAGAATTCTGACTGGTTCTACCAGTTCAAACTGCATATCTTCCGGAAGTCCGCCGGCATTGTGGTGTGCTTTGATACCATCTTCTGACTCGAGAATATCCGGCCAGATAGTTCCCTGTGCGAGGAATTCAATTCCGTCCAGCTTTCTCGCTTCCTCTGCAAAAACCTCGATGAACTCTCCGCCAATTATCTTTCTCTTTGTCTCCGGATCCTCGACTCCTGCGAGCTTGTCGAGAAATCTGTCCGAGGCGTCAACATAGATAAGGTTTGCATTCATCTGATTTCTGAATACTTCAACCACCTGCTCCGGTTCGCCCTTTCTGAGAAGACCGTGATTAACGTGCACACATACGAGCTGCTGCCCTATCGCCTTTATGAGAAGTGCCGCAACCACCGAAGAATCCACGCCTCCCGAAAGTGCGAGAAGAACCTTTTTATCTCCTACCTGTTCTCTGATCAATCTCACCTGCTCATCAATAAAGATATCCGCAAGTTCCGGTGTTGTGATCCTGACCATATCATCAGGACGTCTGATTTCACCCATTTCTTTTCCTCCATGAATTAATTTATAAATAGATATTTTTCTTATTTATCCAAACAGCTCACCCGGCGTCATATACCTTTTCAGGCAGTACTTATATCAGGCTTTCTGAAATATGAGCCTTCCATATCAGGCAGCTTTCTTTTCAGCTGCCCTTATTATCTTATGCCTGTATTATCAGGTGCCTTTATTTCCGGACTTCCTTATAATCATGAATCCCCGGTAACTATTCCGGATCATCGGCATAAACCGCTATCTCCGGATCAAACATCGGCATGAGTTCCAGTTTGAATCTGTTGAACTTTCTCTTTTTGTCGATGAGCTCCTTTTTCTCAGCATCGTCGATAACGCCCTCTCTCAAATATCTGTCCAGCAGTGCATATGTGAAACCGAGATTGTCCTCATCGGTCTTTCCGCAAAGTCCATCCGACGGCGCCTTCTCCACCAACGCCTCCGGAAGTCCGAGAACTCTGCCGATTGCCTTTACTTCCTGCACGGTCAAATGACCCAGAGGGCTGAAATCTCCTGCTGCATCACCGTATCTCGTAGAATAGCCTACCCAGTCCTCCGACAGATTGCATGTATTTACAACGCGTCCGTTCATGCTCTGGCTCACTGCATAAACTGTGGACATACGAATACGCGGCGGAAGGTTTATTATGGTCTGACTTGTAAGAGTAAGTTCCATATCATGCATTTCGGCATTCGCAAACGCATTCTTAACACCTTCAACCGCGTCTTTAATATTTACAACTATATACCTGATTCCCAGATGTTCTACCAGAAGACGGGACATATCGATATCCGCCTGCTCTCCGTTCGGCATCAATACACCGATCACCCTGTCTTTTCCGAGGGCTTCAACGCAGAGCGCCGCACAGACCGAGCTGTCCTTGCCTCCCGAGATTCCGAGCACCGCATTGCATCCCGGACCGTTCTTATCGAAGAAATCCCTGATCCATTCAACTACGGCATCCTTTGTTTTTTCAGCATTAAAAACATATTCCTTTTTCATAATGCTTTCCTCCATGACAAATATAACATCATTTCATCCGATACATAGCCACAGTATAGCATTATTTTAAAAAATGCACTATCACAAACAAAAGGATTTCTGTTTTTATAAAATACATCAAAATATAACGCTCACAACAGTACCGACCCCCAGCGCACTGTCCAGCTCTATTTTCGCATCATGAAGCTCAACTATATGCTTCACGATGGCAAGTCCCAGTCCGGTTCCTCCGGTCGCCTTAGACCTGCTCTTATCTACTCTGTAAAATCTCTCAAAGATTCTGTCCTGATCCGATGCCGGTATTCCTATTCCGTTATCCTTTACCACAAGCATAGGTCTGTCTTTTTTCGCCACGGTAATGTTTACCTTTCCTCCCGGATTATTGTAGCGAATCGCATTTTGTACGAGATTCTCGACGAGTTCCTTCAGCATATCCTTATTACCGTGAACGATACAAGCTTCCCCCTCGAGATGTAGATTTATTCCCCGCTGGGAGGCATTCACCGACAAATTCTCCATACACTCAGACACAGTTTCAAAAAGATCTACATCATCAAATCCGGGCTGTCTCTCGCTTCTGTCAAGCTCCGAAAGTCTGATAATGTCATTTATAAGTGCCAAAAGCCGGTCGGCATTTTTTCTTATTTCCTGATAAAAATGCCTCTTCTTATCCTCAACTACCATATTGCTTTCCAAAAGCTCCGCATAACCTGATATGGCAGTGAGCGGCGTTTTTAACTCATGAGACACATTTGCCGTAAAATCCTGTCTGGCTTTAGCCGCCGATAAAATTTCCGTATGCTGGCTTCTGATCATTCGCGCAAAAGGATCCAGTTCTTTATAAGGGGTCTCGTAATCCGCGTCCTCGAGATTTTCAGCCATTGTCTCAATGGGTCTGACCAGCTGTCTGGTAAGAAAATGGGAAATGAGCGCACACACCCCTATTATGCACAGTATTAAAAACAGCGTCATAGGAGCCGCCGAGATGAATACCGACCATATACTCTGAGCATCCGTAGCAACCCTCAGGACCGTTCCGTTTTCAAGAAGAAGGGCACAATAGAAGGTATTCTTGTTCATCGTATCAGATTTTCTGACGGACTCTCCCCTGCCTGTGGCGAAAGCATCCTTGATTTCAGGGCGGTCCATATGATTGGTCAGTTCTCCCGCCTTAGCATCATTATCATAAAGAACGGTTCCGTCCTGATCTATCCATGTAACTCTCAACTGTCTGATTTCATCCGAGAATTCCATGTCATTCACCTTGATGTCGGGCTGCTCAAAATAATGAGTTTCCTTCAGTATCTCCGCACTGGTATAAAGATCTGATCGCACCTGCTTCTGAAACAATCCGTAATATAAAATTGTGATTCCGATCACCGTGGCGATAATCGCTGCCACCTCAATGATCACCAGACTCAAATTAATCTTTTTTTTCATTCGATCACGTATCCCACGTTTCTCACTGTCCTGATCCGGTTTCCGTAATCACCGAGTTTTTGTCTGAGTGTCTTTACATGCATATCCAAAGTTCTGGATTCTCCCTCATAGCTGATTCCCCAGATATGATCCATTATCGTATCTCTGCTGAGCACGATTCCTTTGTTTATCATCAAAAGGGACAACAGCTCATATTCCTTGAAAGTGAGCTCGATGACCTTTCCTGCCAGCGTCACCTCATGTTTATCATTATTCAGTCTCAGGTCGTCTATCACGAGTTCCTTTATTTCCTCCGGCTGAGTCCTTCGAAGCAGAGCCTTTACTCTGGAAATAAGTTCCATCACCGAAAACGGCTTTTTGATATAATCATCCGCTCCGTCCTCTATTCCCTTTACCAGATCCAGCTCCGTGGTCTTGGCCGTGACCATGATAATAGGAAGCTTCTTTGTATCAGGGTTTTTTCTCAGCTTTCTGACGATTTCATTTCCGCTTATATCAGGGAGCATTACATCGACAAGACAAAGATCCGGGAGTATTTCATCTGTTTTTTTGAAAAAATCCTTTGCACACTCGAATCCCAGAACCTTGTGCCCGGCATTCATCAGCGCAAATTCTTCTATTTCCCTGATGCTTTCATCATCTTCAATAATATAGATAAGTGCCATTTTCCACCTCGGATTTTCTTATACATCAATAATAGCATCCTGTTTTCTCAATGGGTACTTTTTCTTCAATCTTTCGTATTCTTCATCAAATCTCTTCTTTTCATCATCTGAGAAATTTCTGAAATACTCATGTGTATTGTACTCATTGTCATTTATCGTGATCATCTCAACAGCAATATTTGAACAATGATCGGACACTCTTTCAAGTCCGGTCAGAATATCCTCAAGGATAAATCCCATCTCAACAGAACATTTTCCCTTCTGGAGGCGCTTGATATGATTCTTTTTGATTTTCTTTGAGAGTGTGTCTATCACTTCCTCAAGAGGTTCGACATGCATTGCCGACATTTCATCCCAATTGCAGAAATATTCGGCAGTCATATTACAAATATCCTTCACCGCCCGGCACAATACCTCGATCTCCTGCTTTTCCTGTTTTGTAAATGAGAGACCTTTTTTCTCTATCTTCTCCGCCGATTTTACAATATCCATGGCATGATCCGATATCCTCTCAAAATCACTTATACTGTGGAGTATTATCGAAAGGCTCTGGCTGTCATCCGTAGAAATGCTTTTTCCCGAAAGCTTTACCAGATACGAACCCAGGACATCTTCGTATTTGTCGACTACCGACTCCAGTGCTATTACCTCTTTTGCTTTATTTGCATCAAAATTTATTAGCACATCAAGCGCCATACCTATTGCTCTTCTAGAAATTTCAGCCATTTCCCTTACTTTTCCCCTGCAAAGCTCCATAGCAAATGCCGGCCTTTCGAGGAATCTCTCATCAAGGGCAATACTGTCATATTCATCTTCAGCAGGCTTATCCTTCTGTCTTTCCGGAATAGTGAGCTCGGCCAGCCTGACAAGCTTGTTGGAAAAAGGAAACAGAAGAATGGTCGCACCTATATTAAACAAGCTGTGGATCACCGCAATTCCCGCCGCATTTGCCGGTATCGAAAGGAATGCAAAATGTATAAAGGTATTCAAAAGATAAAAGACCGCCATGAAAATAACAGTTCCTATAAGGTTGAAATATAAATGAACCATCGCGGCGCGTCTCGCGTTTTTACTTGCTCCCACCGATGAGATGATCGACGTCACACAGGTTCCGATGTTCTGTCCCATTATGATAGGAAGCGCCACGGAATAATTAACCGCACCTGTCGCGCAAAGTGCCTGCAAAATTCCAACCGAAGCCGACGAACTTTGGATTATCGCAGTGAGCACGGCGCCAACTGCCATTCCAAGAATCGGATTTGAAAATGCGGTCATAAGTCCCGCAAAGGAAGGATTGTCCGCTAACCCGGAAACTGACGCACTCATAGTCTCCATTCCGAACATTAATATCGCAAATCCGAGCATTATACTTCCGATATCTTTTTTCTTCGATCCATTTTTTGCCGACATTATGAGAATAATTCCCACAGCGGCCAGAACCGGTGAAAATGATGACGGTTTTAAGAGCTTAAGCCAGATAGTGCTTCCTTCAATCCCGGTAAGCGAGAGCAGCCATGAGGTTATAGTCGTACCTATATTGGCTCCCATAATGATTCCCACAGCCTGGGAAAGCTTCATAATGCCTGAATTAACAAAACCCACCACCATTACGGTAGTAGCCGATGACGACTGAATGACCGCAGTCACTCCGGCGCCCAATAATACCGCAAACATCCGCTTTGATGTAAGCTTCTCAAGTACTCCTTCCAGCTTTCCGCCGGCCATTTTTGACAATCCGTCACCCATTGTGCTCATTCCGTACAGAAATAATGCCAGACCGCCTATCATACTTAATACATTAAAAATAT
>JBMNQZ010000002.1:0-94025 GCA_050944395.1 Lachnospiraceae bacterium
ATGAGAGATACCTTCGCAAACTTGAGAAATTATATGAGCTTGAAGAACAGTGATTGTTTTTCAGGAAAGGAAATCCATGTCAGGAATAAATTTAGTGAGAGAAAAATTAAAATCTTTTTACGGACAGTTTTACGGAGTGGTGAATATCATTTTCAAATTTGTCCTCATGTTTGCGGTTCTCTATCTGATGAACGATGCACTCGGGTACAATAAATTCTTCTCAAATATTTTTATCATGCTGATCATGTCTTTGATCGCATCCATATTGAGCTATTCCGCATCTCCGGTGATTGCCGCCATGGCACTTCTCGGAAATGCGTTTTCTCTCGGTATCGATATCGGAATCATAACTTTTATGCTTGTTCTGGTACTTCTCATTCTTTTTGTGTGGTTTGTTCCGGAGGATTCGATAGCAACCATTCTCGCACCACTGGCTCTGGCTGCGGGAATTCCGATATTTGTTCCGATATGCTTCGGACTTAAAAGGAATCCGGCTTCCGTTGCAGCTATCTGCCCGGGAGTCGTGGCTTATTATTATATCGGAGTCCTTTCTGAGAATGCCGATGCGATAATGGCTGCCGGCAAGACGGAATATTTTACAAGGATAAAGCTTATTACAGAGGGAATGATCTCGAACAGGGAGCTCATTGTCGTGGCCCTGGCCTCGGCGGCAGTCCTTATTATCGTTTATGCCATAAGAAAGTTCAGGGGAAATTATTCCTGGAGTATTGCCGTTGCGGTTGGAATGGTGCTTTATCTGGCGATCGTTCTGGCGGGTAATTCGATCCTTGAGGCGGGAATCCCGATGCTTGGTACGGTGATAGGCGTGTTCGTCGGCGGAGCTGCTTCTTATATTGTTCAGTACTTCATCTTGAATGTCGATTACAAGAGGGCTGAAAACCTCACCTTTGAGGATGACGAGTACTATTACTATGTGAAGGCTATTCCGAAGGTTATTGCCGGAGCGGACAGGGTTCCGGATTACGACGAGGACGATGAAGACGAGGATGAAAATCTTCAGAGCCAAGAGGATGATGAATTTGAATATGTGGACGCCGACGAGGAAGAGGACGACGACTACGAGTATTTTGATGTTGATGATGAAGAATACCCGGAAGATGCTGATGTAGTAGAGTAAGGGGGAATCCGTATTGTCAAGTGTATGGAAAGTGATAAGTAAATATATTTCCAGCCTCTATATGCCCAAAATTCAGGTAATAGACGTCATAGAAATAATAATTATCGCTGTCATATTCTACTTAATAATGAACTGGATTCAGAGGACCAGAGCGTACAATCTTTTAAAGGGTCTTCTGGTCATCATTGCGTTTGTGGTCATTGCGGTCATTTTCCAGATGACCACTATTATCTGGCTGATGCAGAGAGTGGCTTCCGTGGCACTCCTGACTATCGTTATCATTTTTCAGCCGGAGCTTCGAAAGGCTCTCGAACAGCTGGGTCAAAGGCAGTTTATGTCCAGACTTCTGGGAGGAAGAGAATCTGTTTATGTTTTTTCGGACAATACGATAAATGAAATAGTTCATGCAGCTACGGAAATGAGTGCCGAGCGCACCGGAGCGCTTATAGTAATCGAACAGAAAGTCCGGCTTGATGAATATATCAATACCGGAATCGAGATAGATGCAAAGGTATCAAATTCTTTGCTGGAAAATATTTTTGAGGAAAAAACACCGCTCCACGACGGAGCAGTTGTAATAAGAGGTGACAGGATTGTTGCCGCAACATGCTATCTGCCTTTGTCTGAAAGCGATCTTATTCACAAGAGATACGGAACAAGACACAGGGCGGCTGTGGGAATATCGGAGGTTAGTGACTGTTTTGCCATAATAATCTCCGAGGAGACCGGAAGGATATCATACGCATACAAAAGCGAACTGGTGACAGGCATCTCGATAAGCAACTTAAGGGAGATGCTTTACAGGATACAGAAGGTGACCGGTGAGCGTGAAAAGCGAAAACTGATCAGCAGGGAGAGACGATGATGAAGAAATTATTGTTTGAGAACCTGGGACTGAAGCTTCTCGCGTTGGTATTTGCCTGTGTTGTCTGGTTTTTGGTAGTTAATGTAAATAATCCGGTCATCACAAAAACCATAAGCGGTATCCAGGTTGAGATTACAAATGCGGAATATGTGGAGAGTCTCGGTCTTTCGGCATCGGCATCCGATGCCGGCACTGTATCTGTGACGCTTTCCGGAAACAGGTCTGAGATTGAGCCTCTTACGAAGGAAAATGTAAGTGCGATTGCGGATCTTACCCAGATAATCAGCCTTGACGCGGATCCTATCATGGTTCCGGTAAAAGTAACGGTAAACGGGATGGATGATATCAATGCCTCCGTGTATCCGGGAAATGTAAAGATAAGTCTTGAGCAGACTGTGAGTGAGACCTTTATTGTGACTCCGTCGACACAGGGAACAACTCCGGCCAATACCAATTATGAGGTCGGAAGACTTGATGCATCCAGGGAGAGTATCACGATCACCGGCCCGAAATCCATGATCGGAATCATCGACAAGGTAATAGCACCGGTAGATGCAAGAAATCTTATAAGTGACACCACGGTTCAGTCACAGCTGGAGATATACGACAAAAACGGTGTCCGTCTGACGGATACGGAAATGAGCAGTCTGAAATTCCCTGACGGGGGAGATTCGGTACTTGTCACAGTTAATATCTGGGATGTTAAGAAAGACGTAATTCTTTCGGCATCCACTGTGGGAACTCCGGCATCCGGTTATAAGGTGGGAGATATCAAGGTAACTCCGTCAACCATAAATCTGACGGGAACGCCCGGCGCGCTGTCCGAGATCAGCGGAAACGGAAATGTATTTGAGATAGATCCTTCGTTCCTTGACGTTTCCGGCCTTAAGAAAAATGTTGAGATCAAGGTTGATCTTACCGAGATGATGGGGGATGATATCCGCGTGGCGGAGGGAGGAAACAGCACGGTTATTGTATCGGTATCTATAGTTCCTCAGGACAGCAGGGTATTTACGATTCCCGTAACCTCCATAAGACAGGATAATCTCCAGGAGGGGAATGCGGCTGTATTCTCAATTGACAGCGTAAAGGTACTGGTGAGAGGAGATGACGATGACCTTGCGAATCTGTCGGAGTCAGACATCATCCTGAGCATCGATCTCGGAAATAAATCAGCGGGAACATATGAAAATGAAGCGGTTACCGTGAGTCTGCCGGACGGGTGCAGCCTGGTTGAACCGATCTCTATAAACTACGATGTAGTAGTAACTCAGAATCAGTAATAGGAGGCTAATATGACAAGCGACAATGTACAGATAATTAATGAGACAGGATTACATTTAAAACCGGCTGCGGTATTCTGCGAGGAGGCTTTGAAATACGAATCGCTGATCACTTTCAGTATCGGAAGTTATACCGGTAATGCAAAAAGTATCCTTTCTGTCCTTGCCGGATGTGTTAAAAAAGGTGATTATATCAGGATAACCTGCAATGGATCCGATGAGGAGGCAGCGCTTGAAGCCTTGAAAAAAATAGTTGAGAACGGGTTGGGTGAAAATGGAGAAAATGATTAAAAAGATCGCAGCTTTAGCCTCTGCTTTTCTTATTACGGTCGGAGGCTTGTGCTCTCCGGCTTTTGCCGATGAAGTTACGGAAGCTCCGCAGACAGATAATCAGGAGGGGGTATCTGAAGATCCCCTTGATCTGTATGCCAATAATGCCGTTCTTATGGATGCGGATACGGGTGCCGTACTGTATAACAAAGGGATGAATGAAGCAGGTCATCCGGCTTCGGTCACAAAGGTTATGACCACATATCTTGCTTTGAAATACGGGAATCTGTCCGATAAGGTAGTGATGACGGAAACCGGTGTTTCGCTTGCGTATTCCGGAAGTTCGAATCTCTACACGGTGGTCGGAGAGGAATTTACCCTTGAGCAGCTTCTGTACGGAACAATGCTGAAATCGGCAAACGACATGGCAACTCAGGTAGGAGAGTACATCGGCGGAGGACTTGACAGTTTTGTGAGCATGATGAATTCCGAGGCCGCAGCTTTGGGATGTACAAATACAAATTTCGGCAATGCCTGCGGACTGCCTGACGAGGGAAATACCACGTCGCCGTATGATATCGCGGTTATCTCCCGCGCTGCGCTCAAGATTGATAAATTCAGGGAGATCATAGGTACTCAGTCGTATACTATTCCTCCCACAAATATGATCGCCGATTCAAGATCTTTTACTACTCATGTTGCGCTCATGGTGGACGGAGAGTACAAATATGATGATGCGATCGGCGGCAAGACCGGCTATACGGACGGCGCAATGAACTGTCTCGTTGCATATGCGCAGAGGGACGGCAGGACTTTGATAGCTGTTTCCTTCCACGCAAATTCTGCGGGAGAGTGCTGTCAGGACTGCACAAAAATGTTCGAATACGGATTTAATAATTATACCAATATTGATATCGAGGATATAAATTATCCGGGCATCAAGGGAATCGCTACTATCCCGGTGGATGCGGATACATCAAAGCTTATAAAGTCCGGAGAGAACCGTGTGCAGATGGACGGCGAAGAGCTGATGGATCTTTCGTTTTCTTATGATGATAACACAGTCGGACATATTTATATGACAATGGATGAATATAATCATGTCGACGATACCATGACGGAGGAGAGCGAGCCTTCAGAGGAGGAAATGACCGGCGATCCCTATAACTTCGGAATTTCCGAGGGAGAGAGTGAACCGGGGGATTCTGTTTTTCCGAGAAAAGGGGAATTCAGTGCGTGGATAAAAAAAGGTCCTCATATAATTCTTTTTGTGTTGTTCGTGCTGATCATCGTATTTATTATCCTTGTTATTGTCATGAAAATTGCAAGGCTTATCCGTCGTGCGAGGAAGAGAAGAGAATATGATGAGTTCTTCAAAGATTTTTAATACACCTGTTGATCACATAATTGAAAAAGAATCCGGGGAAAATGACATATATATTAAGAGAGAGGATCTCCTGCCATTTTCCCTCGGAGGGAATAAAGTACGCATCGCATTTGAATTCATTGAAGATATGAAGAGAAAAAACTGCGATGCTATACTTATGTATGGAGATAAAAGGTCAAATCTCTGCCGCGTTCTGTCAAACCTGTGTATATCTTTAAATATCCCCTGCGCCATGATAGCGTCATCGGAAAACGAAGGCGAAAATATTTCATTTAATGAGATGATCGTGGACGATTTCGGAATTCACGTTATCGAGTGCGGAAAAAATGATGTTGCCGGCGGCGTTGATGCCGGGATGAATTACCTGTCTTCAAAAGGATTTAAACCATATTATATTTACGGTGACCGTTTCGGAAAAGGAAACGAACATGTGCCTGCCCGGGCTTATGAGAAGGCCTTTGGTGAAATCGTTGATTTTGAAAAAGAGTGGGGGAAAGAATTTGATTACATTTATGTTCCCTGCGGCACAGGAGGCACCCTGGGAGGAATCGCAAGAGGCAGCGTAAAATACGGAAGCAGAGCCGGGATCGTCGGAATATCGATCTCCTCGAGAACCTGTGAAAGGGCCTGTGAGGCACTTGCCGAATCTGTGGAAAACAGCGCCGAAGCACTCGAAAAGGTTGAGCTTACGGTTGATTATAACTGCGGCGGATACGGGATAAAGGATGAACGTGTTCTTGATAAGATCTCTGAGATGATGCGCCTCAACGGAATTCCGATGGATTCGACCTACAGTGGGAAGGCATATCGGGGAATGCTTGACCATATCAGGAAAAACAATATCACCGGAAAGAATATCCTGTTTATTCACACCGGCGGAACAGCCCTGTATTATGATGATCTGCTCAGCAGGCATTTGAAAGGAAAAAGATGTTAGTATCAGTAATAATCCCGTGCTATAACTCGGAGCACACTATTTCAAAAGTGGTTGAAATGGTAAGCGAACAGTTTGATATGATGCCGGAAAAGGAATGTGAATTTGTTCTTGTAAACGACAATTCTAAAGATAATACATTTGAAGAGATAAAAAAACTCGGTGAAAAATATAAAAATGTTCACGGGATAGATCTGATGCGTAATTTCGGTCAGCACAATGCACTTATGTGTGCAATGAATTATGCAGTCGGAGATTATGTCCTGGGTATGGATGACGATATGCAGACACATCCGTCACAGATTCCCCTTCTCATTGATAAAATTGAAGAGGGATACGATATTGTTTACGGAATCTATGAAAAGCATGAGAATTCCGGAGCGAAAAATCTTACCAGCTGGTTTAACAAGGTGTCATCCAGGATCCTTCTGGGGAGGCCGAAGGAGATACAATCCAGTAATTTCTGGATAATTACCCGGGCGGTAAAGGATGAGGTGGTAAAATACAAGAGTTATAATCCCTATGTCGACGGAATTTTTTACAGAACTTCCCACAATATCGGCAATGTGGTGGTTGAGCATCACAAAAGGGAATACGGAAAGTCAAATTATACTCTGAAGAAAATGCTGAGACTCTGGCTGGCATATTTTAATTACTCTGTGATTCCCCTTCGCATCGCTTCGGTAGTCGGATTTATCACAGCGATAATAGGATTTATTGCGGGGATCATTACCGTGATCAGCAAGATCTGCGATCCGACAATGACGGTAGGATGGGCGTCAACGGTCTGCATTTTACTGCTGTTTTTCGGTCTTGTATTATGTGTGCTTGGAATAATAGGGGAGTATATCGGAAAGATTCTGCTTACTCTCAATAATTCACCTCAGTACATTGTTCGCGGGAAAGTAAATTTATGAAGAAGTTAATGATTTTGGGAGCGGGGGTATATCAGGTCCCGCTTATAAAAAAGGCCCGCAGTATGGGTATAGAGACTGTCGTTGCCAGCATAGACGGGGATTATCCGGGATTTAAGTTTGCCGATCATGTATATAAGGCTGACACGACCGACTGCGACCAGGTGCTTGCTGCGGCAATAATGGAGGATATTGACGGGATTGCCACAAGCGGAACCGATGTGGCGATTAAAACTCTCGGATATGTTTCAGAGGCTATGAAGATCCCGGGAATAACATATAAATCGGCCCAGATAATGACTGACAAGGCTGAAATGAAAAATGCCTTCAGGGGAAAAGTAGCCACATCGGATTATTACATTATTTCCGATCTTGACGAGGCTTTCAGATCCGCGGGAGATCTGGGGTATCCTGTTATGGTAAAGGCCTGCGATGTATCCGGAAGCCGCGGAATCTCAAAAGTTGATTCTCCGGAAAATCTGCCGGATGCCTTCAACCGGGCAAAAGAATGCTCAAAAAAGGATCACTTTATTGTTGAAAAGTGCGTTGAGGGAACCGAGATCGGAGTTGATGCCGTGATCGTCCACGGCAGACCCGTCTTGTGTCTTCCTCACCGAAAATTTGTAAAGAAGGCGGGAAATACTACAATTCCCGGCGGCCATGCCTTTCCTATCGATATAAGCGACAGTGTCCGCGACCGGATCCTTCGGGAGGTTTCGAATATTGCCGAAGCTGCGGGGCTGGGAAATTGCATGCTCAACTGTGATATGTTCCTCTGCGAAGGCGGGGAAGTCTCCGTTATAGAAGCGGGAGCAAGATCGGGGGCTACATGCATTCCCGAGCTTATAGAACTTAATACCGGGATCGATTACTATGCGCAGATCATTAATTGCGCATTTGATATGGAGATGGATCTGGATATTAAGAAAAATGCCCCATGTATGGCCAAGCTGCTTTTTTGCGAGAGTGACGGAATTATTGAATCCATCGATCAAGGGGCTGTTGATGCCCTGAGATCAGATAGAGTCGATATTATGATTGACTATTCTGCAGGTGACAAGGTGAGGAAAGTTAGGAACGGAACCGACAGGATAGGTCATGTGATAATGAAAACTGACGATGAAAACGAGATCGATGAAGTGATAAGAAAAGTTCTTGATGCGATCAGGATCACTGAAATGTAATATTTCTTTATCGGAATGATTTACAGTTATTATGAACACAAGAGAAGAATTATTTGATTTTTATAAAGGCAAAAGAGTATTCCTTACCGGACA
Source organism: Lachnospiraceae bacterium (assembly GCA_050944395.1). Taxonomy (GTDB): domain Bacteria; phylum Bacillota; class Clostridia; order Lachnospirales; family Lachnospiraceae; genus Chordicoccus. The sequence goes on from JBMNQZ010000002.1 coordinate 8,069, forward strand.
TACCGGATTCAAGGGATCCTGGATGTGCAGGATACTTGGAATCCTCGGGTCCGAGGTCTGCGGATATTCCCTTGAACCTCCCACATTCCCGTCTCTTTATGAAACGGCGGAAATAGAAAAGGATATTCTTTCTGTTAAGGGGGATGTCAGGGACAGGGAGAGCCTTGAAAGGGCAATGATGGATTTCAGGCCGGACGTTGCCATCCACATGGCGGCCCAGCCTCTCGTAAGGTTATCGTATGATGAACCTCATATGACTTACGAAACTAATGTTATGGGTACAGTCAATTTTCTGGAGGCTGTCAGAAAAACAGGATCGGTAAGGTCGGTAGTTAATGTTACCACGGACAAGGTATACTTTAACCGCGAGGACAGCACCGGATATGTGGAAACCGATATGCTGGACGGCTACGATCCGTATTCCAACAGCAAATCGTGCTCCGATATTATTACCCACAGCTACAGATCGTCTTTTTTCAACGGGAATCCCGCAGTTTCCACTGCAAGAGCCGGTAATGTAATAGGCGGAGGAGATTTTGCAAAGGACAGGCTGCTTCCGGACTGCGTCAGGGCGGCGTCGGAGAATAAGCCTGTGATCATCAGAAATCCCGAAGCGGTAAGACCTTTCCAGCATGTTATCGAGCCTCTCTTTGCGTATCTTATTCTGGCAATGGAGCAGTATCTGGACAGCTCGAAAGAGGGCGCTTACAATGTGGGCCCCGATATTATCAATTGTCTTACAGTGAAGGATATGGTTGAGCATTTTTGCCGATCCTGGGGCGAGGGCGCTTCTTACAATGTTCAGGGGGACGGAGGTCCTCACGAGGCAAAGCTCCTTATGCTAAACTGCCGCAAGATCACGGAAGTTCTGGGATGGAAACCTGTATGGGATGCCGGACAGGCGGTGGAAATGACCATTGAGTGGTCAAAGGTATGGAAGATGGGGGAAGATGTCCGCCGTGTTATGGACAGACAGATAGAAAGCTATTTAAGCATTATATCACATGATTAGTGTGAAAATGAGGACTAAGATGAAGAAAGTTTCATGGAATTTTTTGGAAAAACTCAGATGGAAGGGCTTCTGGTGGCTGGATTCGTTTAAGAAGACGGAGCTGGATACCCTTTATTCCGAGAATTTTTATGCTTTTAAGAACGGAACCTCATATGCGGATACCGAGGAGAAGCTTCGCAGGCTGATGGATCATGCCAGAAAAAACACTGAGTTTTATAAGGACATTCCCGAGGATGCAAAGCTTACCGATTTTCCTGTGGTGGACAAGGAGGTCTTGAGAAATAATTACGACTCAATTCTTGTGAAATCATTTGCCGATGCTCCCGGAAGCAGAAAAATGAGTACGAGCGGATCCACAGGAACGCCTCTCACTATCGTTCAGGACAGGAATAAGGTGCTTCATGATACCGTGGATGGGATTTTTCTGGGAGTCCTTGGCAATTATTATATAGGTCAGAAAATGGCATTTATAAGAGTTTGGGTGCACAATGTCAGAAAGAGCCCTCTCGTTCTGTTTATGCAGAATTATATCATGATGGACAGCTCGTCGCTGAGCGATGAGTCAATAAAGAAAATGCTGGACACTCTGAAGAAACAGAAAGTCAGATGTGTAGTCGGATATGCATCGGCTCTCACGGAGATCAGTAAATATATTGACCGCACTTCATATGATCTGACGGGGCATGTTATCTCGTCGATAATTCCCATATCCGAATCTATGCCCGAAAAGGTAAGGGAGAGATTATCCTGCCAGTTCGGATGCTATGTTCAGTCCTGGTATTCTAATGAGGAGAACGGCATCATGGGAATTCAGGGAAGGAACTGCGAAGATTATTATATCAATTCGGAGAACTATTACTATGAGATCCTCAAGATGGATTCCGATGAGCCTGCCGAGGACGGAGAGCTCGGAAGGATAGTTATCACCGACCTCAATAATTTCGCTTTCCCGATCATCAGATATGATAACGGCGATACGGCGATTGCCAGACACGTGGATAAGGGACAGAGATACAAGCTGTTCTTAAAGCAGATCTACGGAAGAAGAAGCGATATCATCTACGACACGGAAGGAAATGCCCTCACACCGTTTATTATTACTAATAATCTCTGGGATGCCGCGGGAGTAAAGCAGTACCAGTTTATCCAGAAGGGTAAAACCAAATATCTGCTGAAGCTCAACGGTGATCCGGAAATAATGGATATTGAAGATATCAGAGGAAGAATTATTCCATATCTTGGAAGTAATGCACAGATGGAGATCGAATTTACGGATGAGATTCCGGTCCTTGCATCGGGCAAACGCAAGTATATTGTCTGCGAATTATCTGATCAGTGAGAAAGCCAATTAATGAAAATCGATACTGCAAAAAAAGGAATAATTAAAAATACTCTATATACTATAGGCGGAGCACTTGTTTTGAATGCAGTGCTCCAGCTCTTTATATATCCCAGGCTGACCTCCGAGATGGGAGCGAAGGAAATAGGAAATGTTATCTATATTATGGGACTTATTAATATCATCGGGCCTTCGGTGGGGCAGGCGCTAAATACCAGCAGACTTGTCCTTAGAAGGGATCATGAACTGAAGAACGGTGATTATAATGTAATATTGATAATATTGTCTGTCATCGGTGCCGGGGTATGCGCGGCAATGTCCACGGATGCCATGGGCGGCGTTTTGGGTGGGATACTCCTGGTCATATGCTCCGTTCTTACCACTTTGAGGTTTTACGGTGATGTTGAATACAGGATCTCACTGGATTACAAACGTTATTTTATTTATTATCTGTCGGCCTCTGTGGGATATATTCTCGGATATCTGATCTACAAAATATCGAACGTATGGTATCCGGTCTTTATTGCGGGCGAGCTGTGTGCAATAATATATGTTTCGGTAAAGGGAAAAATCTTCAGGAATTTTTTTGAAAGAAGCAGCTTTGCCGGAACGGCAGCTTTTAAGGGTATGACGCTTGTGGGGTCATATCTCCTGACAAATATTACTCTTAATGTGGATAAAATAGCACTGAAGCACCTGATAGGAAGCGAGGCGGTGACGCAGTATTATGTTGCCTCCCTCATAGGAAAGACGCTGGTTCTTCTGATCGCCCCCATAAATACGATCATCATCTCGTATCTCACAAAGGGGAAGGAGAGGATCGGATACGGGAAATTCCTGAAATTTACAGGGGCGGGATTTCTGGTAAGCTTTGTATTCTTTCTGGCCTGCCAGGTTGCTAATCCGATTTTTATAAGGCTGTTTTACGGCGATATATTAAGTGAGGTAAAGGATATACTCACAGTGGTAAATATTTCCCAGATATTAAGCCTTCTCTCGGCTTATCTTTTCATCGTGGTCCTTACTTTCACCGAAGAAAAATGGCAGCTTATCCTTCAGGGAGCCCATATGGTTATTTTAGTGATACTTATCCTTGCAATGACAGGCAAAGGCGGGATCGCCGGTTTTTCGGAAGCGGTCCTTATCGCAAATGCCGTCCGGATCGCCGCAGTGCTTATTCTGGGAATGATGCGGGCAGGCAGGAGAAAGGCTGTTGAGGTATGATTATGAGTTTTGGAGAAAAAATAAGAAGAGTTGGTTTTAATACACTGGATATCCTTACAGGCGGAAAAAATCAGAAGCTCAAGGATGTGAATAAAGCAGAGATCGTAAGCGGGATTACGCCGGAATATCAGAAGAGACGTCTTGCGGCAATTACCGCTTATGCATCCGATCACTGCCCGTTTTACCGGAAATTGTCGGGGATAACGGATCTGTCTCTGTTTCCTGTTATGAGCAAGAACGACTATATAGAAAATTTTGATAATGTGATGAGCATAGAATATGCCTCCGGTCGGGACAGGCTGGCCAGATACTCCACCAGCGGTTCAACGGGCACTCCGTTTACAGTGTACGCCGATCCCGAAAAGCATCTGCATTACAACATGAACTATCTGTCGTTCATGGAGCTGAACGGTTTTCGTCTGGGAATGAAGCGCGGCGAATTCAGAGCATGGATAGAGGGAAAGAATACTATTTCAAAATTCAAATCCTTTAAAAATAATCTTATTATGATGGAGATCTCCAATATGGGAGATGAAGCCATGGAAGGCGTCTGCGAAAAGATCCGCAGAGAGAAGATCCAGGTTCTGGTAATGTATTCGACGGCTCTGATCAGGCTGGTGAGCTATATTCAGGAAACCGGATACGATATTTCGGGCTGGAGCGTGGAGATGCTATTCACTATGGGAGAAGCTCTCCCCGACGAGACCTATCGCGGAGCATACGAGATATTCGGACTTGAGCCTGTCAGATCCTACGGAAATAATGAAAACGGTTTTGTCGCGATGACTATCCCGGGGTTCGAGGGATATGTTATTGATCTTTATAATTATTATGTTGAGATTCTTAAGATGGATTCCGACGAGCCCGCCGAAGAAGGAGAGCTGGGAAGAATAGTGATCACCGATCTTTACAACAGGGCTTTTCCGATGATCCGATACGATACAGGCGACACCGGAAAGGTGAAGTATGAGACGGATGAATTCGGAAGATACCATGCTCATTTTACGGAGATCTACGGAAGAAGGGGATCACTTATTCTGAATACAAAGGGTGAGCCGCTTTCAATACATGTATTTATGAATATACTTCTTAATTTTGAAGGGCAGGTGAAACAGATCAGATGTATCCAGACCGGTGCCCGGGAATACGAGCTTTTAGTAAATCCGGTGGGTGACAGCTGCGATGAGAATGCTGTAGCGGAAAAGTACCGGTCATATCTTGGGGATGATGCGGTAATAGATATAAAGTATGTGGACGAGATACCAAGGCTTGCTTCGGGGAAGACTATGGTGTGTGAGAACAGATGGCTTGAGGAATTGAAAAAGAAGGAAAATGTATGATTACAAAAGTATCGGATTATATCAGTGATATATTGGTGAAAAACGGGATAGACAGAGTATTTCTTGTTCCCGGCGGAGGTGCGATGCACCTCAATGATTCATTCGGGCATGATCCGAGATTGAAATGTCTTTATCAGCACCATGAACAGGCATGCGCCATTGCGGCCGAGGCTTATGCCCGTATGCTGAACAGACCGGCGGTGGTAAATGTGACAACGGGACCCGGAGCGACCAATGCGATAACCGGTGTCCTGTGTGCCTGGATGGAATCCTATCCCATGATAGTGATTTCGGGTCAGGCAAGGTATGCCACGACCGTGAAGGCGAGCGGATTAAAGCTCAGATCAATGGGAAACCAGGAATGCGATATCGTGGAGCTTATCAGGCCGATAACAAAGTATGCGGATATGCCGATAGATCCATATGAAGTTCCTTATCAGATTGAGAAGGCGATCTATATTGCGACTCACGGAAGAAAGGGGCCTGTGTGGATCGATATCCCCCTGGACGTACAGGCGGCAAAGATCGACACGGATAAAATTAAAAAATATGATCCCGCTGAGGACAGGGAGCAGCTTCCGCACCCTCTCAAAAGAGGTGTGTGTTCAAAGGTGATCGAAAGGATAAAAAATGCGAAGAGACCGGTTCTCTTTGTCGGTGCGGGAGTGCGTTCGGCCGGAGCATATGATGAATTTCTGGAGCTGGTGGATCTTCTGGGGATTCCGGTGGTCAACGGAATGAGCAGTGCCGATGCAATATGGCACGACCATCCTCTTTTTGTGGGAAGAAGTGCGGCAACCGGAAGCCGTGCCGGAAATTTTGCGGTGCAGAATGCGGATGTCCTTCTATCCATTGGCAGCAGGCAGAGCTTTGCCCAGACGGGATTTGCGTATGAGAAATGGGCAAGGGAAGCATTTACGATAATAAATGATATTGATCCCGAGGAGCTGAAAAAACCAAATCTTCATGTGAGTCTCGGAGTATCGGCGGATGCAAAGGAATTCATAAACGGTCTCATTAAGAAACTCAAAGCAACAGGTGTAACAGAAGAAAAGCCCCTTTTTGATGATATGGACTGGCTTCTGCAGTGTATGCTCTGGAAGGAAAAATACCCTGTGGTCACTCCGTCCGAAAAGGGACATCAGGAGGACGGAAAAGCAAATATTTATTATTTCTTTGATCTTCTTTCAAAGTACAGCAGAAAGAATGATAATATAGTTGTTGCCTGCGGAACCTCAAGGGTGTCGGGAACCCAGGCGATAAAGCTTAAGGAGGGGCAGCGGTTTATCACAAACTCTGCCACAGCTACCATGGGATACGGACTTCCGGCGGCAATAGGCGTCAGTGTGGCTTCGGGAATGAAGCCGGTGACCGTAGTTACCGGAGAGGGCAGTCTGATGATGAATCTGCAGGAGCTTCAGACTATTGTAACCAATAAAATTCCTGTGAGGATATTCCTTATCAATAATGAGGGATATCATTCAATCAGGCAGACGGAGAAAAACTTTTTCGGCGAGCCGCTTATCGGTGTCGGCCCCGAATCCGGAGATCTGGGATTCCCGGAGATGGGACTTGTGGGTCCGGCGATGGGATTTGCCTACTGCAGATGCGAGAGTAATGAAGAGCTTCCGCAGTTTATGGCCGATCTTGAGCAGGAATTTACTTTCAGACCAAGGCCTATGATATGTGAGGTCATGGTATCAAAGCTTCAGAGCACAATGCCGAAGACGGCTACAAGGAAGCTGGACGACGGGCAGATGGTTTCAACGCCTCTCGAGGATATGGCACCGTTTCTTTCCAGGGAGGAGCTGGAGGAGAATATGATAATTCCACTTTCGGAAGAGGAAAAACGTAACTGAGCATGGATGACAGAAAAACAGTAGTGATTACCGGCTCAACCGGTTTTATAGGATCGGCGCTGGTGAGGACAGCGGCAGCGGAGGGAGACCGGGTCTTTGCGGTCATGAGGCCGGGCTCCGTAAACGCCTGCAGGCTGGAAATAGTTGAAAAATCTTTACAAAAAAAGGGTATCAGTCCCGATATCAATGTTGTGGAATGCGGTATTGATGAGATGGAAAAGCTGCCGGAGCTGATCGGTTCCGGGTGCGATATTTTCTATCACATCGGCTGGGCAAATACCGGAAGGGACAGAAATGCATCGGCCGAGGGACAGATGGCGAATATTGAATTTACAAGGACCGCTGTCAGATCGGCAAAGCTTTTGGGATGCAGCCGTTTTCTCGGAGCGGGCTCCCAGGCGGAGTACGGACCAAAGCCCTGTACCCTTATTATGCCTGACGGGAAAGAGCGGGTGTTAAGCCTTGAAGAGCTGAAAAGCGGTATTCCCGAAGGGTGCGAAATAAGGAGAATAGCTCCTGAAGATGAGACAGAGCCATTTGAATACTATGGAAAGGCAAAGCTTGAGGCTATGAAGGAAGGAGCTGCGGCTGCTGATTCGGAAGAAATTGATTTTATCTGGGCTAGGATATTCTCGACCTACGGAGAAAACGACAAGCTGACCACCATGATATCTGACGGTATCATTCGCTTTCTAAAGGGTGATCCGGGAGAGTTCACTGAAGGAATCCATATCTGGGATTATATGCATGTCGACGACATGGCCCGGGCTCTCTATCTGGCCGGAAAAAAGGGGCGTCCGGGGGCTGTGTACTGCCTTGGAAGCGGAAGAGGAAGACAGCTTCGGGAATATATCAATATTATGGCTGAAGCAGTGGACCCGGATCTTCAGCCGGGGATAGGAAAAAAGCCCTATCCTTCTTCCGGAGTAAGGAATATATGCGCCGATATTTCTTCACTCACCCGGGACACCGGATTTGTTCCGCGTATTTCTTTTGAGGAGGGAATAAGGCGCACTGTGGAGGATATAAGGACAAGAATATGAAAAAAATATCTGTTGTAGTACCTACATACAATGAAGAGGCAAATGTTGAGCCTCTCACGGATGCTATAGTGAATGTGATGACGGGTGAACTTCCGGAATATGATTATGAGATCATATTTATCGATAATCATTCCAATGACAGCACAAGACAAAAGCTTCGGGAAATATGCGCGAAAAACAAAAAGGTCAAGGCGATCTTCAATGCCAGGAATTTCGGTCAGCTGCGCTCGCCGGTACATGGCCTGAAGCAGGCTTACGGTGACTGTGTGGTCAGACTTAACGCAGACTTCCAGGACCCTGTCGAACTTATTCCCACATTTGTGAGAGAGTGGGAGAAGGGCACAAAAATCGTTATCGGGGTAAAGGAAAAGACCGATGAGAGCGTATTTATGGCTTTCCTGAGAAAGACCTATTATAAGATAATCAGAAAGATCACCGATATCGGGCATATTGAAAATTTTACCGGTTACGGGCTTTATGATAAGGCCTTTGTCGACGTTGTGAGAAATCTCCATGATCCCAATCCGTATCTCAGAGGAATAATCGCAGAGCTTGGCTATGATTATACAGCGATAAAGTACAACAGACCTAAGAGAAAAGCCGGAAAGAGCAAGAATAATTTCTATTCGCTTTACGACATCGGAATGGTAGGGATCACTTCTTATTCGAAGGTGCTTATGAGACTTGCGACATTTGCGGGCGCAATAGTCGCCGGACTCAGTATTGTGATAGGTATTATTTATCTGGTGATGAAGCTTATTTACTGGGACAGATTTACGGCCGGAATGGCGCCTGTTACGATAGGAATGTTTTTCCTCGGAGCGGTTCAGATATTTTTCATCGGAATTCTGGGGGAATATGTCCTCTCGATCAACTCAAGGGTTCTCGACAGACCTCTTGTCATCGAGGAGGAGCGTATAAATTTCGAGGACAACACCCCCGTGAATGAATAGCTTTGATTATTTTTTCTTTACTCTCAGGAATATAATGAGAGCAATATAACACATGATAAAGAATGCGGACACTGCAAATGCGGCTGTCATATCGGGAATATTATAGCTCATCTCAATATTATGAGTGCCTTCGGACAGTTCGATTCCGCAGAGTCCGCCGTTGATGTTTTCTATTGGAGTGCTTTGTCCGTCTACGGACGCACTCCAGTTTTTATTGTACAGGATGGGTACGCAGAGCATGCCTGCCTCATCACTTACTTCAGCTTTACATGAGTAGGTATTGTTTTCGAAGGAGATGTTCGAAACGCCGCTTTCCTTAAGCTTTTCCAGGGACGAAAAATCCGTGTCCTCAATAATGCAGAAGTGCTCAAGGACACATTCCTTCGGGAAGCTGTTCAGATTCACCCTGAATTTTACCGCGTCATCCTTAAGCGTGATAAGAGCACTGCTGCATCTATCGGAGATAAAGGTATCTACTATGGAGAATTCCGATATCTGTTCACCGCTTACGGCCGTCATCAGCGGAATGTAGGTGTTGACGTCAACATCACATTCTATCTCAAAATATCTTCCCTGAGGGATCGCATCATCGGGAAGCTCCGCTATTATATAGGGGGAGCTTCCGGTTATATTTATATAAAGCTTTCCGTTTTCGGCAGTGTATTCAAGATCTCCGTATTCGGTAATGCAGTCCCCGAGAAATACCTCTTTTTTTCCTGCCTCCTCCGGGATGGAAATCTCCTTAAAATTGCTTGAAATTTCATTTTCGTCAGTGTAATAAAACGCTTCCGCAGAGGCAAACTGCCTGTCGGCATAATCCGACGCGGAATAATCTGCGGAGGATATTACCGTGTCGTAAATATATCCGAAGGGAAGAGCGTTGTTATTTTCGTAAATGTAGCACTTGTCGGTCTCATCCCGGAGTGTGAAAAGATCAGAATCCGGAAGATACTCATTTCCGTTATCCGATTTATTTACAATGAGATAGCGTCCGCCCAGGAGAGTGTAGATGTAATAGCTCTCGTAGCTGGCCTGATAAAAATTATCGGATATCTGGTATGTCCCGAAACCGCTGTTGTAGCTTACCAGCGCCCCCGGATTTGTCGAGGAATAGCAGGACGTTCCGTTGTAGCCGTGTACAAGGGAGTCGTTATATTTGACTGAATTATAGACTGATTTATTCAGAACCGAGGTTCTGTAAAGGCCGGGATCAAGGGATGAGATGAGATCGGCAGCCTCACCGTTTCCGTTGTTGTAATACCCGTTTGCGAACTCTTCGGTGGTGGGAACATTTCTGTCATACAAAGTGTCGAGATTGCACACCACGAGCTCTGCCGTAAGGAACGCGGATATTCCGATGACAAGCACCTTCGGTGAAAGCTTCACGGTGTAAATAAGAAGGATAAGCCAGTATATGACGGCAAACAGGGCGCAGATCGCGATAGCTTTCACATTAAGAGAATACCGGCCTGCAGCATGTTCGGAAGAAAAGTATAATACTCCCAGGATCCCGGAATATATTACGGGTGCGCCTGCCAGTGTGATTATCTTTCCGGCTCTTCCTTCATTGCGGTCTCTCACATATTTAATGAAGAAACCGATGGCAATGGCTTCCGCAAAGCAGATCATAAAAGAGAATCTCTGGGACATCGTATTGAAGCCCAGTATCTGGGCCGCGACTCTGAAATACAGACAGGAACAGGCAATCAAAACCGTGAGAATGGTTTTGAGGGCTGTTTTTTTATTTGTGAGCAGATATACCAGAGCAAAGATAAAAAGGGCACTGGTAAAAAGCATTGCCGTTTCGTAATAGCTTGTGGGGGCACTGAAGGCATCTCCGGTTCCGAAGGTGTTGTTGGAAAGAAGCCGTCCGGAGAAGATCAGATACCAGACCCGTTCGTATGACTCAAAGAAGGACATACTGCTTCCGAGCTGACCTGTTCTGGTGCTCGACGAGAAATCTCCCAGGATCGGGAGAATGGCAGCGGCTCCTATCCCCAGACTGAAGACAGCGGCCCCGGCAAGACCAAGAAGCTTCTTAATAAGAGCCGGAAAAGCCTTTTTCGAATAGGCGGAATACAGTATGACATAGAGCGCCATAAATATTCCCGAAAGATAGAAAAAGAAATAGTTTGTAATGAAAAACAGGGTGAGCATGGGAATGAGCACCAAAAATCCCGTCCGGCTGCCCTCAAGGTAGAGCTGGAGGAAAAACATGCACACGGTAAAAAGAACCATCGCGGTGCAGAACCCGTAATGCTGTCCCCACAATACGATATAGCTTGAAAAAGTCCATGTAAGAGCAGCGGCAAAGGCGCCTGCCTCGTCGCCGATGACATGTCTCATGAATTTAAAACCGAAAAAAGATATAAGATTTATCTTTATAAATGTTACAAAGATAAGTCCGATCGTCATCAGTTCTGCCGGAAAAGCAATGAGGATCAGGTTAAGCGGATTCAGATAGCCGCAAGCGGTGGAGGTTATATCCTTTCCGAGTCCGTATGCCAGGGAGTAGACTGTGAAATCACCGTTGTGAATAAGATTTGAAAAGAAGATATTGTTGGGATAATTGGCAGCCATGGTATCGCTGCCAATGTCCGCATAGATATAAACGTTCTGAAGCAGTACAAATCTACTGTACAGCAGAAGGAAAATTATGTTTGTTGCTATAAAGCAGATCAAAGCTGCATGTTTTTTTGCAAATAAAATGATCTTATCTGTCATGGCGGGTATTATCTGTAAAATTCTTTAATCGTATCTATCACACAGGTGCGCTTTTCCTCCGAAAGCCCGTAATACAGCGGCAGTCTCACGATGCGCTCACTTTCCTTTGTGGTGTAATTGTCCTCACCCCGGAATTCTCCGTATTTGATCCCGGCGGGGGAGGAGTGGAGCGGAACATAGTGAAATACACACTGGATTTCACGTTCACGCATTTTTTCAAGAAGCTTTGTGCGTGTTTTAAGGCTGTCGGTCTTAATGTAATACATGTGGGCGTTGTGGTCACACTGAGGAGGAATATACGGAGTTTCAATGTTGCCGCGAATTTCCAGTTCCTCCAGTTCTCTGTCATAGTGATCCCAGGAATTCATACGGTCGTTGAATATATCATCGTATCTTTCCAGCTGCGCCCAGAGGTATGCCGCATTTATGTCGCTGGGAAGATAGGATGAGCCGTAATCTCTCCAGGTATATTTGTCGATCTGACCTCTGAAAAATTTGCTTCTGTCGGTGCCTTTTTCACGGCATATCTCAGCTGAATCCCGGTATTTTTCATCGGTAAATACAAGAGCTCCGCCCTCACCCATGGAAAAATTCTTGGTCTCGTGGAAGGAGTAGCATCCGAAATTACCGATAGTGCCCAGAGGAATTCCTTTATAGTAGGATCCGAAGCCCTGAGCGGCGTCTTCGATAACTTTCAGATTATGTTTTTTTGCAATCTTCATGACAGTGTCCATTTCGCAGCCTACGCCGGCGTAATGAACGACCATGATAGCCTTTGTTTTGTCCGTTACGGCATTTTCGATAAGAAGTTCATCAATGTTGAGAGTATCGGGGCGGATATCGGTGAATACGAGGCGGGCACCCCTTTGAACCAGAGCATCGGCAGTGGAACAGAAGGTATATGACGGAAGGATCACTTCGTCGCCGGGCCTGATATCACACAAAAGCGCCGCCATCTCCAGGGCATGTGTACATGACGTCGTGAGATAATTGAAAGGAACTCCGAATTTTCTGCTTATCCAGTCGGAGCATTTTCCGGTAAACTCACCGTCACCGCAGATTTTTTTATTCAGTATAGCTTTTTCTATATATTTAAGTTCCGTTCCCACTGAAGGCGGGATATTAAAATCAATCATACAAAGTCTCCAAATCAGTCTTTCCAGCTTTTCCATGCGGCCTTGCCGCTTTCCCACAGCTGAGCGAGGGTATCAAGCTCTCTTTTTGTGTCCATGCACTGCCAGAAGCCGGTGTGGCTGTAGGACATAAGCTGCCCTTCGGCGGCAAGTCTCTCGAGAGGTGAGAGTTCAAATACGGTGGTGTCATCTTCTATATAATCGAAGATCTCCGGCTCAAGGACCATATATCCGGCATTTATCGGGCTTCCGTCGGTTCGGCTTTTTTCCCTGAAGGATTTTACCGTGTTATCGGCCCCGATATCAAGGATTCCTTTTTGCTGATCCGGAAGGACCGATGTGAGAGTGGCGATCTTTCCGTGGCTTCTGTGAAATTCAAGAAGCTTTGAAATATCCACATCGCATACCCCGTCGCCGTAGGTCATCATGAAGGCCTCGTCGCCGACATATTTTTGGATGCGTTTGATCCTGCCGCCGGTCATTGTCTTCAGTCCGGTGTCGATTACGGTCACTTTCCAGGGCTCGCATGCCGATTCATGGTAGGTCACGGTCTTCTTTCCGCCGGTATAGTCGAATGTCACGTCGTTCGTGTGCAGGAAATAGTCGGCAAACCAATCCTTTATCATGTGCTGCTTGTAGCCCGCACAGATGATGAATTCATTGAAGCCGTAAAAAGAATATTCTTTCATTATATGCCACAGAATGGGCATTCCGCCTATTTCGATCATAGGCTTTGGCCTGTATTGAGATTCCTCCGAAATTCTTGTTCCGAGTCCTCCGGCTAAAAGTACAACCTTCATATTGCCACCTCATGAATGCATATTTATCCAAATTAAGCTGGTAACAGTGTAACACGAATGGAGGTGGTATTCAAGAAAAGAGAGTCTGCGACAGTCAACTTGCAACAGGTGTCAATAAATGCTATAATGCCTTAAAGTCTATCATTATGTAAAAATGCCGGATTGTGCATATTACAGGAGGAACAAATGAGAACATACTTAGTAACTGGCGGAGCAGGATTTATCGGTTCTAATTTTATCCACTATATGTTTGGAAAATATGGCGACGAAATTTCGATCATCAACGTAGACAAGCTTACATATGCCGGAAATCTTGAAAATCTCAAGGAATTTGAAGGAAAACCTAACTATAAATTTATCAGGGCTGACATTTGCGACAAGGAAGTGATCAATAAGATCTTTGAGGATCACGATATTGACAGAGTAGTCCATTTCGCGGCTGAAAGCCATGTTGACAGGAGCATTAAGGATCCGGATGTTTTTGTGAAGACAAACGTGCTCGGAACACTCAATATGCTCAATGCGGCGAAGGCTGCATGGGAGCTTCCGGACGGATCTTTTAAGGAGGACAAAAAATTCCTTCATGTATCTACCGACGAGGTTTACGGATCTCTTGACAATCTCACGGATTATTTCTATGAGACTACGCCGTACGATCCTCACAGCCCGTACTCGGCAAGTAAAGCATCATCTGATTTTCTTGTAAAATCATACATGGATACATACAAATTCCCGGCAAACATTACTAATTGCAGTAATAATTACGGCCCGTACCAGTTCCCGGAGAAGCTTATCCCGCTCATCATCAATAATGCGCTGCAGGGAAAGGCACTTCCTGTTTACGGAGACGGAAAGAACATCAGAGACTGGCTTTTCGTCGAAGATCACTGCAAGGGAATCGATATGGTTCAGACCGAGGGAAAACTCTTTGAGACATATAACATCGGCGGACACAATGAGAAGCAGAATATCGAGATAATTCATATCATTCTCGACACTTTGAAGGAGCTGCTTCCGGATTCGGATCCCAGAAAGAAAAACATTTCCGAGGATCTTATCACTTACGTTGCGGACAGAAAGGGCCATGACAGACGTTATGCGATTGCTCCGGACAAGATCAGGGCGGAGTGCGGCTGGTATCCGGAGACCTGCTTCGAAGTGGGCATAAAGAAGACTATCAAATGGTATCTCGACAATCTTGACTGGATGGAAAATATCACCAGCGGAGATTACCAGAAGTACTATGAAGAAATGTACAGCGATAAATAATCAGGAGGAGTTAAAAAAATGAAGGGTATTATTTTGGCAGGAGGTTCGGGAACAAGGCTGTATCCTCTGACAAAGGCTATGTCAAAGCAGATGATGCCGGTCTATGATAAGCCGATGATCTATTATCCGCTTTCAACGCTGATGCTTGCGGGCATTCGCGAGGTTCTTATTATCTCAACGCCGAGAGATCTCCCTGCTTTCAAAGAGCTTTTCGGAGACGGATCACAGCTTGGAATGCACTTTGAGTATAAGATCCAGGAGTATCCGAGAGGACTTGCGGACGCATTCATCATCGGTGAGGAGTTTATAGGGGATGACAATGTTGCTCTCGTGCTTGGAGATAATATTTTCTACGGACAGTATTTCTCATCCGTTCTCAAAAGAGCGGCCGAGAGGAAAGAGGGAGCTACGATCTTCGGATATTATGTCAAGGATCCGAAAGCATACGGCGTTGTCGAATTTGATGAGAACGGAAAGGCCATATCTATAGAGGAAAAGCCTGAAAATCCGAAATCAAACTATGCGGTTCCGGGATTGTACTTCTATGACAACGATGTTGTGGAGATCGCAAAAAATGTCAAGCCTTCGGCAAGGGGAGAGATTGAGATCACAAGCGTAAACAATGAATATCTCGAAAGAGGCAAGCTCTCGGTGGAGACTCTCGGAAGAGGCTTTGCGTGGCTCGACACCGGCAGTCACGATCAGCTTCTTGATGCCGCTGATTTTGTTGCGGCATTCCAGAAGAGACAGGGATTATATATTTCTTGCATTGAGGAGATCGCATATAAGAAGGGCTTCATCACGGTGGATCAGCTCAAAAAGCTTGCCGAGCCTATGCTCAAGACCGCATACGGTCAGTACCTGATGGATGTAGCCAACGGTTTATGATAAGAGGGATATCATGGGAAAGATTAATGTAGAAACATGCCACATTGAAGGTCTCAAGGTGATTACTCCGACAGTGTTCGGTGATTCCCGCGGATACTTCATGGAAACATACAATTATAATGATTTTAAGGAAGCCGGAATTGACGTGGAATTTGTTCAGGATAATCAGTCCTCATCAAGATACGGTGTTTTGAGAGGACTTCATTTCCAGATAAACTTCCCCCAGGATAAGCTCGTTAGAGTGGTAAAGGGCTGCGTCTGGGATGTGGCGGTGGATCTCAGGGAAGGATCCCCCACTTTCGGCCAGTGGTACGGCGTTGAGCTCTCGGAGGAAAACAAAAAACAGTTCTTTATTCCGAAGAATTTTGCCCATGGCTTTGTGGTTCTCTCGGACGAGGCTGAATTCTGCTACAAATGCTCTGACTTCTATCATCCGAACGATGAGGGAGGTCTCCTTTGGAGCGATCCGGATATTGCCGTTGAATGGCCGATACCGGAGGGAATGGAGCTTATACTTTCTGACAAGGATCAGAAGTGGGGCGGTATCAGAGAATATAAAAAATAATAACGGAGAACAGTTTTGAGACTTTCAGCGAAGAAGAAAGTGATGCTCGGCATCATTGCGATTGCGGTAATAGCTCTTAATATTCTGATTCTAACGGCAAAGAACACCGGGAGTGCGGAGGCGGTTCTGACGGTTGAGGTTTCGTCGGACACATCTGATGATATCCAGGTGTTCTTCACCGATGAATTGGGAAAATACAGTGAAACTTCAAGCACGATAGCGGGCTATCAGCCTGAAATGGCTGCCGGGGAAAAGGCGGCGTCACTTGAGTTTAAATGTCCTTCGGATGCAGGATTTATCCGTGTCGATCTGGGATGCGCTCCCGCAAAGTGGAAGCTGTACGGAAT
The DNA here is from genome assembly GCA_050944395.1 of Lachnospiraceae bacterium. Lineage (GTDB taxonomy): Bacteria > Bacillota > Clostridia > Lachnospirales > Lachnospiraceae > Chordicoccus. The sequence continues at coordinate 24,565 of JBMNQZ010000002.1, forward strand.
CACAGCCGGATATAAGGATGCCAGGGACATTATTGCACTTGACGGTGCGGACAGGACAGAGACTAACGATATTCAAAGCATTTCTTATGAGGACGGGGTTCTGGAGGTGATAACATCCGGAAAGGACCCTTATTTTGTTGTACCCTGCACAATGCCTGAGATAAATAAGATTGCCGCGCAGGAAAACAGGGGAAGAACTATCGCACTAAAGGCTGCCTTTCTGGTATTGATCGACGGACTTGCGGTCCTTATGATCATATTCCGCAGAAAAGTGCTCTCACTTCCTATTGAGATATACAGAAATAAAAAGCTAATCCTTAAGCTGGCCGTAAATGATTTTAAGACGAAATATGCGGGATCTTATCTCGGAATCGTCTGGGCATTTGTCCAGCCGGTGATCACTATTTTAGTATACTGGTTTGTATTCTCGGTGGGCTTCAGAAGCGGAACTATGGATAAGGTTCCGTTTGTTCTTTATCTGATTGCGGGACTTGTGCCGTGGTTCTACTGCCAGGATCTTCTTAACAGCGGAACCAATGCACTTATTGAGTACAGCTATCTTGTAAAAAAGGTTGTATTCAAGATAAGCGTTCTTCCTATGGTGAAGGCGATATCGGCATTTTTCGTTCACGCATTCTTCCTTTTCGTGACTCTTGTAATATATACCTGCTACGGAATATATCCGTCTGCGTATACGATCCAGCTGATATATTATTTCCTTTGCATGTTTATTTTTATACTGGGAATATGTTACGGAACATGTGCGATAGTCATTTTTTTCCGGGATCTTACCCAGATAATAAATATTGTGCTTCAGGTGGGAGTATGGACTATTCCTATTATGTGGGATATCAATATTATTCCCGAAAAATTCAGGATAATCTTTAAGATTAATCCCATGTATTACGTAGTGAACGGCTACAGGGATTCCCTCTATAATCAGACCTGGTTCTGGGAGCATCCCGAGAATACTCTTTATTTCTGGGCAGTGACCCTTGTGCTGTTTGCACTGGGAACATATCTGTTTAAGAAACTCAAGATACATTTTGCCGATGTTTTGTAAGGAATTTGAGCTATGTCAGATGAAAAGATGATCGAGTCTGAGATTCCGGTTGCGATCGGGATTTCGGATATTACAAAAATATATAAACTGTACGATAAGCCGTCGGACCGGCTGAAGGAGACTCTGGGACTTTCAAAGAAAAAACGCTATCAGGAGCTTTATGCCCTGAATAAGGTGAATTTTGATGTAAAACAGGGCGAAACTGTGGGAATTATCGGCACAAACGGCTCCGGAAAGTCCACGATCCTAAAGATCATAACCGGGGTACTCACGCCAACTTCCGGTCAGCTTACCGTAAACGGTAGGATATCCGCACTACTTGAGCTGGGTGCGGGCTTTAATATGGAATATACCGGTCTGGAAAACATTTACCTGAATGCGACCATGACCGGTTTTACAAGAGAAGAGATAGATGCAAGGCTTCAGAGCATTCTTGATTTTGCCGATATAGGTTCGTTCATCGATCAGCCGGTAAAGACATATTCCAGCGGTATGTTTGTCCGCCTTGCATTTGCGGTTGCTATCAACATCGACCCGGAGATCCTTATCGTTGACGAGGCGCTTTCTGTTGGCGATGTATTCTTTCAGGCGAAATGCTATCACAAATTCGAGGAGTTCAAAAAGGCGGGAAAAACCATCCTTTTTGTAAGTCATGATCTGGGAAGCATAACAAAATACTGCGACAGAGTTGTTCTTTTGAACAAGGGCGTAAAGGTTGCCGAGGGTGAACCGAAGGAGATGGTGGATCTCTATAAAAAGCTTCTGGTAAACCACGGTGATGATGAGGATGTGCTTAGAGAATATAACGAAGGCGAGTCATCGGGTGAGGAGGAATCCGCACCTGAGGAAAAGAAGGAAGAAAACGGAAATACAGGGGACATCGCAGAAAATCCGCTGACCGGAATTCTCCCAATGAATCCCAACACTCAGGATTACGGAGAGCACCAGGCAAAGATTGAATTCCTTGAGATAAAGGACGCAAACGGAATCGTTACGAATGCTATTGAAAAAGGTTCGGAATTTACTATTCATATGCGGGTCAGATTTTATGAGGATATAAATGATCCGATATTTGCATTTACATTCAGAAATCTTCAGGGAACGGAGATCTGCGGGACAAATACGATGTATGAAAATACCGAATTTGTTCCTCCGAAGGCCGGAGATGTAAGAGATATCTATTTCAAACAGACAATGACTCTTCAGGGAGGGGAATACCTGCTCTCATTCGGCTGTACGGGTTTCAGAGACGGAGATTTCAGAGTATTCCACAGATTGTATGACGTACTCAATGTATCGGTAATATCTTCCAAGGACGCTGTTGGATTTTTTGATATGTTTTCCCGGGTACATGTAGAGGGAGGAGAATCGGCTGATGAATAAAATGATTGGCAAAGTTTGCCTGAATTACGATGATTATTCGGGAAACGATTTTTACAGTGAAGGCGATATTGAAAATGTGCTTCTTGATATTGCCGAGAATGAGCATGACAGGCCGTTATCCGAAATTTTGTCGGATCACAGATCCTGGTCCGTTCTGTATCATTTCTCACCCCAGAGGGAAAACTCCGTGAGCTGGATCCCTATGAAGGGAGATGAAAAGGTGCTTGAGATCGGAGCCGGGTGCGGCGCGATCACAGGGATCCTTTCGGAAAAAGCGGGAAGCGTTACCTGTGTTGAGTTATCCGAGCGAAGGAGCATGATCAATGCATTAAGACACCGCGAAAAAGAAAACATAGAGATAAGGATAGGAAATTTCCTTGATGTAGAGAAGCGTCTTGACAATGATTTTGACGTGATAACCCTTATCGGAGTTCTTGAGTATGCGGGATCTTACATGAATACCGACGATCCTTACACAGATCTTTTAAAAACAGTCGGAAAGCATCTAAAAAAGGGCGGAAGACTGGTGATCGCAATAGAAAACCGCCTCGGCATGAAGTATCTTGCCGGGTGTGCCGAGGATCACACCGGCGTATATTTTGAGGGCATTGAGGGCTATCCTGTTAATAAGGGAGTAAGAACCTTTGATAAGCCCGAACTTGAGAAGCTTATTAGGGGCTCAGGATATGAGGGAATGGAATTTTATTATCCGTATCCCGATTACAAGCTTCCCACTGCCGTATTTTCCGATGACAGACTTCCGCTAAAGGGAGAGCTTAGAGACAATATCAATAATTTCGACCATGAAAGACTTGTCCTTTTTAATGAGGCCAGGGCCTTTGATTCTCTTGTTGAGGGCGGTCTGTTCCCGATTTTTTCTAATTCATTTATTGTAATCGCTCAGGAGGAAAACAAGTGAGTTTCTACACAAAATTTTCATCTGAAAGAAGCGGCAGATACGCCGTTGTCACTGAGATAATAAAAGATAATGACAAAAAATACGTTCTGAAGCGGCCGTTTACGGATGAAGCCCGTGAACACACCGAACGTATGACCGACATCTGTGAAAAACTGAGGAAAGTGTTTGACGGCACAAAATTTGTGCCGAACAGCTGCTCGCCTATGGATGGGGGAACCGCATTCGAATATCTTGACGGACCCACTCTCGAGGAAGTGATCGACGATGTACTTTACAAGGATAAAGAGGCGGCAAAGGAGCTTCTTGCGGAGTATATTTCGGCAATCGAAGAATCAGCATCGGAAGAATTTGAAAAGACGGAAGAATTTGTCAGGGTTTTCGGAAATATCGACCTGAATCAGGGATATAAGTCGAATTCCGTCACAGACCTGGACATGGTTTTATCGAATATTATCTGCTGTGATGACAAGTGGAATATCATTGACTATGAGTGGACGTTTGATTTTCCGATCCCTTCAAAGTTTGTGGAATGGCGTGCCATTTATTATTTTGTAACCGATAATTCGGGGGCTTCAAAGAGATCTTACCTTGAGAAGGAGGGGATTTTCAGACTCCTTAATGTAAGCTCGTCCGAGATGAGCAAGTTTAAAATTATGGAAGAAAATTTCCAGAAATATATCAGGGGAGAATTTGTCCCGGCAAAGAATTTTTACAGTGATATCACCGAGGGATGCATCGGTCTTGATGAAATGTACGAAAAGGCGAAAAAAGACCGGCTGACCGAGAAAAAGATCCTCGGAAGGATATTTGTCGATTCGGGAGACGGATATAAAGAGATACACAGAGAAAAGGGGATAAGCTTTAACGGAAATCCCGACGTCAAGATAAGTCTTGAAAATATAAAAAGAGTAATGATAGAACCTGCCGAGCTGCCTGTTTTTATGGATATCAGAGGTCTGGGAACCGACAGGGGAACAGTTGAGATAAAACAGGAAAACGTTAACGGACTCGTTATCGGCGGCGATAAGCTTATGTTCAATTGCCCGGATCCTAAGATCGTGATCGATGGGTGGGAAGAGGGTTCAAAGGAGCTGTTTATCAGCTATATGTGCTGGCCGCTTGAAGGAGAGATGGGTTCGGTTCTTTTTAACTGCTTCCGGGAGGCTGCCAACAGGACGAATCATTACCGTTCGGTAATTGAAGTTGAACAGAGCGAGCTCATAAAGAAAAACGAAGTGATCGAACTGCTCAAGACAACGAAGCCGATAAGGGCATACAGAAGCTCGCGTATCAGGCTCGGGAAGGGAGATCCCTTTGAAAAGCTCAATCCGCTTGTCAATTCACCGGAGCTTGGAATCGAGCTTTATATAGACCAGAAGACATATACCAAGGATGCGGTATTCTTCAGAGGCTGGACTTTTGCCAAATATGCGGTGGATGAACAGATCTCATTCTTTGACGGAGCGGGAAAGCCTGTTCCTGCGGATATTTACAGAACGGACAGGGAAGATGTCACAAAGGCATTCAATATCGCAAAGGAGAGAAAGCCCGGTTTTATGGCCGAGGTGAAGATTGCCGATATCGGAACTCTTCCTTTATTCATAAGGATAAGCGAGCCGAGGGGATATGTTCAGCCTTCAATAGAGCTTGAACTTGATGAGGAAAAGAGAAGACAGAGAAGGCTTGATATTATCGAGGGAAGGGTAAATGCCACCGCAGAGGACTGCATTGACTACAATGACTGGTTCAGAGAGTACCACTGTCCTTCGAAGGAAGAATTGGAAAGGCAGAGAAACGACCATTTTCCGTATGAGCCGATGATATCCGTAGTTATACCTCTCTACAATACTCCGCTGGAGTTTCTGAAGGTGATATGCGATTCTATACTCGGACAGACCTATTCAAATGTGGAATTATGTCTTGCCGACGGCAGTACAAAGGATGAGGTCGGAGAGTTTATCTTAAATAATTATGCATCGGACAGCCGTGTCGTATATTCCAGACTTGATGAGAACAAGGGTATCTCGGAAAACACAAATGCTGCCATTGCTCTGGCGCACGGAGAATTTATCATGCTGTCGGATCATGATGACGAGGTAACTCCGGATGCCTGCTATGAGATCGTAAAGGCAATTAACGAAAGCGATGATGTGGATGTCATCTATACCGATGAGGATAAGGTCACAAAGGACGGAAACATGTACTATGATCCTCATTTCAAGCCGGATTTTAACCTTGATCTTTTAAGAAACAATAATTATATCTGTCATATATTTGTGGTGAGGAGAACGACCCTTGACGAAGCGGGACTTTTCAGGAGCGAGTATGACGGAGCTCAGGATTTTGACTTTATTTTGAGGATGTGCGAAAAGGCCCGCACCATTAAGCATGTGCCGAAGATTCTCTATCACTGGCGTGCGCATCCCGCATCCACTGCGGGAAATCCCGAGAGCAAAATGTATGCCTACGAGAACGGTAAAAAAGCTGTTCAGCATCATTTTGACAGGCTGGGAATAGATGCGGTCGTAACCCGCACAAGGCATTTCGGAAGATACAGGAGCCAGATCATGGTAAAGGGCGAGCCTTTAGTGTCTGTTATCATTCCGAACAGGGATCATACGGATGATCTCAGAAGAACTATAGAATCTGTCTTTGACAGAACCGATTACAGGAATTTTGAGATCATTGTGATAGAAAACGGCAGTACCGAGGAACGCACCAAAGAGTACTACCGCGAGATCACAACCGCTTATCAGAATATCAGAGTTGTCGAATATACCGAGCCCTTTAATTACTCGGCGGTCAATAATTTCGGCGTAAAATACGCAAAAGGCGATTACCTCCTCTTCCTTAACAATGATGTGGAGGTGATCTCTTCAAACTGGATGACAGAGCTTTTGAGCTATTGCCAGCTTGACAATGTGGGCTGTGTCGGAGCAAGGCTTCTTTATCCGGACAATACGATTCAGCATACGGGTGTTCTTATCGGACTTGAATGCGCAGCGGGACATATGTTCTACGGCTTTGATGATTCTGTATTTACATATGCGGGACGAGGCAATTCAACTCAGGATCTGAGCGCGGTCACAGCGGCCTGCATGATGACAAAGAGAAGTGTATTTGAGGAAGTCGGCGGATTTGACGAACAATTTGTCGTTGCTTTTAATGATGCGGATTACTGCCTTAAGGTGAGACAGAAGGATCTGCTTGTGGTGATTGATGTTTACGCAAGACTGTATCACTATGAATCTGCCTCCAGAGGAAGTGATAAGGCTTCCGCGGACGCTTCGAAGCATGCAAGAATGCTGAAGGAGAAAGCGGACTTCAAAGAGAAATGGTCGGAGTACTTCGAAAACGGGGATCCGTACTACAATCCCAATCTTGATAAGAGGAGAACGGATTTTGCCTTCGTAGGCCAGTACCCGCATCAGGAAGAAGAGTAGTTTTATTATGGTAGAAAGAGCAAATAACAACGGATATCTGGTAAAGGACTGCCGGTTCGGAATAAAGGATACCGAAAAATTCATTCTTACCGGCTGGATAGTGCCCGATACGACTATCGAAGCTTATGTGGACGGGAAAAAACTGTATACGTCAACAGAAATACTGAACGATGAGCCTTCGTTCATGTACAGAGGATGTACCGCCAATATTAATATTCATGTTCCGTCAGATATTAAAGGAACAAAACTCACCGTTTATTCGAAAAATTCCGAAAATGGGAGAAAGCTCTGTTACCGGGTATCACTTGATGAATTAAATGAGATGAGAGGCCCCATAAGGCTGTTTCTCGATGACTGCACTGTGGATAAAAAGGAAAATTTTGTCCATGTGCAGGGATGGGCAATCTCCCGTGACATTGTGGATTTTGAAGTGGAGGTAGACGGAAAGCCTGTGGAGCATGTTTTTGAAAGACATGTGAGAAAGGATCTTTGCGCTCTCTATCATGAGGATGACATTAACGAGAACTGCGGCTTTACCATTGAGGTGAGAAATATCACGGCCGGCCGAAGACTCGCATTGAAACTGAGATCCGGAGAGGATACGCTTGTAAAAGAATATCCTATGAATTCTTCGGGCATCATTCTTAAAAGGGTTTCCGGAAAGTCTGCCAAGGCGGTGAATTTTCTCAGATATAACGGCTTTAAGCCCTTTGTTTTAAAGGTGTGGAAGCATTTCTTCGGTCATCAGTTTAAGGCTCAGCCGTATTACAGATGGCTTCCGCTCCACATGCCTTCAAAGGCAGAGCTGAAAAGACAGAGGACGGAGAAATTCGAAAATGAAGTAAAGTTTTCTATAGTAGTGCCTCTCTACAGGACGCCGGAGGAATATCTGAAGGCTCTTGTGGATTCGGTGAAAGCCCAGACGTACCCGAACTGGGAACTTATATTATCCGACGGAAGCGGAGAGAATTCTCCTCTTGAAAAGATCCTGAATAATCTTGAGAAGGATTCCAGGATAAAGGTTCTGAGACATGGCCGGCAGATGGGTATATCGGAGAATACCAATGCTGCCATAGAGGCATCCGTGGGGGATTTTATCGTATTTTGCGATCATGATGATATTATCACGCCAAATGCGCTCTATGAAAATGCAAAGGCGGTAAATGAGGATCCGTACGTTGACATGCTGTATTCGGATGAGGATAAGATCGGAAAGAGCGGAATTCCCACCCAGCCTCATATGAAGCCGGACTTCAATTTCGACCTCCTGTGTACCGTTAATTACATTTGCCATCTCACGGTTGTAAAGCGTTCTCTTCTTGAAAAAGCAGGGATGCTGAGATCTGAGTTTAACGGAGCCCAGGACTATGATTTTATTCTCAGATGCACGGAGATGGCGGAAAACATAAAACATATCCCGAAGATACTGTATCACTGGAGACTGTCGGAGAATTCCACATCTGAAAATCCCGAGTCGAAGACATATGCGTTTGAGGCGGGAAGAAGGGCCGTGGAGGAGCATTATAAAAGACTCGGCATTCCGGCAACAGTTCGTTTCGGGGAATATCCCGGGCTGTACATTACAGATTATCACTGGGATGAGAGACCTTTGGTTTCTATCATTATTCCGAATAAGGACCATATCGAGGATCTCGACCGCTGCATTATGTCGATTGAGAATAAATCCGTATACAAAAATTACGAGTATGTGATAATTGAGAACAACTCGGAGGATCCGGAGACCTTTGAGTACTACGAAAAGCTGAAGGATCGGGTGAACAATGTGAATATTGTCACCTTTGAGGGTTCATTTAATTATTCGGCAATAAATAATTTCGGCATTGCCTCGGCAAAGGGAGATTACCTGCTGCTTCTTAACAACGATACCGAGATAATAAATCCGGACTGTATCGAACAGATGCTGAATATATGTATGAGACCGGATGTGGGCTGTGTCGGAGCAAGGCTGTATTATGAGGACAATACGATCCAGCATGCCGGATGTGTAATAGGCTTCGGCGGAATCGCCGGACACTGCTTCGTTCAGCAGAAAAAGAACGCTACCGGCTATTGTCATCGTATAATATGCACGCAGAATTACAGTGCCGTGACAGCCGCATGCATGATGGTTAAGAAATCGGTGTTTGAGGAGGTCGGAGGCTTTTATGAAAAGCTCGCGGTAGCCTTCAATGATATAGATTTCTGCATGATGGTCACAAAGGCCGGATACAGGATCGTATACGACCCTTATGCCGAGCTGTATCACTATGAATCAAAGTCCCGCGGACAGGAGGACACTCCGGAAAAGGTGGCCCGTTTTGCGGGGGAGATAGAAACGTTTAATGCAAGGTGGCCTGAGATAATAAAAAACGGAGATCCGTATTACAGTCCGAATCTCTCGCTTGAGACTCAGGATTTTTCGCTTACTCATTTATAGATCGGAGGTTATTATTATGAGAGTTCTTGTTACGGGAGTAAAGGGACAGCTTGGTCATGATGTTATGAATGAACTTGCCGCAAGAGGGCATGAGGGTATAGGTGTCGATATTGAGGAGATGGACATAACCGATGCCGGAAAAGTTGATGAGGTCATCAACGGATCAAAGGCGGACGCCGTCATACACTGCTCCGCATATACCGCAGTGGATGCTGCCGAGGACAATATCGAGCTTTGCCGAAAGGTAAATGCGGAAGGCACCGAAAACATCGCAAAGGTATGCGAGAAGCTGGATATTCCGATGATGTACTTCAGCACGGATTATGTCTTTGACGGGGAGGGAACAAGACCCTGGAAGCCCGATGACAAGAGAAATCCTCTGAATGTTTACGGACAGACGAAATATGAAGGTGAGCTTGCTGTCACAGAGCATGTAAAGAAATTTTTTATTCTCAGGATCGCCTGGGTCTTCGGGGTTAACGGGAAGAACTTTATTAAGACCATGGTAAATCTTGCGAAAACCCACGACTCTTTGAAGGTCGTTTCGGACCAGATCGGAACACCTACATACACGCTTGATCTTGCAAGGCTTGTTGTTGATATGATACAGACCGATAAGTACGGAATCTATCATGTCACAAATGACGGAGACTATATCAGCTGGTACGATTTCACAGTTGAAATCATGAAGCAGGCAGGCTTTGATAATGTAAAAGTTAATCCCTGCTCGTCAGGGGAGTTCCCGGCGAAAGCAAAAAGACCTCATAACAGCCGTATGGACAGGTCGAAAATAGAAGAAATGGGCTTTGAGAAGCTTCCGACATGGCAGGATGCCCTGGGAAGATATCTTGTAGAGGCAAAGCTTATCTGATTTTGCTCTGAGCGACACGGATCAATATGCGGATGGTAATTTGAACGGAGATTTACAGTTTTGAAAAGCGGGGCAGAAAAAAGAAATATGAATATCAGCGCAGCGGGCATCGTCATCCTTCTGGTGATGGTGTCGTTGACATGCGCCCTGGTTTTCAGAAATTTCCTCTTCGGAGAAGAGTATTTCATTTTTGATGATATAGGCTCAGATACGGCACAGCAGTACATAGCGCAATACGCATCTATCATCGATCACATCAGATCCGGGGATTTCTCTCTCTGGAATTTTGATTACGGCTTCGGAGCGGGAATGTATGTGCTGAACCTTTTTAATCCGGTCCTCATGATACTGTATTTTATTGTATCGATAACCGGAGTGGAGGCGCTGCCGTCTCTCATGATATACGTGTTTGTATCAGAGATAGTGCTGTCATCCGCGGCATGCTACCTCTACCTTTCCGTGTTCGGATTCAGAGAATACGCAAAGACGGCGGCATCATTTCTTTACGCCTTTAACGGCTTTATGATCGTTTGGGGACAGCATTATCAGTTCGGAATAATCTGTGTTCTTCTGCCGCTTCTTCTTCTCGGAATTGAGCGGTATATAAAGGACAATAAAAGCTGGAGATTTCTTACCGTAATATCTGCGGTCGTCACTTTGAACAGTATGTACATTGCGTACATGATGTTCCTTTTCAGTGCATTTTACGTGGCAGTAAGATACCTGATGCGCGGCGGTCTTACCTTCAGGCAGTTCTGGGAAAGAACCCTTAAGACAGCGCTTGACATGATACTGGGACTGGGGATCGGAGCGGTATCACTTCTTCCGAGTGCGGCCAATATTTTTTTGGTATCCTCCCGTGTTTCCTCGGGCAGATCATTGATCTCCAGGCTTATCGAAGGATTAAAGCCCTATGATATGTTGTATTATAAGACCTTGATCTCGAGGCTTTTTTCCAGCACGATCAACGGAATCAACGGTGAGTATACCGGATATCTGAACTATTATGAGGGGCCTCATATTTATTTCGGATCGATATTTTTTATCCTTGCCGTTGTATATATTTTCTCGATACACAGACAGAAAACAAGCAGAAGATCAAAGATCTTTCAATATGCTATAGCCGCGGTATGCATCATCATGCTTGTGCTTCCCGCCTTTGGGACAATCTTTAACGGCTTTGTAGCTCCGTTTTCAAGGTATATGTTCCTTGTGATGCCGTATTTTGCGTTTATCTCGGCGAGCGCATTAAACAATATTTTCGAAGGGCATTTATCCGGAAGCAGGACCGCTGCGGTAATGATAATAGTTTCAGGTATCATAACGGAGGCTGTTTACGGATTATACTTTTTCTTTCAGAGTATCGGAGGGAAAAAATACCTTCTTGCGTCAATGGCAGCTGTCTGTGTGTTTACCGTTGTTCTTTTGATTCAGGTGATTAAAAAAAGCAATAAGAGTAAAAGGGGAAGAGCCGGAAAGATCTGTGCGGCGATTCTTTCGGTATTCATTGTACTAAACATAGCAGCGGAGACCGACAGCTCTTTTTCCAACAGGGTAACGATATCAAAAGGCAGTGAATATGCCGAAATGATGTTTGATGAAGACACTGATGCGGCCCTTGATTATCTGAAAGAAAGCGACAAGGGATTGTACAGGGTTGAAAAAACATACGGAGCCACCGTGTGCATGGATTCCATGATACAGGGATATCCTTCCGTGAGCTCATACAATTCCACTCAGAACGGAAATATTATTAGTTATGTAAACAATTGCTGGCCGGAGCTCATCTATGCCGACCAGAATCATTACGCTTACCGATACAGCGATATGAATCGCGAAAAATCAGACCTTGCCGGGGTAAAGTACATCCTTGACAAAGGTGAGGGTGACACCCGGGGACTTGTCCTTGTTAAAAGTATCGGAGCTATTGATATTTACAGATCCGAAGGCACGGAGGGCATTGCTTCGTTTTTCAGATCCTCCGACGGCGGGTTTTATCCGGGAAATAAGGTCCCGGACGCCAAGATCAGCTATAATGTCAGATCTGACGGCGATATTGAGATATTCGTGGACGCGCCGTGTGACGGAATTCTGTATGCGGCAATCCCGTATGAGAACGGATGGTGTGCGGCCATTGACGGATCACTTACGAATATCAGCCGTGTAAACGAGGGCTTTCAGGGAGTAAGGCTTGCCGCAGGCGAACATGTTGTCAGGCTTACCTACAAGTGCCCGCTGTTTGCGGCAGGAGCTGTGGTGAGTGCTGTTTCCCTGGTGTTGTTCGTGATATTAGCTATTGTATTCAGAAAGAAGAAGGGCTGATGATATGCTTCCACTTCCTTTTTATAAAATAAAAAAAGCATTTTTGTATTTGAAACATTTCGGTCCGAAGGAGTTCTTTAATCATCTTGTGGAGCGTCTTGAACCCGAGGAGATCCCTTACAAAGAGTGGTATAAGAACCATTTTCCGGATGAAAAAACTCTCGAAAAGCTCAGGGCGGGCAATAAAGCGGATGATCCGAAAATTTCAATAATAATACCCGCATACGAAACTCCCGACCTCTTTTTGAGACAGCTCGTAGAGTCCGTGAAGGCTCAGACTTACGATAATTGGGAATTGTGCATCGGGGACGCATCGGATAAGACTGATAATGTAAAAAGAACGGTCGGTGAATATGCAAAAGAGGATAACCGTATCGTATATGCGCATCTGGAGAAGAATGCGGGAATTGCACAGAACACAAATGAGGCGATGAAGCTCGCCTCGGGTGATTATTTTGCATTTATGGATCACGATGACCTAATTGCTCCCCATGCGCTGTCTTTGATGGCCGCAAAGATGCGGGAAGGCGCCGATGTGGTCTACACCGACGAGGACAAGGTGTCCCCGGATCTGAAAAAGCATTTTCAGCCGAATTTCAAACCGGATTTCAATATTGATCTTTTGAGATCGAATAACTATATCACGCATTTTCTTGCAGTAAGCAGGAAGCTCGCGGATCTTGCCGGAGGATTTGATCCGGAATTCAACGGCTCCCAGGATTATGATTTTATATTCAGATGCTGTGAAAAAGCTGTATTGATCGCACATGTTCCGGAGATACTTTATCATTGGAGAACCCATGAATCATCGACGGCGGACAATCCGATGAGTAAGCTTTATGCCTACGATGCGGGCAAGAGAGCGATAGAGGGCAATCTCAGAAGGAGCGGTATCAAGGGAGAGGTATCGCTTCTTAAGGATTTCGGATTTTACCGGGTAAAATATTCCGTTACGGGCAATCCGCTGGTCAGCATTATCATTCCGAATAAGGATTGCCGCGAAGAGCTGGAAAAATGCATAAATGCCGTTCTTGCTTCTTCTTATAAGAATATTGAGATACTTATAGTTGAGAATAACAGTACGGACAGTTCAATTTTTGAATACTACACAGAAATTTCACAGAATGAAAAGATTTCCGTTTTAGAATACAAGGGAAGCTTTAATTATTCTGCCATAAATAACTTTGCTGCGTCAAAGGCCGGAGGAGAGTATCTCATCCTGCTCAATAATGATGTAAGACCTGTCATAAATCCTGAGTGGATCGAGGAGCTGCTCGGAATATGCCAGAGGGAAGATGTGGGAATAACAGGTGCGAAGCTGTATTATCCCAATGACAGGATACAGCATGCCGGTTGCGTTATCGGTATGGGAAACTGCCGTGGAGGCGGAGTCGCCGGCGCAATGTTTGTTGATATGCCCCGAAGCCATTCGGGTTATCTCCACAAGGCGAGCCTTATACAGGATATGAGCGCTGTTACCGCGGCGTGCATGATGGTGAGAAAAAGCGTATTTGAGCGCGCGGGAGGCTTTACCGAGGAGCTCGCCGTGGCGTTTAATGATATGGATCTTTGCCTTAAGGTCAGGGAAATGGGCTATCTGGTTGTGTATAATCCTTATGCCGAGGCTTATCATGACGAGTCAAGGTCCAGAGGCGCGGAGGATACAGAGGAAAAGCGCAGAAGATTTCAGGAGGAGATGGAATATATGCGCACCAGATGGCAGGATATTCTGAAAAACGGTGACCCGTACTACAATAAAAACCTGTCACTCAAAAAATGGAATTATTCACTTAGACCATAAGTTTTGGAGGAGTTATGCCAAAAACGGCTGTCATAATACCAAATTATAACGGAATTAAATATCTTAAGGCATGTCTGAATTCTCTGAAACGGCAGTCGGTTTCCGATTTCGATATTATCGTTGTGGACAATGATTCCACGGACGGAAGTGCCTACATAATTGAAAAGGAATACCCGGAGATAAAGCTTATCAAAATGACCGAGAATCTTGGATTTTCGGCGGCGGTCAACGCCGGTATTAAGGCGTGCAGGAAGCATGATTACGTAATATTATTGAACAATGACACGGTCGCGGGAGTGCATTTTGTCGAAGAGCTGGAGAGATGTATAGAGAAGGACGAAAGGATTTTCTCATGTCAGGCAAAGATGCTGAGAAATGATCAGCCGAAGCTGCTGGATGACGGAGGAGATTTCTACTGCGCACTGGGATGGGCCTTTGCCAGAGGAAAGGACCGCCCCGCATCATCCCTTCGTGAGGATACGGATATTTTTTACTCCTGCGCGGGGGCGGCGATCTACAGAGTCAGCATTCTGAAAGAGATAGGAATATTCGATGACCGCCAGTTTGCGTACCTTGAGGACTGTGATATAGGCTGGCGAGCAAGGATCCACGGTTACAGAAATGTTTTTGCATCACGCTCGGTGGTAAAGCATGTGGGGAGCGCGAGCAGCGGTTCGAGGCACAATGAATTTAAAGTAAAGAATTCGGCGCCCAACAGCATATATATTATTTATAAGAATATGCCGATTCTTCAGATCATTATAAACATTCCGTTTCTTTTGGCCGGCTTTTTGATAAAGACATTGTTTTTTACTGTCAAAGGGCTTGGAGTTGTTTATGTTAAAGGCCTGAGAAAAGGCTTTTCAATGTGCCTCAATATAAAAAACCGCGGCAGAAAGGTACGGTTTGCAGGAAAAAATTTCAGGTATTATCTCAAGATTCAGCTTGAATTATGGATAAATACCTTAAGAAAGGTTATTTTTCTATTTAAGTAGTTTTGCTTGACACAAAAATTGTAATATAATATATTTTCTGGATGCGGATAAAAAATATTCCGCGGATGTCGGAGTAAAGATATGCTGGAAAATCAAAAGTATTTGAATCGTATTCTTGCGCTTGGTGATATTGTCGTTATCGCGGTCTCATTTGCGCTTTCATGGTATCTGAGATTCAGGTCTCCGTTTATCAGAAACCGTTATGAGATCCTGGGGCAGAATACATATATTGCGGCGCTTTTTATAATAGTAATAGTAATGGTATTATGCTATGCGGCCTTCGGACTGTATGCGAAAAACATTACCAGGACAAGAACCGATGTGGCAAATATATTAAAAGCGAATATTGTGGGAGCACTTGTGATTATAGTACTCCTGTTTGTCATTAAGATCGTTCACTTTTCCAGAGTGATGCTCTTTCTGTTTTTTGTCATAAATGTATTTCTTGAGCTTATGGAGAGGATGCTCGTAAGAAGCATTCTGAGAAAGTTCTGGATCAATGAAAAATACTGCAAGAATGTTCTTCTTATAGGCTACAGCCGTGCTGCGGAGGAGTACCTGGACAGAGTGCTTAAGAATCCTCAGTGGGGATATGTGGTCAGAGGAATTCTGGATGACAGGGTAAAGGCAGGAACGGAGTACAAGGGGATAAAGGTTATCGGAAGGATCGATAATCTCGATATCATCCTTCCGCAGCATCACCTGAATGATATCGTTATCACCCTCGGTCTTTCCGAGTATTACAGACTGGAAAAGATAGTTAAGCTGTGTGAAAAATCGGGTGTTCATACTAAATTTGTTCCCGATTACAACAATATGATTCCAACGAAGCCGTACACAGAGGATCTTCTGGGGCTTCCGGTGATCAATATCAGGTATGTTCCGCTTTCCAACACATTCCTTTCACTTGTAAAAAGGATGGTTGATATCTTTATTTCGGCAGTGGCTATAATTGTATCGTCACCGGTAATGCTGGCGGCTATCATTGCTATCAAAAAAACTTCTCCGGGACCTATTCTCTTCAAGCAGGAGAGAGTGGGACTCAACAATAAAAAATTTATGATGTATAAGTTCAGGTCGATGGTGATCCAGGATGCGGAAAAGGAGAAAAAGGCCTGGACAACGCCTGATGACCCGAGAGTTACAAAGGTGGGGAAATTCCTCAGAAAGACAAGTATCGATGAGCTTCCTCAGCTGTTTAATATAATAAAGGGTGACATGAGCGTGGTGGGACCGCGCCCCGAGAGACCCTATTTTGTAGAAAAATTCCAGGAAGAGATTCCGAGATATAATATTAAGCACCAGGTAAGACCGGGTCTTACCGGATGGGCTCAGATCCATGGCTACAGGGGGGACACTTCTATCAAGAAGCGTATAGAGTATGATCTGTATTATATCGAGAACTGGACATTGTGGCTTGATATCAAAATAATCTTCCTGACATTTTTCAGCGGCTTTGTTAACAAGAATGCATATTAGAAAGGGGCAGTATGGTGAAATTTAAGAGGAAAAGAAAAAGGCCGTCATTAATAATATTTGTTATTGAGATGGTGATCTTTTTGCTGCTGACTACCGGTGTGTTTGCCTATGCAAAAATTACCGAAAGCTTTGATAATTTTGAAAAGTCTTCATATCCGAATGCACAGTCACAGGAGAACGGTTCGGAAAACGGGGAAGGTCAGATGATCCAATCCGAAAAAATCGAGATAAATGAAGGTGTTACCGGAAATTCTCATCTTTCGGGCTTCAGAAATATTGCACTTGTGGGTATTGACAACAGGGAGGAAACTCTGGAATGGGGAAACAGCGATACAATGATGATCGCAAGTATCAACAATGACACCCAGTCCGTAAAGATATGCTCCCTTTACAGGGATACTTACCTTAAGGTCGGAGACGAAACATACGATAAGGCGAATTCCGCCTATAATCTGGGAGGAGCGAATAAGTTCCTTTCAATGCTGAATAAAAATCTTGATCTTACCATTACTGATTATGTGGTGGTAAATTTCAATGCGGTTGCACAGCTTGTGGACGATCTTGGCGGAATCGCGATCACCATGACTGCCGAGGAAGTTACCCACATGAATAATTACTGTGTTGAAACTTCTGAAAAAACAGGAAGAGATTATACACCTATCTCTCCGGAGGTTGCGGGCACCTATGAGCTGAACGGAGTACAGGCTGTTTCGTACGCCAGAATAAGATATACTGCGGGTAACGATTTTAAGCGTACTCAAAGACAGCGCCTTGTTATTTCAAAGATCATTGAGAAGGCAAAGATAAAAGGACTGGCAAGCTATTCCGCTATAGTCAACGATGTTTTCCCGCTGATCAAGACAAATCTTTCCAAAGCAGAAATAGTTGAGCTGGGAAGCCAGATCTTTAACTATGAGATATCGGATACGACCGGTTTTCCGTTCATTCATGTAGAGGATAATATAGGAGATCTGGATCCTGTAATACCTGTTACCCTTGAACAGAATGTAAAGGAACTTCACCAGTGGCTCTTTGATGTGGCTGATTATGAGCCTTCAGCCGATGTCAAGGAGATCAGCGACAATATCTGCAACAATTCCGGATACGGTCCCGAGTATATTGAGAAGGCCCGGGGATGGAGTGAGGACGCACTTGTTGCCGCCGGAAGTGAAGCTGATAATATGTGATGGCTGCAAACTATAATATATTACCGGAGATGGAACAATGATTGATGTGGTTATTATGTCTCACTGTCCGAATCCGCAGCTGTCGGTACTGGTAAAGCTTCTTGAAAGGCAGACGATAACTCCCGGACATATTATTATACTAAATGTGGGTGAGCAGTATTGGGATGACAGCCTTATTACGGACAGCGATACGGCTGAGGTTATTCATATAGATGAAAGGTCGTTTGATCCGGCCGAGTATATGAATATGGCACTGGATTTTTCAGGAGCCGAGCATATCCTATTTATTTCCCAGAATGCCGTTCCGGTTAATGATAAGTTTATTTTCAGATTGATGAGGTCTTTCAGAAATCCAAAGGTAAAGGCCGCATACGCCAGAGCGGTTACTCCTGCCGGGAGGGAAGATATAAATACCTATGAGTTTCTGGAATATTATCCCGAGGAGCCGGCTTTAGTATCATATGATGATTATGAGGATCTTGGAGTTGTGGCCTGTCTCGGACATCCTTTGTGCATGATGTATGATGCAGGGTTCGTCAGGGAATGCGGAGGCTTTGATTCCGCATCTAAGGCTGAGCCCCGGATAGTCATGAATGCAAAGATACTTGCTTCGGGGAAGAAGATAAGCTATTCGGCGTTTGCGGAGTTCATGTGCAGCACCCGGGAGAGCCTGCGGGCGATTTTCGGGAAATGGTTTAACATAGGGTCGGTCTTTTCCGATTATTCCGAACTGTTCCCGAGGGATGCCTCTAAGAAGGTGTCCGGAGATGAACATGCAAATATAACAGGATATTTAAAGGAAACGGGAAATTTCAGAGTGATGTTGTCATTTGTATTCAGGGGAATGATAAGAAAGATAGGCTTTTCCCTCGGAAAACAACATCTCAGGCTGCCTTCGTTTGTTTCCCGGATGCTTAGCTACGGTGGATTCTGCAGAAAATGATCATTGACCTTAAAGAGATAATGTGAACACATTGTCTCTTTTTTTTCACAAAACAATCACAAAAGAATTGTATATTTTCGATAATAAATAAATTAAATAATTTATCGCATAGAGGTAATGATATGGACGAGAACATGGAAAGAAACAAAGGAAATGAAAACCCGCTTAATATGGACGGGGAAAACGGTTTTGTTATGAGTGCTCCTTCCAATGATAAAGAAGAGAAGAAGGATGATTTTTTTGCAGACGGCTCACCTGCCCGGGAGAGGAGAAATACTTATCATTTTGAGAAACCGCTGAATGATCCTCCGCATGGCTCGAAAAAGAAAAAGGAGCGCAGGCACAATGACAACAGGAAAAAGGATGGGATCACCGGATTGGGAGCAAAGATTATTGTGACCCTTGTGATCGCTGTGATTTTCGGACTCGTTTCGGGTCTTGTGTTTGTCGGAGTGAATAAGCTTGCGGGCGGAAGCGAAAAGACCGAGCAGTCGGAGATATCAAAGCAGGAAGAAAAGGAGATTGATGATATCTTCGATGACGATGACGCTGATGATCAAAAAGAAGAGTCGCAGACAGTTACCTTTGCTGAGCCCGTTGACCAGTCCGGCCAGATGACAGTAGCTCAGGTAGCTGAAAAATCTATGCCTGCAATGGTAAGTATTACAAATATGTCGGTTCAGCAGGTACAGACCTGGATGGGTCAGCAGAGCTATGAATCATCCAGCGCGGGAAGCGGAATTATTATCGGAAAGACAGATACGCAGCTGCTTATCGCTACAAATCAGCATGTTATCGCCGATGCAAATTCACTTACGGTATGCTTTATCGATGAGAGTGTAATACCGGCCGTGGTAAAGGGTGAGGATGATAATCTTGATCTTGCGGTCGTTGCGGTAAATATTTCGGATATCAGTTCCGAGACCATGGACAAAATCGATATTATTCCGATAGGAAGCTCGGATGATACAGCGGTCGGTGAGAACGTTGTCGCTATAGGAAATGCACTTGGATACGGTCAGTCGGTATCTGCCGGAATTGTCAGCGCAAAGGACAGGCATGTTCAATCGCTCAATAATCCGCTCATTGTAACAGATGCAGCCATCAATCCCGGAAACTCAGGCGGAGCACTTCTCAACATGAAGGGCGAGCTTATCGGAATCAATGAGGCGAAAAATATTTCTACATCAGTTGAAGGAGTGGGATATGCCATTCCGATCTCGGATGCCGAGCCTATTCTCAACGACCTTATGAACCGCGCTTCAAGAACAAAGGTAGATTCCGATAAGGCAGGTTTTCTGGGTATAGCAAGCTCATATAACATTGATTCTACAAGGGCTGAGCAGAACAATGCTCCCGTAGGAATTTATGTTGAATACCTCATCAACGGATGTGCCGCTGCACAGGCCGGAATCAGACCGGGAGATATTATCACTGCCGTGAATGAGTATTCTGTAAGTGATATGGATGACCTCCGCTCGGAGCTGGAATATTATGAGGTAGGAGAGACTGTTCAGATCACTTTATACAGATACGGAACTGACTCCTATGAAAAACAGGTTTTAGATGTAACACTCGGAGAACAGCCGGAAGATGAAACACTCTCACAGTATGGAATTCAGAGTGAATCCGGACAGAATAATTCTGATGAGAGTGCTCAGGACGGAGCTCAAAATAATGGTTCGGGAAACTTTGCGGAAGATATAAAGGATATTTTCGGCTGGTAAAATGTCTTCGTATTCTTTGAACGTGTGCCAAAAAGATACTGACAGACAAATGAAAAAATAGACAATATTATATATAGACCCAACAGGTATTTGTGATATAATCAGATAACTGTTGGGTCTTTTTTTAAATACCGGAAAATTACTATGAGCTATCCGGCATACGAAAAACAATTGATAAAACAATTTTTAATGATGAGATAAACTGACTTTTGGTACTGATGGAGAATATATGACAGATAAGGATTATTTAGAGATAGATAGCGAACTTGATGAAGAGGTCCTTCCGGATGATGAGGCGGATGACGATGACAAATACGAAAAAAATTGCATGATTTGCCGCAGACCGGAGAGCACGGCAGGTCCTATGATCAAAATGATGGAAGGCGCATATGTGTGTCACGACTGCATGCAGAAAAGCTTTGAGACAATGAATTCCGGAAGCTTTGATTTCGGGTCGCTTATGGGCGGAGGAATGCCCGGGATTCAGTTTATGGGTGTGCCGGAAATGCCTGAGATGCCAAAATCTCAAAAGATAAAGAAGAAGGATAAGAAAAAGCCTTCTATGACAATGAGGGATGTTCCGCCTCCGCATATCATTAAGGAAAGGCTTGACCGGTATGTTATCGGACAGGATTATGCGAAAAAGGCGATTTCCGTTGCGGTCTACAATCATTACAAGAGGATCATTGATTCGGAAAAAAGAACTGCCGAAGATGCCGGAGTGGAGATTCAGAAATCAAATATCCTGATGATCGGGCCCACGGGTTGCGGAAAAACCTATCTGGTGCAGACTCTTGCGAAGATCCTGGATGTACCCCTTGCGATTACGGATGCAACATCTCTTACCGAGGCGGGATATATCGGTGATGATATCGAAAGCGTGGTATCCAAGCTGCTGGCCGCATCCGACAATGATGTTGAGAGGGCTGAGCACGGAATTATTTTTATAGATGAGATCGATAAGATAGCAAAGAAGAAAAACACCAACCAGAGGGATGTAAGCGGTGAGGCCGTTCAGCAGGGAATGCTGAAGCTTTTAGAGGGAAGCACTATAGAGGTTCCTGTTGGAGCATCGTCAAAAAATGCAATGGTGCCAATGAAGATGGTGGACACCACCAATATTTTGTTTATATGCGGAGGTGCTTTCCCGGATCTTGCGGATATCATAAAGGAGAGGCTTATGAAGCGTTCCTCCATCGGATTTCATGCGGATCTTAAGGACAAGTTCGATTCCGAGAAAAACATTGAGAAATATGTCACGGTTGAAGATCTGAGGAAATTCGGAATGGTTCCGGAGTTTATCGGAAGACTTCCGGTTATCTTTACTCTTGAAGGCCTGAATGAGGATATGCTGATAAGGATACTGAAGGAACCTGTGAGCGCTATCCTAAAGCAGTATGAGGCTTTGCTTGCAATGGACGGAGTCAGGCTTGAATTTGAGGACGGTGCGTTAAGGCTGATAGCACGACAGGCGCTTGAGATGGAGACCGGTGCGAGAGCCCTGCGTGCGATAATAGAGAAATATATGCTTGATATTATGTATGAAATTCCCAAGGATGATAATATCGGAAAAGTTATCATCACTGAGGACTATATTAACGGAACCGGCGGACCTCGTATCACAATGAAAGGAAGCAATGAGTAGGTGGAAAAATGGCAGAAGATTTTTTTGGATCGATAGGAAAATCAATATCAAAGACGGGAAAAAATGTTGCTAATAAGATCGGTATTTTTCTGGAGTCAAAGAAGATCGAAAAGGAGATAATGGCCGAGAAAAAAAGCATTATCAAGGATTGCCAGGACATCGGAAAGATCATCTATAAGCTCAGAGAAAAAATTGATGTAAACGAATTTCCGGGAACCGAGGTGCTTTTTAAGGATATTGAGGATCATGAATTCATGATCGCTGAATTGCACGAGGATCTCGAAGAGGTGAAAAACAGAAAACCGGGAGATACTTTTGATGACGAAGATGAGCCGGAGCTGTCAAATCATTACGATGATGAGGTAAAAGAGGATTTTGACAGCGATGACGAGGATGATGATCTCGATGAAAACCCCGCATACGACAGCATACTTGAGTCTGATGCGGATAATATTGATATAGTGGACGATATCGATTTATTTGATGACATATCATCGAAAGAGGAGTAAAACGTATAAAAAAGTGACAGGCTCAGGTTAAAAACGTGCCAGGCACAAACACTGCATGTGCCTGGCACTTCCGGTACAACAAAAAAAGAAATGGTGAACACCATTTCTTTTTTTCATGCAGGAGATGGGACTTGAACCCACACGATATTGCTACCACAGGCACCTGAAGCCTGCGCGTCTGCCAATTCCGCCACTCCTGCGCGTCATGCGACTTTCATTATATTAAACGCAATTTGAGAAAAGGTCAATACTTTTTTTCCCGTTCTTTTGCGGCCGCTGTTTTTGCGGCAGATAAAAGCGGGTAGAAGTGTAACGAGAAAAGACCGCTTGCGCGGTCTTTGATCTCGTAACCAAATGAAATGCTTACATAAGGTATCTTCTTGCTTTAATGAGGGGGGAGATAGTATGTATTTACTATCTGGTATTATAGTATTAAACAAATATGGAAAATAAATGACTTTGAAACAAAGAAATTATAAAAATTATAAAGAATTTATAAAATCCCTGTTTTGTTGTAAATAACACCAGATTATGCTATCTTAAAGCATGACAATTACCTGAATAAGGGGGTATGAATATGAAGCTGTCAAAGATTATCGAAAGATTTGAATACACTCTGATCTCCGGCAATATTGATGTGGAGATCGGAAGTCTGGTTTATGATTCCAGAAAAGCTGAAAAAGGGAGTCTTTTCGTTTGCATTACAGGTGCAAATTCCGACGGGCATGATTATATCGGACAGGTGCTGGAGAAAGGCGCTGCGGCAGTTATTGTAAAAAGCGGTCGTGATGTGAGCCGTTATGCCGAAGAGATGAAGGATACTGTGTTTATTTCAACGGATGACACAAGACTTGCACTTGCCTTTGCCTCGGCGGCATGGTTTGACTATCCTGCGGAGAAGATTCCGGTGATAGGAATTACCGGCACCAAGGGAAAGACCACCACAACATATATGATAAAGTCCATTCTTGAAAATGCCGGAATTAAGACAGGACTTATCGGTACTATTGAGACGGATAACGGAAAGGATACTATTCCTTCCAACAATACCACTCCGGAATCATATCTCATTCATAAGTATTTGAGAGAAATGATAGAAAACGGCTGTGAAAGCGCTGTTATGGAGGTTTCCTCCCAGGCGCTCATGATGCACAGGACTGCCGGAATAATGTTTGAGATAGGAGTATTTACAAACATTTCACCGGATCATATCGGCGATAATGAGCACAAGGATTTTGAGGACTACCTAAACTGCAAGTCCATGCTCTTTTTACAGTGCAGATACGGTATCTTCAATGCCGATGACGAAAAGACGGAATATATTATGAGCAAGGCTCTCTGCGAGTGCGAGACCTTCGGTATAAGCTCGAAAGCTGATCTCAAGGCAGAAAATATCTGCCATATCTATCGTCCGGGATACCTTGGAATGGCTTATGAGCTTAAAGGAAAAACTGAATTCCGGGTAGAACTCGATATTCCGGGAATGTTCTCGGTATATAATTCGCTTACCGCAATAGCGGTCTGCCGTCACTTTAATGTACCGAAGGATGCGATATTAAAGGCACTCAAAGCCGCAAGAGTTAAGGGAAGGATCGAGATAATCAAGGTTTCCGATGATTTTACGCTGATGATTGACTATGCCCACAATGCGATGGCACTGGAAAGTCTGCTTACCACCTTAAGGGATTATGAGCCGAGAAGGATCGTGTGCCTTTTCGGATGCGGCGGCAACCGGGCAAAATCCAGAAGATTTGAGATGGGCGAGGTTTCCGGAAAGCTTGCAGATCTTACGATAATAACTTCAGATAATCCCAGATTTGAGGAGCCATTGGATATCATTGGAGATATAAAGACGGGAATAGAAAAAACCAGCGGGAAGTATGTCGAGATACCTGACAGGAAAGAAGCGATAAGATATGCCATCCGCAATGCCGAAGCAGGTGATGTAATTATTCTTGCAGGTAAGGGGCATGAAGACTATCAGGAGATAAAAGGTAAAAAGTACCCCATGGATGAGCGGGTTATCATCCGGGAAATTTTAGAAGAGGACGGAATCTGAAAGAGAAGTGCGTTACGCTGAGGTGATAGTAGATATATCGTCAGATGAGCTGAATCGGGGATTTGTTTACAAAGTACCGGAGGAACTTAAAAGTGTGATATGTATAGGCGCTTTTGTCAGTATTCCTTTCGGCAATTCCTTAAGAAAAGGGTATGTGGTATCCTTTCCCGATTCGGCCGGTTATGATGAGGAAAAAATTAAATATATAGATGCTGTGATCACCGATCGCGAAACATCCGAGAGCAGGCTTGTTGAGCTGGCTGTATGGATGAGCGAATATTACTCGTGTAATTTCATCCGGGCGCTTAGGACCGTATTTCCGGTGAGAAAAAAGATAAAGGCCAGGATCAAAAAGAACCGGTATATCACATCCGACAATCCGCCTGAAGGACAGCTAAAACAAGTTATGTCAACCGAACAGAGGGAAGCCTTTGAAGAGATTCTGGATGAGTGGAATAATCGCGGAAGAACCTGCCTCATTCACGGAGTTACGGGCAGCGGAAAAACTCTTATCTATATGGAGCTTATCGCAAAGATTCTTTCCGAGGGTAAACAGGCGATCCTTTTGATACCCGAGATAGCTCTGACATTTCAGACTGTCAATCGTTTTATTGAAAGATTCGGCAATAAGGTAGCATTCCTAAACTCCCGGATGTCACAGGGTGAAAAATATGAAAGCCTTCGAAGGGCAAAATGCGGAGAGATCGAGATAATGATAGGTCCGCGCTCGGCACTGTTCACACCTTTTTCAAATCTCGGACTTATTATTGTAGATGAGGAGCACGAGGAGTCATATCATTCCGAGAGCACTCCCAGATATGACGCCGTCCGGACTTCACAGAAGAGGGCAGAAATAGAAAACGCCCATGTGATACTGGGGTCTGCGACACCTTCCGTGGATTCATATTTCAGAGCGGAAAAAGAGATCTACCGACTCGTAGAATTAAAGAATAGATATAGCGGCGGTAATGACGTCAGGGTTGAGTGCGTCGACATGAGAGAAGAGCTGCTCTCAGGCAACGGATCCTTCTTAAGCGTCAGACTGAAGGAAGCGATCAGAAGGGTGATCGATGAAAAAAATCAGGCAATGCTGTTTTTAAACCGTCGGGGTTATTCCGGATTTATCAGCTGCAGAAGCTGCGGGCACGTCTTTAAATGCCCTCATTGCGAAGTATCGCTTACGGAACATCTGAACGGCCTTCTCATCTGCCATTACTGCGGTTATTCGGAGCCTTTTTCCGGAAAATGTCCGGAGTGCGGTTCCTCGCTTGTCGGAGGGATGCGCATAGGGACCGAGCAGGTGGAAGAGTATATTAAAAAGGAATTCCCGGATGCCCGGGTGCTCAGAATGGACATGGATACTACTGCCGGAAAGAACGGCCATGCCAGAATACTTGCGGAATTTTCCGAGGGAAAGGCAGACATTCTGATCGGAACGCAGATGATCGTTAAGGGGCATGATTATCCCAAAGTTGCCCTTGTCGGGGTGCTGATGGCTGACATGTCTTTAAATGACAATGATTTCCGGTCTGCCGAAAGAACCTTTCAGCTTCTTGTTCAGGCTGTGGGAAGAGCGGGCAGAGGCAGTGTTTCAGGAACGGCAATTATCCAGACATACGATCCGGAGCATTACAGCATCACTTCCGCAAAGGAGCAGGATTATAAACAGTTTTTTGCACAGGAGATGCTCTTTAGAAATCTGATGGGGTATCCACCCGCCGGAGTGATGATGGCGGTCTACGGATCTTCGGAGGATGAGATCCTTTTGAAAAGAGGAATGGGTTTTCTTATGGAATACCTCAAAAAGCTGGATCCGGACAATGTTATCGGGAAAGTCGGTCCGGCTCCTTTAGCTGTGCGGAAGATCAAAGATATGTACAGAGAGGGAATGTTCTTAAGGAGCAAAGAACATGCTGTTTTGAAAAAAGCCTGCGATCTCATGCAGAACTATATAGAGATTAATTCGGGCTTTAACAATATAAATATTCAATTTGATTACAATATATAATTCAGGAGAAAAATATGGCACTTAGAAACATACGAATCAAGGGAGATCCGATACTGGCAAAGAAATGTAAAACGGTCAAGGAGCTTACTCCTTCCGTGAAGATACTTATCGAAGATATGCTGGACACAATGTATGATGCCGACGGAGTCGGACTTGCAGGTCCGCAGGTAGGTGTACTTAAAAAGATCTTTGTGATCGATATCGGTGAGGGACCTTTGGTTTTCATCAATCCGGAGATCCTCGAGACCGAGGGTACACAGCAGGGAGATGAAGGCTGTCTTTCATATCCGGGAAAATGCGCGCTTGTTGAGCGCCCCATGAAGGTACGGGTCAGAGCATTTAATGAAAATATGGAAGAGTTTGAGCTTGAGGGCGAAGGCCTTCTTGCCCGTGCTATCTGTCATGAGAATGATCATTTGTACGGACAGCTCTATACCGACATTGCCATCGGGCCTGTAAAAGACATGACCGAGCCCGACATTGAAGATATGGAGGGAATGCCGGAGATCGATGTCTGATGTGCAAAAAGAGGGAGTGATATAAGTTATGAAAATAGTATTCATGGGATCGCCCGATTTTGCGGCGGTCATTCTGGAAAAACTGTTTGATGCCGGTTTTGATATAGCGGAGGTGATCTCAAATCCCGACAAATCCAGGGGAAGAAAAAAGGAACTCATTCCGAGTGAGACCCGCGCAAAAGCCATGGAGCTGGGAATACCAACAAGAACCACCGCAAGAATAAGAAATCCGGAGGAGATAGAGCATTTGAGAGACATTGCTCCCGATATGATAATTGTCGCAGCCTTCGGACAGATCATTCCGTCCGAGATCCTTGAGCTCCCGAGATTCGGATGTATAAATGTTCATGCATCACTTCTACCGGCATATCGCGGGGCGGCCCCGATTCAATGGGCCATTCTCAACGGAGACAGCGAATCGGGAGTCACTATTATGAAGATGGGAGAGGGTCTGGATACGGGTGATATGATATCCCGCAAAGTAATTCCGATCTCCGATTCTGAGACGGCCGGATCCTTGTTTGATAAAATGGCATACGAGGGAGCGGAGCTTCTGATAAAAACGATACCTGAGATTGAAAACGGTACCGCGGTATATACTGCGCAGCCGGAAGAGAGCACCACTTCCTATGCAGGAATGATCAAAAAAGAGATGGGAAGAATAAAATGGGACGACGCAGCGGAAAAGATCGAGCGCCTTGTGCGCGGAATGAATCCCTGGCCGTGCGCTTACACATATCTTGACGGAAAAATGCTGAAAATCTGGAAATCTTCGGTCTCAAACGATTCCCTTGATCTGAAACCGGGATCGGTTATGGCGGATAAGGACAATATTTATGTCGGAACCGGCGAGGGCACATTAAAAATTGAGGAGCTTCAGCTCGAGGGAAAAAAGAGAATGGGCGCCGTGGATTTTCTAAAGGGAAAGCAGGTTGACGGCAGTGTTCTCGGATAACGGCCGGAGATTACCGGAACGAAACTTACTCTACAGGAGGTTATAACATTATATGAGAACAGGGTTATTCTATTATATTGATTGGACATGGCTTTTGCTTCTGGCGGGATTTATTATTGCCGCCGCTGTTCAGCTCTATATGAAATCTACGGTAAAAAGATTTTCAAAGGTAGAATCCGGCAGCGGTCTTTCGGGCGCCGAGGCAGCCAGAGCAATCCTAAACGCGGCGGGAGTCACCGGCGTTGCAATCGTTGCGACTTCCGGGGAGCTCACCGATCATTACGATCCCCGCAAGAAGGTGATCGCATTGTCGGAAAGTTCATATTCCAAAACTTCTCTTACCGCAATCGGCGTTGCGGCCCATGAGTGCGGACATGCGATTCAGGATGCCGAAAATTACGGTCCTTTGAATTTAAGGAATAGTATCGTTCCCGTTGCCAATATCGGCTCCCAGCTTTCATGGCCGATATTTGTAATAGGGTTGATCTTCTCGATAAGACCGCTTCTCTCTGTCGGAATAATTCTTTTTTGCGCGGCTGTTATTTTCCAGCTTGTAACCCTTCCGGTTGAGTTCAATGCCTCTTCAAGGGCACTGAAGCTTTTGGGAAGTACGGGAATAATGAGAAGCGATGAGATAAAAGGCTCGCGAAAGGTCTTAAGTGCAGCGGCGCTTACCTATGTGGCGGCACTTGCGGTGTCAATTCTTCAGCTGCTCAGACTAGTGATCCTTGCGGGAGGAAGAAATCGTGATTAAAGGCAGTACCAGATCTATAATTCTTGATATTCTGATGAGAGTATTTAAAGAGGGAGAGTACAGCCATATCGTTATCAGGGAAACTCTCGACTGCAACATGAGCCTTTCTAAGCAGGACAGAGCCTTCATTAATACCGTTGCGGAAGGTACTATCGAGAGAATGATAGAGCTCGATTACATCATCGGAAGATATTCAAGCGTTTCGGTGTCGAAAATGAAGCCGGTGATACTGAACATTCTGAGAAGTGCCGTTTATCAGATCCTGTATATGGATACTGTAAATTCGCCCTCCGCCGTAAATGAGGCGGTAAAGCTTGCTCAGATCAAGGGATTTTATAATCTGAAGGGATTTGTGAACGGGATCTTAAGAAAGATCGCGGCAAATATTGACAATATCCCGTATCCTGACAGAGATGATACGCTGAAATATTTTTCTATAAGATATTCAATGCCGGAATGGATCGTAAGAATGTGGCTTGCGGATTTCGGAAAGGAAGTTACGGAAAAAATGCTGCAAAGCTTCCTTGAGAGAAAACCTCTCACCGTGAGGTTGAAGAATTCTCCTGAAATAAGGGAAAAAACAGTAAAGCGCCTTGAAAATCAGGGTATTACGGTGGAGAAAGCCCCGTATTTTGACTGCGCATATTATCTGAAAAATATCAGGACACTAACGGGTCTTGACGTGTTTAAGGACGGGCTTGTTTACGTTCAGGATATAGGTTCGATGATACCGGCAATTATTTCGGGAGTGAAAGAGGGCGACGACGTGATCGACGTCTGTGCGGCTCCGGGCGGCAAGAGCTTTCACATGGCTGATATCATGAACAATTTCGGAATGATAGAGGCCAGAGATGTCTCCGACGAGAAGGTGCGCCTGATAAGGGAGAATATCGACCGGCTCGGTCTTATCAATATCGTGGCGGTAAGGCAGGATGCGACTGTGTATGACCAGAATTCCGAGTGCAAGGCGGATGTATTAATTGCGGATGTGCCGTGCAGCGGTCTCGGAGTGGTGGGAAGAAAGCCGGATATCAAATACAGGGTTGACGAGGATGGAATCGATAATCTTGTGATACTCCAGAGAAGAATTTTACATAATTGCGAAAATTATGTAAAGCCCGGCGGCGTGCTGATCTACAGCACCTGCACCGTGAACAGGGCAGAGAATGAGGAAAACATCAAATGGTTTGTCGAGAATTATCCGTTTGAGCTTGAAAGCATTGACGAATACCTCCCGGAGGAACTCAGAAGTGAAACAACGAAAAACGGATATATCCGTATGCTTCCGGGGGTACAGAAATCTGACGGATTCTTTGCGGCAAGGTTCAGGAGAAAGAAATAATGGCTGACATTATGTCACTGACAATGGATGAACTGAAAGGAGCTGTCGCTGAAGCAGGCGAAAAAGCCTTCAGGGCAGATCAGATTTTCGGATGGATTCATAAAAAAGGAGCGATGAGCTTTGAGGAGATGCCGAATGTTCCGAAAAAACTTAAGGAGAGCTTATCTTTGAAATACAGCTTTTCGAAGCCGGAGATCGCCAAAAGACAGATATCCAAAGACGGAACCGAGAAATATCTTCTGCAGTTTGAGGACGGTTCTATGGTGGAGACTGTCCTTATGAAATATAAGTACGGATATTCACAGTGCATCTCATCACAGGTTGGATGCAGGATGGGCTGCTCGTTCTGCGCTTCGGGGCTAAATGGTCTGAAACGCAATCTTACGGCAGGGGAGATGCTCTCCGAAATATATACCATCGAGGCGTGCTCCGGAATAAAGGTATCAAATGTGGTAATCATGGGAACGGGAGAGCCTCTCGATAATTTTGATAATCTGGTGAGATTTCTTACCCTGGTAAGCGACAGCTCAGGAAGGGGTATCGGAGGACGGCAGATTACGGTTTCGACCTGCGGCCTGGTGCCGGCTATCTACGAGCTTGCAAAGCTTCGGTTTACGTGCACGCTGGCGCTCTCACTTCACGCAGCTGACCAGGAAAAGAGAGAAAAGATGATGCCTGTCGCAAAGGCGTATCGCATCGAAGAGACGATAAAAGCCATGAGATATTACGCCAATACTACGGGCAGAAGAGTGACTTTTGAATATGCTCTTATAAAAAATGTAAATGATTCCGACACGGATGCAAAGAACCTGGCGTCGCTTATCAGAGGTATTCCTTCTCTTGTAAATCTTATACCCGTAAACCCTGTGGTAGAGACCGGATTTCTTGAGCCTGATGCCGAGGGACTGTACGCATTTCAAAAAAAACTTGAAAAAAATCATATAAATGTTACTATTAGGAGAAGAATGGGTCGAGATATAGACGGCGCATGCGGACAGCTAAGGGAAAAATATATGTCTTAGTATTTAAAGGAGTAATACATTGATGAAATCATATTCCGCAGTTGACGTGGGAATGAAGAGGAAGATCAACCAGGACAGCATTTTTTCGATTGATGAGCCTGTTGGAAATCTGCAAAATCTGTATATAGTTGCAGACGGGATGGGCGGTCATAACGCTGGTGATTATGCTTCACGTTATGCGGTTAATTCAGTAACTGAATACATACGTCAAAGCAAAGAGACTGATCCGGCGGTTCTGTTTGAAAAGGGTATCATCGGAGCCAATTCGGGGCTTCGAAAAGAGGCTTCCGAACACGAAGAGCTCTTTGGAATGGGCAGCACGATGGTTGCGGCCACAGTGGCCGGTGACTGTCTTTATGTTGCAAATGTAGGGGACAGCAGACTGTATGTGGAAGATAACGGACTGAGACAGATCACAAGAGATCATTCACTTGTCGGAGAAATGGTCAGACTCGGTGAGATCACTGAGGAGGAAGCCAGAAATCATCCGGATAAAAATATAATTACCCGTGCTCTTGGAGCATCGCAGAGCATTCAGGTCGATCATTTCATGGTGAGGCTTGAAAAGGGAATGAAAGTTTTGATCTGCTCGGACGGACTGACAAATATGGTTGAAGACAGTGTGATATCCGAAATTCTGAGAATGGATACGGATATCGCATCAAGGGTAAAGATGCTGATTGATACGGCAAATAATAATGGTGGAAAAGACAACATTGCGGTTATTGTGGTTGAACCGGATGCTTAAGAGGAGTTTTTGATGTTAAGAACAGGTGATGTTTTAGGCAAGAGATACGAACTGGTCGGCAAGATCGGCTCGGGCGGTATGGCTGATGTCTATAAGGCAAAAGATCATAAGCTTAACAGATATGTGGCAGTTAAGGTTATGAAAGCCGAGTTTAACAACGATGAAAGCTTCGTGAGAAAGTTCAGACGCGAGGCACAGGCTGCGGCAGGGCTTGCAAATCCCAATATTGTAAATGTATATGATGTTGGAGAGGATCAGGGAAATTACTATATAGTAATGGAGCTTGTTGAGGGTATTACCCTTAAGGAATATATTACAAAGAAACGTGAATTGTCTGTGAGGGAAGCTACGAGCATTGCGATACAGGTTTGTATGGGTCTTGCGGCAGCTCATTCTCAGGGAATAGTGCACAGGGATATCAAACCTCAGAATATCATTATTTCCACAGACGGCAAGGTAAAGGTTACCGATTTCGGAATCGCACGCGCTGCTTCATCGAATACTATCAGCGCTAATGTTATGGGCTCTGTTCATTACAGCTCTCCGGAACAGGTAAGAGGCGGATATTCGGATGCCAAGAGCGATATTTACTCACTCGGCATCACACTTTATGAGATGGTTACGGGTCGTGTTCCGTTCGACGGAGAAACTACCGTGGCTATTGCCATCAAGCATCTTCAGGATGAGATGGATCCACCGTCAAAATACGTGCCGAATCTTCCGTTCTCTCTCGAGCAGATTATATATAAATGTACTCAGAAGAGTCCGGACAGAAGATATAATTCGGTAAACGAAGTGATCGACGATCTGAAGAGATCGTTAACTGATCCGAACGGTCATTTTGTAATGCTCACACCTCTTTCCGATCATGCTCAGACGGTTACGATATCAGCAACTGAGATGCAGGCCATCAAGGACGGCGTGTCAAGAAAGCATACTCCTTCGGCAAAGATAAACGAAAAGTATGTTGATGATGATATTGATGATGATGACGATGACGATGGTGAGGGTATCAGTTCGAGACTTGAAAAGGCGATGACTATCGGAGGCTTTATCATTGGCGCTATAATTATCTGTCTTCTTATATTCTTTATCGGAAGGGCTGCAGGCCTTTTCAAGGGTGGAAAGGAAGTTGAGTCATCTGTTGATGTTGTTGAATCGAGCGACACTTCAGAGGACAATGCGGACAAGATCGAGGCTCCGAATCTTCTCGGACATACAAGAGAGGAAGCACAGAGCATGGTTCAGTCACTGGGCATCGGCATTAAGTATGCCGGCGAGGAGGCTTCGTCAGAGTATCCGGAAGGTCAGATATGCCGCCAGGATCCGGCTGCGGGAACAATGCTCGATCCAAATTCGACTATTACATTCTATATCAGCTCGAGCGCACAGAAGAATCCTATCCCGACTGTAGTGGGAATGAGTACATCCGATGCGATCTCAACGCTTCAGAATGCCGGATATACAAATATTACAACCATCGAACAGCCGAGTGAGACTTCAGAAGCGGGCATTGTAATTGCTGTTTCTCCGACAGAAGGCGCTTCGGTTGAACTTGATACACAGATCACACTTACCGTGAGCTCCGGACCGCAGGTGGAATCACAGCCGGAAGGAACAGGTGAGCCGGTTGAAATGCCTCAGCTCAGAGGACTTGCCAGGGATGATGCTGTAGCCATTCTCGAGGGAATGGGAATGATCGTAAAGACCGAGGACGGTTATTCGGCTTCGCTCAATGAAGGCGATGTTGTTTCCCAGAGCGTCCAGGCCGGGGAGATGGTAAATGCCGGAAGCACGATCACACTTACCATTAATACAGGAAATCCTGATGATGAGGGAACCGCAGAGGCGACCCAGACCGGAGGATGGAAAACAAATGTCAGACTTGACGGTACTTCTGATTACACCGGAGGAGCCTACAGGCTTACACTCACTCAGAATGTAAACGGTCAGGATAATGAAATAATTGTAAGTGAAGGAACCGATCTCCAGTTCCCGTTTGATTTCAAGTACGATAAAGGTGCCGAGGGTGTGGAGACCGGAACGGTCTACCTTTACAAGGAATCCGGCGGAAATTATGTGAGAATAGCCAGATGGACAGTTCCTTTCTCAGCTTAATATGACAGGAAAGATAGTAAAAGGAATTTCCGGATTCTACTACGTTTACGCAGCGGAATCCGGAATTTATGAATGCAGGGCCAGAGGCCTTTTCAGAAAAGATAAAATAAAACCGCTTGTTGGAGATAACGTGGAGATAACGGTGACCGATGAGGATAAAAAGACCGGAAATGTTGAAGCGATTCTCCCGCGAAATAATGAGCTCCGGAGGCCGGCATGTTCAAATGTCGATCTGGCGCTTATTATTTTTTCATGTGATAAACCGTCGCCCAATCTGGTGGTTCTCGATAAAATGCTGATAATGATGGAGCTTAACGAGGTTCCTCAGGTTCTGTGTTTCAATAAAAAAGATCTCGTTTCGGAAGCGCGGATTGGAGAACTTAGGGAGGTTTATTCCGGGCTTGGATGCCCTGTCCTCTTTACGGACATGATAAACGGGGACGGTACCGAAGAACTGGAACAGATTTTGAGGGGAAAGACAACGGTTGTCACAGGACCGTCAGGAGTCGGAAAATCTTCTTTTACGAACACCGTTGTCGCAGGACCGCCCGGAGTTGAAAATACTTCTTTTACGAATAGTTTCCGGGCAGACAGGATCATGGAGGTGGGCTCCATAAGCGAAAAGCTCGGAAGAGGGAAAAACACCACAAGGCATACGGAGCTGCTTCCTTTAAAATTCGGGGGATATATCATGGACACTCCGGGGTTTACATCCCTTGATGCAGCTGAAGTGAAAAGCGAAAATCTTAAATATTTTTATCCCGAATTTGAAAAGTTCAACAACCGGTGCAGGTTCAACGGATGCCTGCACGCAAACGAGCCGGGATGTGCCGTGAAGGCTTCCGTGGAAGACGGTAATATTAACAGGATAAGATATGAAAATTATCTGTTTATTTATAACGAATTGACTGAAAGTGAGAAGAGGAGATACTGATGAAAAATATTTTGGCGCCTTCTATACTGTCTGCAAACTTTAACCATATCAGCGACCAGTTTGCCGTGTTAAAGGAAAAAGGAATCGAATGGCTTCATGTTGATGTGATGGATGGAAATTTTGTTCCGAATATTTCCTTTGGAATGCCGGTGATAAAATCCCTGAGAAAGGAATGCGATTTCTTCTTCGATGTTCATATGATGGTCCATGAACCCATCAGATATATTAAAGAGATCGCGGATTCGGGAGCGGATCTTATTACTGTTCATTATGAGGCCTGCGAAGATGTCGATGCGACGATAAAGGCAGTTAAGGAGACGGGTAAAAAGCTCGGTATTTCAATTAAGCCGGGGACTCCCGCCGAAGCGGTATTTCCTTATCTTGAGGAGGTGGATCTTATTCTGGTCATGAGTGTTGAACCGGGATTTGGAGGTCAGTCGTTTATGGACTGTGCTCCCGAAAAGATCCGTACTCTGAGAAAGAAAGTTGATGAGAAAAAGCTTGATGTCCGTATCGAGGTTGACGGTGGAATCAATAAAGAGACCGTAAAGATCGTCCTTGATGCCGGAGCGGATGTTATAGTTGCCGGATCGGCGGTATTTGACGGAGATCTTGAAGGGAACACCGATTATTACAAAGAAGTTCTCTCAGAATACGAAAAATGAGATCGGTTGTAATTTGCGGCGGAGTTTTAGAGACGGAATTTATTCTTGAAAAAATCGCATCCTTTTCTCCGGATCAGATCATCGCTATGGAAAAGGGCGTCAGATTCTGCATGGACAACGGCCTCCGGGTTGACTGTGCCGTAGGGGATTTCGACACCATCGGGGATGAGATAATACCTTTGCTTGAAAAAAACGGGACCGAAGTATTGCGTTATCCTTCGGAGAAAGACGAGACCGATTCCGAGATTGCAGTGAGAAAGGCCTGCGAAACCGGAAGTGATATTATCTGTATTCTGGGAGCTACCGGCGGAAGACTGGATCATTTTATGGCAAATATCAGCCTGCTGGAATATGCAAAAAGGTGTTCGGGAGGGTCTGTTTCGGATGTCTTTATAGCTGACAGCAAAAATGAGATCAGACTTTATGAAGGAAAACATGTATTGAAAAAATCTTATGTAAACAATAGATATGTTTCGTTTATCAGGTTTTTCGGGGATCCTGTGATCACTCTTTGCGGATTCCGGTATGATGTTGCCGGATACAGGATGACTTCTGATAACCCTTCGCGATGCATAAGCAATATGATTGATGATGAGGAGGCTTATGCGGAAGTGAGAGACGGGAAAGTGCTGATGATATTGGCTTCGGATTGATGTGTTATTAAATTCGCATTGGTATGATGATGGCTTCGGATTGATATGCAGTTGATTATTTTATAAAAGGAAAGAAACATTAAGGCGGGGATAATACCTCGCTTTTTGTTATATGTTTTATTAAATAAAACCATTCAACCAGGCGGTGGAGCATGCCCGCAATTCCAATAAATCAAAATCAAGGCATTCAATCCGGCGGAGTAGAATGCCTGCCAAGCCGGTAAGTAAAAATCAAACCATTCAATTAGGCATTGAAGCAATTTATATATATCTATTTGAGGATATATTGTTGTTTTCAATAATATAAAAAAATTTGGCAGGGAAGAAGATTATGTTCTGAACATTATGCTGGACAGATAAATTAAAGTTGAGAAATCCACCTGCATATGCTACACTTTTATCTTATGTTAGATTCTGATTTTGCTTTAAAGTGAAATGAGCTCTAACTCATCGATCAGAAAAATGGCGTGAACAAAAAACACGATCCTTTAAGCCCTGAAGATAAAGGAGAGACAGAAAATTATGAAATTAGGAATCGTAGGATTGCCGAATGTCGGAAAAAGTACACTTTTTAATTCACTGACAAAAGCCGGAGCGGAGTCGGCAAATTACCCTTTTTGTACAATTGATCCGAATGTAGGAATAGTGACAGTGCCGGACGAGAGGCTGAAGCTTTTGAGCGAGTTCAGTAAATCAAAGAAGACAACCCCGGCTACCATTGAATTTGTAGACATAGCGGGACTGGTAAAGGGCGCTCATGCCGGCGAAGGTCTCGGAAATCAGTTCCTTGCAAATATCAGGGAATGTGATGCTATTGTCCATGTTGTAAGGTGCTTTGAAGATGACAATGTTATCCATGTCGACGGAAGTGTTGACCCGGTGAGAGATATTGAGACTATAAATTATGAGCTTCTCTTTGCCGATATGGAGGTTCTGGACAGGAGAATAGCGCGTACCGGAAAGTCTGCCAGATCGGGTGCCGATAAAAAGGCGGCTGCGGAGCTAGAGGTTCTCACCGCGATAAGGGAGCATCTTGAGGACGGAAATGAGTCCAGAACATTGGTGTTTGACGATGATGCCAAAAATGATTTTAAAAAGAGCCTCACTCTTTTAACCGATAAGCCGGTGATCTTTGCCGCAAATGTTACCGAGGACGACCTTGCGGATGACGGGGCTTCAAATGAATATGTAGCAAAAGTCCGCGAAGTGGCAGCTGCCGGAGGCTGTGAAGTGTTTGTGGTATCTGCTGCGATCGAGCAGGAGATGTCCGAGCTTTCCGAGGAGGAGGCCAGAGAATTCCTCGATGATCTGGGAGTTGAAAAGTCCGGTCTTGATAAGCTTATTCAGGCAAGCTATCGTCTGCTCAATCTCATGAGTTTCCTCACAACGGGAGAGGATGAGACCAGAGCATGGACTATTCCTATTGGATGCAAGGCTCCGAAAGCGGCCGGAAAGATCCATTCGGATATCGAGAGAGGATTCATCAAGGCTGAAACGATTAATTACAGAGAGCTTCTCGACTGCGGCTCCTATGCTGCTGCAAGGGAGAAAGGACTTATTCGTCTGGAAGGTAAGGACTATGTGATGCAGGACGGGGATGTTGTTCTCTTCAGATTTAATGTATAAAAAGGAAATAAATAATGGATTACAATATTAATTTTCCTAATCTGGGAATAAGCCTGGACCATGTCGGAAAATCCTTCAATATCGGGGGATTTCAAATCAACTATTACGGCGTGGTGATAGCACTTGGAATAATAATCGCATATTTCGTTGTAATGGCTTTGTGCAGGGAAAACAAGGAAAATATGGATCATTATACCGATCTTTTCCTTTTCGGCATTATCTGCGGAATA
This sequence comes from Lachnospiraceae bacterium, assembly GCA_050944395.1. Classification (GTDB taxonomy): domain Bacteria; phylum Bacillota; class Clostridia; order Lachnospirales; family Lachnospiraceae; genus Chordicoccus. The sequence continues at coordinate 62,921 of JBMNQZ010000002.1, forward strand.
ATCGGAGCCAGGCTCTATTATGTAATATTTGAACTCGATTATTATCTTGCCCATCCGGCTGATATTTTTAATATCAGGCAGGGAGGGCTGGCTGTTTACGGCGGGATCATAGCCGGAGTTCTCTTCGGAGCTGTTTACTGTAAAGTTAAAAAACTCAATCTTCTTGAAAAGCTTGATCTTGCTGTCGTAGCGATACTTATAGGTCAGATCGTCGGAAGATGGGGTAATTTCTTCAATAGAGAAGCTTTTGGTGAATACACGAACGGACTTTTTGCAATGCAGCTCCCTGTTTCGGCAGTAAGGCAGAATGAGATAACACCTCTGATGTGGGAGAATCTTGTGAATATCAACGGAATTGATTATATTCAGGTACATCCGACCTTCCTTTATGAGAGCATGTGGAATTTATGTCTCCTCCTTCTTCTCATTATTTTCAGAAAAATGATGACCTTCAAGGGGGAAACATTCCTGTTCTATGTTATCGGATACGGTGCCGGAAGGTTCTGGATTGAAGCTCTCAGGACGGACCAGCTTAAGATATTAGGCACGATTCCTGTGTCACAGCTTCTCTCGGCTCTTCTGTTTATAGGAGGACTTACCGCATTTATTCTTATGAGATTTGTGTTCAGGGAAAAAACTTTTGCGGCATTGGGGAAAAACCGCGCTGCATCGGCTTCGGACAGTGCTGAAGCATAGAAGCTGTTGTATCTATCATAGCCATCGCGCTAGTGATTTGGTACAATATCCATGTGGCCAAAAACAAGAAGTCCAGCACATATTTTGAATTTATGCATGTCATTGAAAGCTTGAAGATTCAGAAGGATAAAAACTATTATGGATAGCACAGAAAAACTATTTCTTATTGTAGGCCTTATTGCCCTGATTGTTTTAGCACTCTTTTCGTTTCTCTGCATCAGGTATGTGAAAAAAGCGCATAACATACCTCGTCTTGAAACCGATGGTACTCTAATAAATGTTATTGCTGCCCATGGCAGAGGAGATGTAGCAATGTTTGATATTCAATACCATGTTGACGGAAAAGAATACGTTGCTTTTCTAAGCATAGCTGGTGCAAAAGGACTTACCAGGAATACCCCAATCGGAACCAAAGTGGTTGTTCTATATAACCCTGAGAATCCACAAGATGCGTATTGCGAGATGCGGGGCTGAAGTCAGTTAGTGGTTTGAGCCTATGAAAAAAAGTCTGTAAAACAGTGACATCAAGGTCTTCTATGATAAAATAAATCATAGGAGGCCTTTTATTATGGCATGATTGTAAAATTTATTAATGCAACTAAACAAAAACTTACTTAAATAATATCTTTTTTCTTCTCTGAACTATCAAATCAAACTTTCGCCGGATTCGGAAATTTTAATCGAGGGTTGCCTGCCAAGCCGGAAAGTCTAAATCAAGGCATGTATTCCTGCGGCAAAGAATGCCCGCCAGCCCGAAAATTCAATATAAAACCATGCAAGCAAGCTGCAAATGATGCCTGCCAAGCCAGGATGCCTTTTTCAAGGCATTCCGGCCGGCATAAAAGTGTGCCTGCCAACCCCAAATTATTTCAATCAAGTATCAAATTCAATGATCATATTGCTATTATGAAGGAATTTGAATCAAAAAGAAAAACCGCGCCTCATGAAACAGGCGAAAGGAAGTTGGACAGGGGAAGGGAAGTTGAACAGGCGAAGCCTTTTTTTTATGTTGCAAATCAATAAAGAAAGATGTATTATAGTGGGGTAACGGTGGGTTGAAATGGTAGAAAGTGTTTTGAAGTGGGAGAAAAATGTTTCTAGGAGAGTTCAGACATTCTTTGGATGTGAAGGGAAGATTGAATATTCCGTCCAGATACAGAGAAGAGATCGGCGAGCAGAAGCTGGTTGCCACACGCGGACTCGACGGAAATCTTGTCGTATACACCGAGAAGGGGTTTGAGGAATATGCGGCCAGATGGATGGAACTTTCCACAGGAAAAGCCGACTACCGGAAATGGAGAAGATTCGTAGCATCGACTGCCGAGTATTGCATGCTTGATAAACAGGGGAGGATCCTTATTTCCGAAAATCTCAGGAAACATGCAGGATTAGTAAAAGAAGCGGTGATAAGCGGCAATTTTGATAATTTCGAGATCTGGTCTCCCGAACGCTGGGAAGAAGTAAGTAATTTTGGTGACGATGAGGAAATCTCGAATAGAATTGAAGAACTTGACGTCAGAATCTGATTTACTGTCTTTCGGACTTGGAGAACATATGGAATTTATCCACGAATCAGTATTGTTGAATGAAACAATAGAAAATCTCAATATTAAGCCTGATGGTATATATGTGGACGGAACCATGGGCGGAGGCGGACATTCGCTTCAGATATGCCGCAGACTCACTGCAGAAGGCAGGCTTATCGGAATCGACCAGGATGAAGAGGCACTCAAAGCATCTGGGGAGAGGCTTTTTGAGTACAGGAATCGTGTAATACAGGTGCACGATAACTACAGAAACATCCGGAACGTTCTGAACGACCTGAACATTGAAAAAACAGACGGGATAATACTGGATCTCGGAGTATCATCGTACCAGCTTGATAATCCTATGAGAGGCTTTTCGTATATGAGAGATGAGCCGCTGGATATGAGGATGGATCAGAGCTCTGAAATGACTGCCGAGTATATAGTGAATAATTATTCCGAGGAAGAGCTTCTCCGTATAATAAGGGGATACGGTGAGGAACGCTTCGCAAAGAAAATTGTGGGAGAGATCATTTCCCGAAGAAAAAAGGCGCCTATAACGACCACTGGGGAGTTGGCCGATATATGTATAAGCTCGGTGCCGAAAAAATATCAGATCTCGGGAGGGCATCCTGCCAAAAGAACTTTTCAGGCAATAAGGATAGCTCTTAACGAGGAATTGACGGTTTTGGAGGATTCACTTGATACCATGATTGATCTTTTGAGCGAAAAAGGAAGGCTTTGTATCATCACATTCCATTCGCTTGAGGACAGGATAGTCAAGAATGCTTTCAGAACTAATGAGAATCCGTGCACATGTCCGCCGGATTTTCCGGTATGTATGTGCGGAAAACGATCAAAGGGCAGGGTAATTACGAGAAAGCCCATATTGCCTTCAGCGGAGGAAATGGAAAGGAATTCAAGATCCAGGAGCGCAAAGCTCAGGGTTTTTGAAAAGAGAACAGTTTAACCAAAGGGGAAGATATGGAAGCGTCACGAAGGGTAAATTCACGAACGGATGAGAGAAGACGACGCTATTCTTATGCTCCCGGATATGAAGAAACGTTCTCGGATCAGGTTGTTGTAAACAGAAGAAGAAATGCCGAAGCATACGGCAGGACACAGCGAAACAGAGTGAGAAACAGAATGCTCAGTAGAGGTTTTGTTGTATTCCTGATAGTTATGTCCGTTGCCTCGGTTGTGATTTGCATTGAATTTCTCAAGGTGAAGTCAGCACTTAATACCGTAAAAAACGAAAATGAAGTGATGATGTCACACCTTTGCTCATTGCGGGCGGAAAACGATGCTCTGTATGAAAAAGCCGGCACTCCGGACCTTGAGGTGATAAGAGATATTGCCATGGAAAGGTTTGGAATGGATTATGCTACACAAGACCAGATTATATGGTATAATGCTGATAATAGTGGGAGTGTAAAGCAATATGGTGTGATCCCGGAAGCGGATTGAGACCGAAACCTATTATGAGCAGAAGACAGGAAAATAATATTAACGATAATAGATACGGAAATACAAAAGTTCAGATAAAGAAAAAACTGGCGGGACTGTTTATTGCAGTGCTGCTTGTTTTGGCTGCAATATCAATAAGGATTACATTCATCAGCGCGTCCAACGGCGACAAATATTCAAAGGCAGTTCTTGCACAGTCGCAGTCTCAGTATTCCAGCACCGTAATTCCATATAAGAGAGGAGAAATCCTTGATGCAAACGGCAATACTATGGCTGCCAGCAAAAAGGTCTACAATCTGATTCTGGATTGTTATGTAAACAATACAAATGAGGATTATTATGAACCTACGGTCACCGCACTGGCGCAGTTTTTTGATGTTGATGAAAATTATATAAGAAATCTGTTGAATAATGAAGAGACTTCCCAGAGCCGCTATCAGGTTCTGCAAAAGGAAGTAGATATAGAGGAAAAGAAAGCGTTTGAGGATTATTTGAATGAGACCGACGGGCTTTCAAAGGAAGAGATCCTAAAAAGAAGCAATGTAAAGGGTGTATGGTTTGAGGATGAATATAAGCGGTATTATCCGTATAATGATCTTGCCTGTGATGTGATAGGCTTTACGAACAGCGGCAATACTGCGGATTGGGGACTTGAAGGCTATTATAATTATTATCTGAACGGGGTAAACGGAAGGAAATACGGATATTATTCCTCAGATTCCAGCCTCGGGCAGAGTATTGAGGATCCGATCGACGGATGCAATCTCGTCACAACTATTGACGTCAATGTTCAGATGATAGTGGAGAAATATATAAAGCAGTATATGGAAGACATGTCTGACGGACCTTTCGGAAAGTCGGGAGCGGATAATGTCGGAGTGATCATCATGGATCCCGGCGACGGAAGTGTTCTTGCGATGGCAAGCTCCGGATCCTACGATCTCAACAATCCCAGAGATCTTTCGTCATATTATAATGTAAATCAGATAAATGCCATGAGCGACACACAGAAGGTCGAGGCTCTGGAAAGTATCTGGAGAAATTACTGCATTTCAGATTCTTTCGAACCGGGATCTACTTTCAAACCGGTAACAGTAGCGGCTGCCCTTGAGACAGGTGCAATAAGCGGTTCGGAGACCTTTTACTGTGACGGATCTGAAAATGTTTCCGGTACTTCTATCAAGTGTTCCGATACTGACGGACATGGGGAAGAAACCGTGTCGGATCTTATTAAAAATTCCTGCAATGACGGTATCATGAAGATAGCCGCACTTTTGGGAATCGATGATTTTACAAGATACCAGGATATATTTAATTTCGGAACAAAGACAGGAATAGATCTTTCGGGAGAGGCTGAGGGAATTCTTCATTCCTCCAGTAATATGGGAGCTGTCGATCTCGCGACATCGTCCTTCGGTCAGGGCTTTACCTGCACGATGATTCAGGAAATATCCGCAGTGAGCGCACTGGTTAACGGCGGAGATTATTATAAGCCAAGGCTTGTATCCAAACTTACCGACAGCAATGGGTCTGTCGTGAAGAATATCCCGGCTCAGATTGAAAAGCAGGCTGTCTCGAAGGATACATCAGATCAGGTGAGATCATATATGAAGGCGAGCGTGGATGAAGGAACTGCATTGTACTCAAAGGTCAACGGATATTCATCGGGCGGAAAGACCGGAACGGCGCAGAAGATTCCAAGAGGAAACGGGAAGTATCTGGTATCTTTTATCGGTTTCTGGCCTTATGAACAGCCGGAGCTGGTATGCTATGTTGTCATTGACGAGCCCAATACCAGCAATCAGGCAAACAGCGCCTATGCCCAGGTGCTTGCAAGGGATATAATGTCAGAGGTTCTTCCTTATATGAATATTTATCCTGATGAACCGCTTAGGACTGATTATCAGGCTGTTTCCATAAACGATGTCAAGGAGATGGACGCTGAGACGGGAGCTGATACAAATATTCCGGAGGTTTCGGGATATGGCGAGGCTGAAGGATATGAAGACCGAAGCGGAGCAGGGTATACAAATGAGGATACTGTCCTCAGAGAAAGATAATTGATAGAGAGGTTGAAAAAATGGTTTCTGTTACAACAATTTTACCTGCAGTCATAGCCTTGATCATCACGGCTGTTGCTGCGCCTTTTATCATTCCTGTTTTGAGAAGACTCAAAATGGGACAGACAGAGAGAGAACTCGGTGTGAAATCACATCTGAAAAAAGCCGGAACGCCTACAATGGGCGGAATAATATTTCTTGCGGCAATACTTGTTACCGGGATAATTTTTATTTTCTTTAATCCGACATACTGGCCGGTTCTCTTTATTACTATCGCATTCGGAGCGCTCGGATTTCTCGATGATTACCTTAAGGTGGTAAAAAAGAGATCGGACGGTCTTTTCCCGAAGCAGAAATTTGCCATTGAGTTTATTATTACGATCATATTCTTTGTGATACTCAAGTTTGTAACCCATACTTCACTTGCGGTTAGGATTCCTTTCTCGGGCGGAATTGTGGCCGATATAGGTCTGTGGGCTGTGCCGCTGATGTTTCTCGCAATTCTCGGGACTGTAAACGGAGTGAATTTTACCGACGGTCTTGACGGACTTGCTTCTTCGGTGACGATCGTAGTTGCCGCATTTCTTACTGTTTCTTCGGTTCTTCTGGGTGCGGGAATTGAGCCGGTCACTTCAGCCGTAGCCGGAGCACTTATGGGATTTGTGGTTTACAACGCATTTCCTGCGAAAGTATTTATGGGTGATACCGGATCCCTGGCTCTCGGCGGATTTGTTATAGGTGCGGCATATATGATGCAAATGCCTCTCTATATTGTTATCGTCGGACTTGTTTATCTTGTGGAGGTTCTTTCTGTTATTCTTCAGGTGGGATATTTCAAGATCAGCCATGGGAAAAGAATCTTCAAGATGGCACCGATCCACCATCATTTTGAGCTTTGCGGCTGGTCGGAGACGCAGGTCGTAACACTATTTACCGTGGTAACTGCAGTTCTTTGTATGATCGGTTTTTTAGCACTTTGATCATGCATTAGGGAGGAAAGCATGAATTTTGAAGATAAAAATGTACTGGTATACGGTACGGGAAAAAGCGGAATAGGTTCTGCCGATCTTTTGTGCAGGATAGGCGCAAGACCGATACTTTATGATGAGAATGTTAATTCCGATGTAAATGAAATCCTTGGAAGAGTAGAGTGTCCCGATAAAGTAAGATGTCTTATAGGATCGCTGAGTGAAGAGGATAAATCCGTGATAGATGCCGTTGTGCTCAGCCCCGGAGTTCCGACGGAAGCTCCCGCTTTAAAGTATTTTTACGATAAGGGAATACCGGTCACGGGGGAGATTGAGCTTGCATATCAGGCATCAAAAGGTGTTGTTTATGCGATAACCGGAACCAACGGAAAGACAACTACAACATCGATTCTGGGGGCTATTTGTTCCGAGTACAGTGATAATACGTTTGTTGTCGGAAATATCGGAACACCGTACACATCGGTAGCGACAAAGACAAATGAGGATTCCATGATAGTTGCCGAGGTTTCAAGCTTTCAGCTTGAAACGATAATTGACTTCAAGGCACATGTGTCCGCAATTTTAAATATTACCGAGGATCATCTCAACAGACACCACACGATGGAGGAATACATCAGGGTAAAAGAGAGAGTTGCCGAGCATCAGGGAACTGACGACTTCTGTATTTTAAACTATGAGGATGAAGTCTTAAGACAGTTCGGCATGAGTATCTGTGATAAGACGAATGTGGTTTATTTTTCAAGCGCAAGGAAAATAGAAAACGGTATCTGGCTTGACGGCAAGAACATTGTCATGGGATATGAAGATACCGGATTTATTATAAATACAGATGATCTGCTGCTTATCGGAATTCACAACTACGAAAATGTTATGGCGGCTGCTGCGATGGCTGTCTGTGCGGGAATACCTCTTGATGTGATCAGGACGGCTTTGAAGAAATTCAGATCTGTCGAGCACAGGATAGAATATGTCCGGGAAGTAAAGGGTGTGGTTTATTACAATGATTCGAAGGGGACAAATCCCGATGCTGCGATAAAGGGAATTCAGGCAATGTCCCGCCCTACGCTTCTTATCGGAGGAGGTTATGATAAAGGCTCCGACTACAGGCCTTGGATCAACTCCTTTGGCGGCAAGGTGAAATATTTCGTTCTTGAGGGAGTTACCAGGGAGGAAATAAAAAGACAGGCTCTGGAGTGCGGATTTCCGGAAGAAAAGATCATTATGAGGCAGACAATGACGGAGGCACTTGATTTTTGTGCCGATAACGCATCGGAGGGTGATGCGGTGCTTTTGTCGCCGGCATGTGCAAGCTGGGGAGAATTTGACAATTATGAGCAGAGAGGTACAAAGTTCAAGGAGTACGTCAATAATCTCTAAGATAATAAAAACGGCCCTCGCCCTGATTCTCGCTGCCGTTTTCTTTCTGGTGTTCAGAACAAAAACGATAGAAGTCACCGGAAATATTCATTATTCGGATGAGCAGATCCGGGAGTATATAGAAACCCAGACACTCTCGTTTAATACGCTGTTTATGTGCGTTCTCAATCACAATACGGTCTTTGAGGATAACGGGTTTCTTGAGTCGATAAATGTTTCGTTGATCTCACCGGGCGAGATACTGGTGACGGTAATGGAAAAGGATTGTGCCGGTTATATTTATCAGGATGGAAAGTACTGCTATTTCAATGTGTACGGCGAGGTGGAGGTTGTCGCTCAGAATCCTGAAAAGCCGGAAAATTACGAAGTGTGTTACATTCCGATGATTGAGGGGGAGAATATTTCGGTATCAAAGGCGAAGACCGGTGCTTCAGTTTCCGGAATAAATGCTTCAACATACGTGAGTATGATCGAGATTGGAAATTTTGTTACCGGTAAAGGGAATTACCCGGATAAGCTTATCATCGACGGCGACGGAAATATCAATGTTATTATCGGAGATATCAACGCCGCGCTCGGCAATTCCGGTGACATTGAGGAGAAAATGATACAGCTTTATGCCATTCTTCCTAAGACTGAAGGATTGAAGGGAGTGCTTCATCTGGAAGATTTTGCCAAGGGCGATTCAAGAGTCGTTTTTGACAAAGAGTGAACAAAAAAATCTTGAAAAGTATGCATAAAAACTATATGATGTAGGTTGAACAGGTAAACCGTTAAGGTATTGGGAGTGCCTTTTTAAATAAGGAGGAAAAAGCTTTGTTAGAAATTTTATCTAATGAGACAGAGGCTGCTGCGAAGATAGTAGTAATTGGCGTCGGAGGAGCAGGAAATAATGCCGTTAACCGCATGGTGGATGAGACTATCGGCGGTGTTGAATTTGTAGGAGTAAATACCGATAAACAGGCCCTTGCTTTTTGTAAGGCACCTACAGTTCTTCAGGTGGGAGAAAAAGTGACAAAAGGTCTTGGCTGCGGAGCAAAACCACAGGTTGGAGAGCAGGCAGCTGTTGAGAGTATAGATGATATTAAGCAGATACTTCAGGGCGCGGATATGTGCTTTGTAACCTGCGGAATGGGTGGCGGCACCGGTACAGGCGGAGCTCCCGTTATAGCAAAGGCCGCAAAGGAGATGGGTATACTCACTGTAGGAGTTGTCACAAAACCTTTCAGATTTGAGGCAAAAACCAGGATGAACAATGCTCTTGAAGGTATCGAAAAGCTCAAGGAAGCGGTTGATACTCTCATTGTTATCCCGAATGACAAGCTTCTCGAGATCGTTGACAGAAGAACTACTATGCCGGAGGCTCTCAAAAAAGCCGATGAAGTGCTTCAGCAGGCTGTTCAGGGAATCACGGATCTTATCAATCTTCCGGCTCTTATCAATCTCGACTTTGCGGATGTTCAGACCGTTATGACAGACGGCGGAATCGCACATATCGGAATCGGAAGCGCAAAGGGCGACGACAAGGCTCTCGAGGCAGTTCAGCAGGCTGTTGAGAGTCCTCTTCTCGAGACCACGATCAACGGAGCAAAGAACGTTATCATCAACATCAGAGGCGATATTTCCCTCATGGATGCAAATGATGCTGCAACATATGTTCAGAACCTTACAGGCGATGAGGCTAATATTATTTTCGGTGCTCTCTATGATGACAAGGATATCGACACTTGTTCGATCACGGTTATAGCTACCGGACTTCAGGATACAAACAGCAGAGCTGCAGGCGTTAAGAAGTCTTCAGGCAGCCTTTTCGGCCAGATGCCTGACTTCAGGAGCCCTTCGTTTACCAACCAGAAGGCACCGGAGGCACCTCGTGCACCGATGACCTTACAGCAGCCAAAGGTTTCACAGTCAGTTGAAAAGAAGGATATCCAGATTCCTGATTTTCTTAAAAACAGAAAATAAAGATCATCGAGCCGGTCGGGTGCCGGCTCGTTTGCAAATTATTACATGCCCCTAATGAGCGGCCGGCTGCTGCTTTTGCGGGGGTTTTTGCGTATACGGGAGGAACAGTTATGAAATGCCCTTATTGCGGTAATGCAAATACGAAGGTCGTGGATTCAAGACCGATGGATGACGATGCGGCGATCAGAAGAAGGAGATTGTGCGAAAATTGCGGCAAACGATTTACTTCCTACGAAAAAGCAGAGATTATTCCCCTCAGAGTGATTAAAAAGGATAATAACCGAGAGGACTTTGATCGTGCCAAGATCGAAGCGGGAATAGTAAGGGCATGTCATAAAAGGCCGATATCATATGATAGGATAATTGAAACAGTTGATGCTATTGAAAGAGATATCTACAGCCGTGATGTCAGAGAGATCGACAGCAATCAGGTGGGAGAGATCGTAATGTCATATATAAAGGATCTCGACGATGTAGCTTATGTGAGATTTGCAAGTGTATACAGGGAATTTAAGGATGTGGACACTTTTATGGTCGAGCTTAAGGAACTTATGAAGGATAAGAGAAAGCTTTGAACCAAAAAATAAATAAACCGGAGGGGTTTGATGAAAAGAATTTTATTGAAATTGAGCGGTGAAGCTCTTGCCGGAGCTGCCGGAAAGGGACTTGACAATGCAACCGTTCTCGGTGTTGCATCTCAGGTCAAAAAAATAGTAGATGACGGAACCGCTGTGGGGATCGTTATCGGAGGAGGAAATTTCTGGCGCGGCGATGAGCATGTGGCGGAAATAGAGAGAACAAAGGGTGACCAGATAGGAATGCTGGCTACGGTGATGAATTGCCTTTATGTCTCAGAGGTTTTCCGTAAGACAGGGCTTAAGACAAGGGTTGTCACACCGTTTATCGTGGGAACATTTACCGGTCAGTATTCTAAGGATACGGTGATGGAGGCGCTTGCGGGCGGCGAGGTCGTATTTTTTGCCGGCGGGACGGGGCATCCGTATTTTTCAACAGATACGGCAACTGTTTTGAGAGCGATCGAGATAGAGGCGGACGGTATTCTTATGGCCAAGTCGGTTGATGCGGTTTATGACAAAGATCCGGCAAAGCATCCGGATGCCGTAAAATATGAGAGTATCACTATCGATGAGGTGGTTAGAAAGGGGCTCGGCGTTATTGACCAGGCTGCTGCGGTTCTTTGCAAGGAAAACAAAATGCCGCTGTTTGTTTTCGGTCTCAATGTTGAGAATTCCATCGTGTCTGTAGCATCAGGTGAGAAAGAAGGAACGGTTGTTTTACCTGAGTAATGCCGATGATAATAGAAAGGATTTTATTATGGACGAGAGATTAAATGTTTATGTATCTAAAATGGAAAAATCTATAAAGAATCTTGAAAACGAGCTTCAGGGAATCAGAGCGGGACGTGCAAATCCCCATCTTCTGGACAAGCTTGTTGTTTCTTATTACGGAGCGCCCACACCCATTCAGCAGTGCGCTTCCGTTAGCGTTCCCGAGGCAAGAATGATTCAGATCCAGCCTTATGATCCGAAGCTCATCAAAGAGATCAACAAGGCAATTATGGCATCGGATATCGGAATCACTCCGTCAGACGACGGCCATGTTATCCGTCTTGTATTCCCGGAGCTTACCGAGGAGAGAAGAAAGGAACTCGCCAAGGATGTAAAGAAGAAAGGCGAGGAGACGAAGGTTGCCATCAGAAATATCCGCCGTGACGGAAATGATGCGTTCAAAAAACTTAAAAAGCAGGAAGTATCTGAGGATGAGATAGCTGATCTTACCGATGATCTTCAGAAAAAAACGGATGAGTACACAAAAAAGGTTGACAAAATAATAGAAGAAAAGACAAAAGAGATAATGAAGGTGTGACGGTTTGAAAATTTTTGCGCTTGTGCTGTTCATAGCAACGTATGTGGTTATGATTGCATTTCCGTCAAGGCGCCCTTACACGGCTCTTATTTCGGCGGCGATATTTGTGATCTCCGGAATAGTCGGAATCGGGGAGCTGCCCTCGACCGTAAACTGGAATGTACTTTTCATGATCGCGGGGACAATGATAACGGTATTTTTCTTTATCGACAGTAAAATGCCTGATTTCATCGCAGATGTTCTCATGGATAAGTCTAAGAATGTAATGTGGCTGACCATATATATGTCGCTTTTTGCGGGAATTATCTCGGCTTTCATAGACAATGTCGCTACAGTTCTCATGGTGGCTCCGGTGGGATTGGCCGTTTGCAGGAAGATGAATATTTCACCTGTAAATATGATACTTGCAATCGCGGTCTCATCAAATCTTCAGGGCGCGGCTACCCTGGTCGGGGATACTACCTCAATACTTCTCGGCGATTATGCCTCTATGGATTTTCTGGATTTCTTCTGGATGAACGGCAAACCCGGTATATTCTTTGCTGTTGAGATAGGTGCGCTTGTGACAGTGCCCATCATGATGCTGATATTCAGAAAGGACAGGCAGCCTATTGCCATGTCGAAGAAAGCTGTGGTAAAGGATTATGTCCCGACATTTTTGTTATGCGCTCTGGTATTGATTCTTATAGGCGTTTCGTTTATTAAGGATAAGCCCCAGGTCACCAACGGTGTGATCTGTATGGCGATCGCTCTTATCAGCATCGTTTATAATCTCATCAGGTACGGCAGCAAAAATTGCGTGAAGGCGTCTTTGAAGAGTTTTGACTATGAAACGATACTCCTTCTTTTGGGATTGTTTGTGGTTATAGCAGGTGTTTCCGCTGTGGGAATAATCGATGACTTTGCAAGGATAATCGCGAAGGTGGGAGGCAATAATCAATTCCTTCTATATACAATAATTGTCTGGGGATCGGTTCTCATATCGGCATTTATTGACAATATTCCCTATGTTGCCACCATGCTTCCGGTTCTTACCGCAGTTACGGCGTCGAATGGAATGTCGGCATATCTGATGTACTTCGGACTTCTGTGCGGGGCAACTCTGGGAGGCAACCTTACGCCTATCGGAGCTTCGGCGAATATTACCGGAATAGGAATCCTGAAAAAAGAAGGTTACAATGTGAGCTTCGGTCAGTTTGCAAAGATTGGGATCCCGTTTACTCTGGCGGCTGTTTTAGCGGGATATCTGTTTATCTGGATATTCTGGCATTGATATTGATGCCGCATAAAAAATGCGTAAATATTGTTGGTTTTATTATATTTTGTGGTTGACAAATATGTCATCATCAATATATAATATTCATCGTCTGATTTAGATTTAAGGAGGTGGGTTCTGTGTCAATTTGCCCAAAAAATAAACATTCAAAAGCAAGAAGAGATAAAAGAAGAGCAACATGGAAGATGACAGCTGCAACACTTGTAAAGTGCAGCAATTGTGGCGAACTTATGATGCCGCATAGAGTATGTCAGAACTGTGGTTCATACAATAAGCGCGAAATCGTTGCAAAAAATGAAGCGTAATTAGAAATTTCAGAAAGCTGCCACCGTTTATCGGCGGCAGCTTTTATTCTTTAAACATGAAATTACAAATCTTGCCCTAAGGAGATACGTATGTCTGAAATGATTAGAATCGTTGTTGATGCGATGGGCGGAGATAATGCTCCGAAGGCCCCTGTGCGAGGTGCGGTCGACGCACTTAATGCCCAGACGGGCTTTGTTGTTGTGCTTACAGGAAAAGAGGAGATTATTAAAAAAGAGCTGGAGGGGCTCGAGTATCCTTCGGACCGCCTGATAATAAAAAATGCCACCGAGGTCATAGGAATGGGAGATCATCCTGTGGAGTCCATCAGGGAGAAAAAGGATTCTTCCGTTACTGTCGGACTCGGCATGGTCAGAAACGGTGAGGCGAATGGCTTTGTTTCTGCCGGAAATACCGGCGCTGTTATTGCGGGAGCACAGTTTATCATAGGAAGACTTAAAGGCATAAAGAGATCACCTCTTGCAATGACTATCCCGTCAGAAAAGGGACCGGTGCTTCTTCTCGATGCCGGAGCAAATGTTGACTGCAGACCCGATCAGCTTCTTCTTTTTGCAAAGATGGGCTCGATATATATGGAGAATATCATCGGCGTAAAGGATCCGAGGGTAGGCCTTGTAAATATAGGAACAGAGGATGAGAAGGGCAATGCGCAGACAAGAGAGACAATGCCCCTCCTTCGGGATTGTCCGGATATTAATTATGCCGGTTACTGCGAAGCCAGGGAAATACCGAAAGGTGTATTTGATGTCGTTGTGTGCGATGCATTTGTGGGAAATGTTATTCTCAAGCTGTATGAGGGTGTTTCAGCCTCATTGATAGGAATAATCAAAAAGGGTCTGATGAGCTCACTGAGAAGCAAGATCGGTGCGCTTCTTGTCAAGCCTGCATTGAAGAACACTCTGAAAAAATTCGATATTGCCGAGTACGGCGGAGCTCCTCTTCTGGGACTTAAGGGTCTCGTGATTAAAACACACGGAAGCTCAGAGGCTGTAGAGGTAAAAAATTCAATTTTGCAGTGCTATAGTTTTTGTGTAAATGAAGTGAACGAAAAGATAAAAAAAGCACTGGAGATTAACCGGTGATACATAAATGAAAAACAATTGTCATGATGAAGCGGTCAGTACCGCACATATTGTCGAAAAAACCATAAATTACACTTTCAGGGATATCAACCTTCTGGTGAGGGCTTTAACCCACTCTTCATATGCCAATGAACACGGGAAAGCCGGGATTCACTATGAGAGGCTTGAGTTTCTGGGAGATGCCGTACTGGAGCTGGCCTCCTCGGAGTATCTGTTTAACCGGTATGCGGACAAGCCGGAGGGAGAGCTTTCAAAGATAAGAGCCAGTATGGTATGCGAGCCGTCACTGGCCGAATGCGCGCGAAAAATGAAGCTTGATGAGTCGATACTTCTGGGCCACGGAGAGCTGCTTCTCGGCGGAAACAAGCGGGATTCCATAGTGTCCGACGTCCTTGAGGCGCTTATAGGCGCGATTTATCTAGACGGCGGTATGTCCTTTGCAAAAGCATTTATCGATGAATTTATCCTCAGATACATGGATGAGATCCGGCTTTTTGTCGACAGCAAGACGAGATTTCAGGAGATGGTTCAGGAAAAGAATCTGAAACCTGTTTATCAGCTTGAAAAGGAGGAGGGCCCTGACCACAACAAAATGTTTTTTGTCAATGTATCGGTTGACGGAAAGATCATGGGCCGCGGTCAGGGGCATACAAAAAAAGCCGCGCAGCAGATGGCTGCTACAGAGGCAATAATTAATCTTGAAAAGGAAAAATCGGAATGTATCTGAAATCGATTGAGGTTCAGGGATTTAAATCATTTGCCAATAAACTGAATTTTGAATTTCATAACGGAATTACCGGCATTGTAGGACCCAACGGAAGCGGAAAGAGCAATGTTGCGGATGCCGTGAGATGGGTTCTGGGAGAACAGAGCGCAAAACAGCTGAGAGGCGGTAATATGCAGGATGTTATCTTTGCGGGAACTCAGCTTCGAAAACCGCTCAGCTTTGCTTCCGTAGCGATAACACTGGATAACAGCGATCATGTTCTGGATATAGATTATGATGAAGTTACCGTAATGCGAAGGCTTTACAGGTCGGGTGAGAGTGAATACCTGCTGAACGGTACAAATGTAAGACTCAAGGACATAAATGAGCTTTTTTATGATACAGGAATAGGCAAGGAAGGTTATTCTATTATAGGTCAGGGCCGTATAGACCAGATCATCAGCGGAAAGCAGGAGGAAAAAAGAGCTCTCATCGACGAGGCTGCGGGAATAGTCAAATATAAGAGAAGAAAAAATGCCGCACTTAAAAAGCTGGAGAACGAAAGGTCAAATCTCACCAGAGTAAATGATATTTTAAGGGAATTGTCCGGCCGCGTGGAGCCGCTCAGAAAGCAGTCCGAAAAGGCAAAGATTTATCTTGATAAGAAGCATGAGCTCAAAAGGCTGGACATCAATATGTACCTTATCGAGAAAAAGGTCTCGGCTGAGAAAATTGCCGAAATTGACGAAAAATTAAGCATAACCGAAAGTCAGACCGAGGCCTCAAAGGCAGAATTTGAAAGGACAAAGTCCGAGTATGATTCTATTGAAAAAAGACTTGAAGAAATAGATGTCCGAATTGCCGGAATCCACAGCAGGGATGAGGAGAATAAGGTATATATCCAGGAGCTTTTCGGAAACAAGGAGCTTATCAATGAACAGATAAGGGCCCTTGAAAAGAATGCACAGGCGAACCTTTCGAGGACCGAAGAGGTGAATAAGGAAGCCGAAAACAGAAGGAGTCTTATCGAAACTGACGAAAACAAGCTTTCCGACACCAGGGAAAAGCTGATCAATGTCAGGGAAACGAGAAAGGCATCGGAGCTGAAGCTTGCCGCTGTTGAAGCGGCTTTGGAGGCTGCGGGCTTTGAGTCAGGGAACGCAAAGAGCGAGATCATCGATATCTTAAATTCAAGGGCACAGGTTAAGGGAGAGCTTCAAAGATACGGGGCTCTAAATGAGCAGATCACGCTACGCCGTGATGAGATTGCAAGAAAAGAAAAAGAGCTTAAGAAAAATGTTGAGGAGATCAACGAAAGCCTTGCCGGGATCAGAAATAGAAAATCCAGAATAGACAGTGAGATCTCCAAATATGAAGGCATGCTCAAAACAAGCAACGACGGCATTGCGAAGCTTGAGACTCAGATCGACAATCTGAATAAAGATATTGAAGTGAAAACTTCTTCTTATCATCTCAAGGCGTCAAGACTTGAGACACTAAAGGGAATTGCCGAGCATTACGAGGGATACGGAAACGCCATCCAGAATATCATGGCAATGAAGGGAAGCTTCAAAGGAATCGAAGGCGTTGTTGCGGATATTATAAAAACTGAGAAAAAATACGAGACGGCGATAGAGACAGCGCTGGGCGGAAATATACGAAGTATCGTAACAAAGGATCAGAAAACGGCAAAGGATCTCATTGCTTATCTGAAAAAGGAACGTCTGGGGAGGGTCACTTTCTTTCCGGTGGATGCAATGACTGCATCGACTAAGGATGTCAATGAAAATGTATTCGGAGAAGACGGAGTTATCGGTCTTGCAAGCGATCTCGTTTCATACGATGAGGCGTATTCGGAGCTTGTAAAATACCTTCTCGGCCGGACTTTTGTTGTAGATACCATCGACAATGCCATAAAAATCGGCAATAAATACCGCCACAGGCTTTTTATGGTCACCCTTGAGGGAGATTCATTTTCACCCGGAGGTTCAATGACAGGCGGCGCATACAGGGCAAAAAGCAGCCTTTTGGGAAGACAAAGGGAGCTGTCTGAGCTGAAAGAGAGCTCGCAGCTGCTGAAAAAAGAAGTTGATGAGCTTCACAGAGCGCTCAAATCAAAGACGGATTCATTGGAGAAGATCAAAGAGAGTATCCGTTCCGTTAATGAGATACTGCAGAAGCAGTATATTTTCAGAAATACGGTTGAGATACAGATCTCTCAGATAATGGAAAAGTCCGATGCGATCGATGAAGAAAGGGAGGCTCTGAAAAAAGAAAGAGATGAGCTTGCGGGACAGATCGAAGATATAAAGGAGAATACTCTTGATGCTTCAAAGGTGCTGAATTCCTCCCAGGAGAGGGAAAAGGCTCTGAATGACAGTGTTTCGATCCTTGAGGAAAGAATTGAAAAGCTCGAGTCGGAAAAGGAGACCGTGAACGGTATTCTCGGAAATATACGCATCGAAGAGGCGGGACTGCTTCAGACACAGGAATATTTAAGTGAGGAGCTGGAACGTCTGGAGAGCGAGCTGAAGCATTTTGAGACAGAAGCCGAGGCCTTGGGACAGGTTCTTGAGAGAAACAGGGACAGTGTTTCTCAGAAAAAGAAGCTTCTTGAAGAAACCGTTGAAAAGATCGAAAAGGCAATGAAAACCGGCGAGGGAAATCTTGACTCGGAAAATGCGCTCAAGGAAGAAAAGGATCGGATGAAGGAGAAGCACAGAGGCTTCTTTGAAAAAAGAGAATCCATTCAGAACAGGTTATCTCTTCTTGATAAGGAAGCCTTCAGACTTCAGGCTCAGAAGGAAAAGATTCAGGAGTCTATGTCATCTCTTGCCTCATATATCTGGGAAGAATATGAGTTGACGCCTTCCGAGGCCGATAAATTGAGAGATGACAGCCTCACAGACAGAGCTGCACTCAAATCTGAGGTTCAGTCCTTAAGAAGCTATATAAGAGGACTCGGCCAGATAAATGTAAATGCGATTGATGAATACAAGGAGGTTCTTGAAAGGCATACCTTCCTTTCGGAGCAGCATTCCGATCTTGTGAAATCCGAAGAATCTCTTATAAAGATCATTAACGAGCTGGATAAAGGCATGCGTCTTCGTTTCAATGAGAAATTCTCGGAGATCAACCGTGAGTTTGACACGGCCTTCAAGGAGCTTTTCGGAGGAGGAAAGGGAGTGCTCGTCCTTGAGGAGGGAGCCGATGTCCTTGAGGCGGAAATTTCCATCATTTCCCAGCCTCCCGGCAAGAAGCTGCAGAATATGATGCAGCTGTCGGGAGGAGAGAAATCCCTCACGGCTATAGCTCTGTTATTTGCGATACAGAATCTGAAGCCGTCACCTTTCTGTCTGCTGGATGAGATAGAGGCGGCACTTGATGAGGCGAATGTTTCGAAGTTTACTAAATATCTTCAGAAGCTTAAGGATAATACACAGTTTATTGTGATCACGCACAGGAGAGGGACTATGTCCTCAGCGGACAGACTTTACGGAATTACCATGCAGGAAAAGGGCGTGAGCACCCTTGTATCGGTAAATCTGGTGGAGGAGCAGCTGGACGCTTAACGATCGAGAGGTAATTTAATGAGTTATTTTGACGAAAAATATCAGAATACCCCGCAGGAAGAAGAAACAGGGTTTTTCGGAAGGCTGAAAAGAGGTCTTTCAAAGACCAGAAAGAGCATTTCATACAGCCTGGATACTGTATTCGGCGCTTATGACGCGGTGGGCGAGGATTTTTACGAGGAGATTGAGGAGATTCTTGTGATGGCTGATGTGGGAGTGAAGACCACATCAAAGATCATAGAGGACCTCAAGGAGGCGGCAGCCGGGAAAAAGATATCCGATCCTTCTGATGTAAGAAGTCTGCTTATCGAGGTCATGAAGAACCATATGCGGGTAAATGAGGCCGAGTACCGTTTTGAGAAAGAAAAATCCGTTATTCTGGTCATAGGAGTTAACGGAACAGGCAAGACAACTTCTGCCGGAAAGCTTGCCGCAAAGCTTAAAAATGAGGGGAAAAGAGTGCTTCTCTGCGCGGCAGATACTTTCAGAGCGGCAGCGGATGAGCAGCTGAGGACCTGGGCTTCGAGAGCCGGATGCGAGATAATTTCCGGAAATGAGGGAGCCGATCCTGCGTCTGTTGTCTTTGATTCCGTATCCGCATCTAAGGCCAGAAATGTTGATGTCATGATCTGCGATACAGCCGGAAGACTTCACAACAAGAAGAATCTGATGAATGAGCTCCATAAAATATATACCATTCTTGAGAGAGAATATCCGGAAGCATATCTGGAAACTCTCGTGGTCGTGGACGGAACGACAGGCCAGAACGCACTGAGTCAGGCAAAAGAATTTTCAGAAGTTGCCAGGGTCAGCGGGGTAATTCTCACAAAGCTCGACGGTACCGCAAAGGGAGGAATCGCTGTTGCAATTCAGGATGAGCTCGGTATCCCGGTAAAATATATCGGAGTGGGAGAGACCCTCGAAGATATGCAGAAATTTGATCCCGATGCTTTCATTGATGCTTTGTTTGATTCCGCATCGGCACAATAAAAAGCAATTATTTGTTACTGTAAAAAATCAGCCGGACAGTTTTCTGTCGGGCTGATTTTTTAATGAGCTTTATTCGAGCTTTATCGGACATTTATCGGAAGTTTTTTAATCGTTTTTCTCCAGATTTTTCCTCGCTGTGGAGAGCATCATTTTTATTCTATTGAGCTGGTTTACTTCACTTGCACCGGGGTCAAAATCAATCGCGACGATATTTGCCTTCGGATATTGCTTTCTGATCTCCTTTATGACGCCTTTTCCCACTATGTGGTTCGGAAGACAGCCGAAGGGCTGGATGCAGACCACATTGGGGCAGCCGGTGTGGATCAGTTCAAGTATCTCACCTGTAAGGAACCATCCTTCACCTGTCTGATTGCCCAGAGAGGTGATTGGGGATGCGTATTCGGCGATGTTCTGGATCTTCACAGGCGGGTGGAAGTGCCTGCTTTTCTCAAACTCTTTTCGTGCCGCTCCTCTGGCAAATTCAATGAACCTTATGGCAAAATTACACAGCATGGCAGTTGACTTCTTAAAACCGAGATTTTCGTAT
This sequence comes from Lachnospiraceae bacterium, assembly GCA_050944395.1. GTDB lineage: Bacteria > Bacillota > Clostridia > Lachnospirales > Lachnospiraceae > Chordicoccus. The sequence goes on from JBMNQZ010000002.1 coordinate 83,385, forward strand.
TTAAAGTTCGAGTTGAAGAAGCTGTAATTGAAAAAGTCGATGAGATCCGGTACTACCGGCTCCGCACCTTCCTTCTCCAGAAGATCGGCAAGGTGGTTGTTTGCGGTCGGAGAGTATTTAACGAGGATCTCTCCGACAATGCCTACGCGTGGCTTTTTCATGTCTTCGTGTATCGGGATCGCATCGAAATCGCGTATCATTTCTCTGCATATCCTGGAGTATTTTGCAAAATTAATATATTTTGATGTGCAGTATTCAATGCATTTCTGCTCCCATTTGCGGTAAACCTTATCAACGCTTCCCGGTTCCTTCTCGTATGGTCTCATTCTGTAGACGCATCTCATCAGAATGTCCCCGAAGAGGATCGCGATTACGCCTTTTGCCACAAGCCCCGGAGTTACTTTAAAGCCCGGCTGGGCTTCAAGACCCACGAAGTTCGCGGAAATTACCGGAATCTTTTCAAGACCTGCTTTTTTGAGAGCTCTTCTGATAAATCCGATATAATTTGATGCACGGCATCCACCGCCGGTCTGAGTCATGATAACCGCTGTCTTATCCAGATCGTATTTTCCGGAAAGCAGAGCCTCCATGAGCTGTCCGACTACTATGAGTGAAGGATAGCAGGCATCATTGTTTACATATTTAAGACCCATGTCTATCGCGCCGCGGTTGTCGTTGTTGAGAACAACAATGTTGTATCCGGCGGAATTCATTGCGCGCTCCAGAATATTGAAATGGAACGGGGACATTGTCGGACAAAGAATAGTGTAGTCCTTTCGCATTTCCGGGGTGAAAACGGCCTTCTTAATAGATGAGGGCCTGACTTCTTTTTTAATATTATTCTTTTTTCTGTCGTATATTGCGGCTATAAGGGAGCGGACACGAATCCTTGCGGCTCCCAGATTGCTCACTTCGTCGATCTTGAGACAGGTGTAAAGCTTATTGCTTCCCGCAAGGATCTCATGAACCTGGTCCGTCGTTACGGCGTCAAGACCGCATCCGAATGAATTGAGCTGGATGAGGTCAAGGTTATCGGTATTCCTGACATAATTTGCCGCGGCATAAAGTCTTGTGTGGTACATCCACTGGTCATTGACCCTTACAGGTCTGTCGATGACGGCATTTGCCGAGATTGAATCCTCGCTCAGAACACCCATTCCGTAGGAGTTGATAAGCTCGGGAATGGCGTGATTGATCTCCGGATCGATATGATAAGGCCTTCCGGCAAGAACTATTCCGTGACGGCCTGTCTTTTCAAGGAATTCTATCGCTTCGGTACCCTTATCGGTAATATCTTTCCGGACATTCATAAGCTCGTCCCAGGCTTTGTCAACCGCCTGAGCGACTTCTTTTGAGCCGATTCCGGAAAAAATCTCCGAAAGTCTTTTCCTGAGGATGTCGGGTCCCGCAAAGGAGATAAACGGGTTCATAAAGGTGACGGATTCGCCGTTGAGAGACTCAACATTATTTTTGATATTTTCGGGGTATGAGGTGACTATCGGGCAATTGTAATTATTGACAGCCTCCTCAAATTCTTTGTGTTCAAAAGGAACACACGGATAAAAAATAGTTTTCACACCGTTTGAGATGAGCCATTCAATGTGACCGTGGGCAAGCTTTGCCGGATAACATTCCGATTCGCTGGGAATGGATTCTATTCCCATTTCATATATCTTTCTGGATGAAAACGGTGAAAGAACAACGCTGTAGCCCAGTTCTGTGAAAAACGTGAACCAGAAAGGATAGTTTTCGTACATATTAAGGACTCTCGGGATACCGATCACTCCTCTCGGAGCTTCGGATCTGTCGAGAGGCTTATAGTCAAAAATACGATGGAGCTTATACTCGTAAAGATTGGGAAGATTATCCTTATTCTTTTCTTTTCCTATTCCCTTTTCACACCTGTTGCCCGATATGAAGCGTCGTCCGTCAGAAAACTTATTTACCGTAAGACGACAGCTGTTCGTACAGCCTCTGCATCTTGACATGGATGTGGAGTATTCGAAAGCGTTGATCTCGTCTATTGACAGCATGGTGCTTCCTGAACATTCAACGCGTCTTTCTCTTGCAATGAGTGCGGCTCCGAAAGCCCCCATAAGTCCCGCTATATCCGGGCGGATCACTTCACATCCCGAGATTTTTTCAAATGCGCAAAGAACGGCATCGTTGTAGAAGGTACCTCCCTGAACGACAATGTTGCTGCCAAGCTCGGATGCATCGGACACCTTTATTACCTTATAGAGGGCATTTTTGATGACAGAGTAAGCAAGCCCTGCGGAAATATCGGCAACTGATGCGCCTTCTTTCTGAGCCTGTTTTACTTTGGAGTTCATGAATACTGTACATCTGGTTCCGAGGTCAATGGGATTTTTGGCAAAAAGCGCGGCTTTTGCAAAATCTCTGATGTCATATCCCAGTGATTCGGCAAAATTTTCTATAAATGATCCGCAGCCCGACGAGCATGCCTCGTTAAGAAGGACATCGTCGACTGTATGGTTCTTAATGCGGATGCATTTCATATCCTGACCGCCGATATCGAGAATGCAGTCTACCTCGGGATTGAAAAATGCGGCGGCTTTATAATGGGATACGGTTTCTACTTCACCGTGATCAAGCTTGAGTGCGGCCTTTATCAAAGCTTCACCGTATCCGGTAGAACACGCCCCGGCTATAATGCAGTCTTCCGGCATATGGGCATAGGTCTCTTTTATGGCACGGATGGACGTCGCCAGGGGATCGCCGTGGTTGTTGTCGTAAAATGAGTACAAAAGGGAACCGTCCTCGGCAATGAGAGCGGTTTTTGTGGTCGTGCTTCCGGCGTCGATTCCCAGATAGCAGTTTCCGGAATAAGAGGAGAGTTCCTTCTTTTTTACCTGATAGGCGTTCTGCCTCTCGGTGAAAATGCCATACTCGTCCTGTGAAAGGAAAAGCGGGTCAAGTCTTGCTACTTCAAAGTCCAGGACAATGGGCTCATCCAGCCTTTTTTTAAGCTCCGAGAGATTTATCGGGGTGCTCTCAGGATCGGCATTCATCGCCGAGCCCAGAGCCGCAAAAAGATGAGAATTCTCAGGTTCTATCGCGTGCTCCTCATCGAGCTTCAGAGTCTTTTTGAAGGCGAGGGTGAGCTGGTCGAGGAAGTGAAGAGGACCTCCGAGGAAAGCAACGTGGCCTCGTATGGGCTTGCCACAGGCAAGCCCGGATATTGTCTGGTTTACCACAGCCTGAAATATAGATGCCGCAAGATCCTCTTTTGTCGCACCGTCGTTGATGAGCGGCTGAATATCGGATTTCGCAAAAACACCGCATCTTGCAGCGATGTCATATTTCGACTGATAGTTTCTTGCAAGATCATTGAGTCCGGAGGCATCAGTCTGAATAAGGGCAGCCATCTGGTCGATAAAAGATCCTGTTCCTCCCGCACAGATGCCGTTCATTCTCTGATCAATATTATCATTTTCAAAGTAAATGATCTTTGCATCTTCGCCGCCAAGCTCAATCGCTACGTCGACAGCCGGATATCTGCTCTTTAAAGAGGCTGACACGGCGATAACTTCCTGGACAAACGGAATTTTTAAATAGTTTGCCAGTGTGAGACCGCCGGAACCCGTGATAACGGGACGTATCTTTATGTCTCCGGAATGTTCATAGGCTTTTGTGATGATATCGGCCATTGTTTCCTTGATATCAGCGAAATGACGCTGATATCTGTCGAAAATGATATTGTTGTTTTCGTCACAGATCACAATTTTTATAGTGGTCGATCCGATGTCAATTCCCATTGAGAAAATTTTGTTGCTCATGTATTGATGCTCCTCGAAAATTCGGTTATTTTGGTAAATATATTTATAAATGAATCGTATTGTTAAAAAGAAAGATAACTTATGAATTATACAATAACCAAAACAGCATTACAAGCGATGGTTTGTTGACGTTTTCCCTTAAAAACACTATAATCGGATTACTTAAGATCAATTAAAGGAAAGATAAAATACACATGTATAAGATAATAGCTGAAGACGGAAAGGCAAAGAGGGCATCGTTTGAAACCGTTCACGGTACAATCCAGACGCCTGTATTTATGAATGTTGCCACCGCAGCTGCCATTAAGGGCGGTGTCGGGGCATATGAGCTGACGGATCTGGGAACCCAGATCGCTCTGTGCAATACATATCATCTCCATGTCAGACCCGGGGATGAAGTGGTAAAAGAGCTGGGGGGAATACACAGGTTTATGTGCTGGGATAAACCTGTCCTCACGGATTCCGGCGGATTTCAGGTGTTCTCTCTTGCCGGCCTTAGAAAAATAAAGGAGGAGGGGGTTGCATTCCGCTCACATGTCGATGGCCGAAAGCTTTTTATCGGACCGGAGGAAAGCATGAGGATACAGTCAAATCTGGGTTCTACCATCGCAATGGCATTTGATGAATGTCCCGATTCCCGTTCCGAAAGAGAGTATGTGGAAAAATCTGTTGCCAGAACGGAAAGATGGCTTATAAGATGCCGGGATGAAATGAAAAGACTTAACAGTCTTGAAGATACCATAAACAAAAACCAGCTTCTTTTCGGTATTAACCAGGGAGCGATTTTTGATGATATCAGGATAGAGAATGCAAAAAGAATAAGTGAGCTTGACCTTGACGGCTATGCAATAGGCGGACTTGCCGTGGGCGAGTCCCATGAGGAAATGTATCATATTCTTGACGTGACCGTTCCTCATCTTCCGAGAAATAAACCTACATATCTTATGGGGGTTGGAACACCGGCAAATATTCTTGAGGCGGTAGACAGGGGCGTGGATTTCTTCGATTGTGTATATCCCACAAGAAACGGCCGGCACGGGCACCTTTACACATCCTTCGGAAGGCTGAATATAATGAATGCGAGGTATGAGAGGGATCCCAGACCTATTGAGGAAGGCTGCAAATGCCCTGCCTGCACCAATTACAGCCGCGCGTATGTTCGTCACCTGATGAAGGCCGGTGAGGCTTTGGGACTGAGACTTTGCGCAATGCATAATCTGTATTTCTATAACCATTTGATGGAAGAAATACGGGATGCGATAGAAGAAGGGCGTTTTGCGGAATATAAAGCCGCTAAGCTTCGTAATATGGAGAATGGTATCCCTGATTAAGATTGACATCAGTAATGATTTTATACTATGATATAATTTAATTTTACCAATTATTTATGGAGGTTTCAGATGGGTGTTTTAACAACAGGTTCAGCAACGGGCAGCAATTCGTATGTTCTTATTATCTGGATCGTTGCAATGGTTGCGATCGTTTATTTCTTTATGATCAGACCTAACAACAAGGAAAAGAAGAGAGTCCAGCAGATGATGAGCAACATGGCTGTAGGCGATTATGTAGTAACTACAAGCGGATTCTACGGAGAAATCATCAATATCTCGGATGAGGATGTGATCGTTGAATTCGGAAATAACAAAAACTGCAGAATCCCGATGAGAAAGGCGGCTATTGCTGAGGTTGAAAAAGCGGGAACGGCACAAGCTGCACCTGCGCCTGCAAAAAAGGAAGAATCCGAAAAGAAATAAATATTGTTTTTCTTGTATGCAGAGGTCCGGGGGGCCTCTGCATAGTGGCTTATGGGGAGCAATTTTATGAAAAAATTTGTGATGTTCTTAGCTGTGTGTCTGTTTGTTACTTCGATGCCGGTATTCACTCTGGCAGATGAGGTGGAGGATTCGGCGGGAACCGAAATGAATTCCGACTCATTTGAAGAAGAGGAAAATGAGTCGCTTCCGGACATTGATGAGGAAGATACTGAGAAAGAGAATGAGATCGCGGGGAGTGCTTTCGGTTCAACAGAGGAAGAAGCGGAGGCAGGCGGTCTGCTCACTGAAGAAGAAAAGATTCTTGCATCACAGAAAGTGCCTTTTGAAGAGTCAGAATTGATGGAGGAGTTTGCGGTCTCCGGATTTTCGAATAATCTCTATACTATCGAGTCTGCCGTTAACGGTCAGTGTCTGGATGTGTATGCCGGAAGTGTTGATAATGGTGCAAATGCAGATATCTATATTTTCAACGGTTCGTCTGCGCAGATGTTCAGAATAGAGCAGACTTCCGGAGGGTATTACAGTATTATAAATTCCAAGTCCGGAAAGGCTCTTGACGTTTCCAACGGCCAGGCTTCTGAGGGAAACAATGTCTGGCAGTATACCCGGAACGGTTCGGCGGCCCAGCTCTGGGAAATAGACAAAGATGGTTATTATTATGTTCTGAGAAGCAGACTCAACAGGGAATTTGTACTTTCGGTCGAGGGCTCCGGCGAAAATTTTTCCAATGTTGTAATAAAAAAATATACGGGAAGTACAAATCAGAAGTGGACGTTTACCGAACACAAAAATTTTGAGAGCATTATTGCGTCCGACATTGATGAGGTATATCCTTATACAGGGTATGATGTAGAACCGGAGATTACGGTTTCGTCGACAAGGAGGGTTGATATCGCTGTTTCGCAGTCAACATCAAAGCCTCTTACCGGAGGTCTTGCGGTACCGCTCTATGTCATGGGTAATTATAAGGATCCGTATGGAAGCGGAACTATTTCAAGCTGCGGATGCGGAATAGTCGCATTTGCAATGGTCGCTACATATCTCACAGGAAAAGATATCACACCGAGTGATGTTGTGGCGTGGTGCGGAAACAAGTACTGGAATGGCGGAACGTATATGGGACTTTTGGGTCCGGACGGAGCCAAGCACTACGGGTTTGAGTACTCCGGTCAGACTACCAGTGTTACCGAGGCGATGGAAGCTATAAGAAACGGCCATGTGGTGGTTTCTCTTCAGCAAAACGGAGGGTATTTTACCAGGGGAGGCCATCTTATTGTATTAAGAGGAGTTACATCCACCGGCGGAATACTTGTGAATGATCCAAATGGTTTCACATCGTCAAACGGAAAAAAAGAGGAGTTTGTACCTCTGTCTCCGGCATTGGTTGATAAAAACTGTTCAATGTATTATATTTTCGGAAAGAAGGATGAAAATATTGATTTCGGAAGAAGCGGCATGGTAAAAACCGTCTCTTCTTCTACCAATCTTATCAAAGGCGTTGATTACGTTGTATCATATTCAAATAACCGGGAAATAGGCAGAGCAAACGTAAAAGTTACAGGCAGTCAATCATACAGCTCTCTTAATAAATCCATGAATTTCATGATACTGAATCTGTATTCCGAAGAAGATTTGGCGGACGGAGAGTATAATTTCCTGAGTTCGCTTGACTCCGGAATGGCTGTTGATGTTTACGGCGGATATTCCGCAAATATGACAAATGTCGATATCTATAATGCAAACGGGACCGATGCACAGAAATGGACATTCAAAAAGAATAACGACGGAACATATATGATAATAAATCCGGGATCGGGTAAAGCACTGGATGTATATGGCGGCAGTGCCGCAGACGGGGCGAATGTACAGATTTATACAGCCAACAATACAAGTGCCCAGAAGTGGATACCGGTTAGAAATTCAGATTATACCTATTCTTTTAAAAACGCATCGAGCGGAAAATATCTTGATATTGCCGGCGGCAGTGCGGTCAAACTGGCAAATATCCAGATAAATACAGGAAACGGAAGCGGATCCCAGAAGTTCTATCTTTACAGAAGAGGAGATAAGAAGGACGATTATTCGGGAACGTACATCATCAGGTCCGCACTTAACAATAAAAAAGCTGTTGATATTAAGGGCGGTTATACTGAGAGTATGATTCCTGTTCAGTTGTACAGCTCCAACAATACCGATGCGCAGAAGTTTTTGATCGAAAAAATGTCGGATGATTATTACAGGGTAGTCAATGTGAAATCCGGTAAAGCGGTAGATGTACAAGGCGGAATCGGGCAGAATGGATCGGTCATCTGGCAGTACTCTATGAATAAAACCAAAGCACAGCTTTGGAAGATATCTAAAAATTCCGACGGAACCGTTACCTTTAAGTCTGCCGTGAATGAATCCTTCGTTCTGGATATTCCCGCAGCAGATACCAGAAACGGGAATCCGCTGCAGTTGTACAGGTCAAATGGCAGCAAAGCGCAGAAATGGATATTGGATAAAGTTAAATAATGTATAAATTAAAAAATATACTAAATGAAAAAGTTTATGTGGAGGAGAAGAAATGTATACTTATCATTGTCTGAATAATATTTCCGATACAGGTTTGTCAATATTCGGGGACAATTATTCTCAGGTCGATACGGCTGATGCCGATGCGATCCTTGTAAGAAGCGCAAATATGAAGGAGATGGAGATTCCGTCATCGGTTCAGACTATTGCCAGAGCCGGCGCGGGAGTAAATAATATTCCCCTTGATAAGTGCGCTGAAAGAGGTATCGTTGTTTTTAATACTCCGGGTGCAAACGCAAACGGTGTCAAGGAGCTTGTGATCGCAGGAATGCTCCTTGCTTCCCGTGACGTTGTGGGAGGAATCAACTGGGTTAAATCACAGGAGGAACTGACCGACATCGGCAAGAGAGCTGAGAAGGAAAAGAAGAAATTTGCGGGTTCCGAGATATCCGGAAAGAAGCTCGGAATCATCGGACTCGGAGCCATCGGAGTGCTTGTTGCGAATGCTGCTGTAGGACTTGGCATGGAGGTATACGGCTACGATCCGTTCCTCTCCCTCAAATCGGCATGGAATGTTTCAAGGGCTATAAAGCATATCAAGGATATAAATGAAATTTATTCCGAATGCGATTATATCACCATTCATGTACCGGCTACAGACAATACAAAGGGAATGATCGGTGTGGACGAGATCGAAAAAATGAAAGACGGAGTTGTGGTTCTCAACTTTGCAAGAGATGTCCTTGTGGATGAAAAGGCAATGATCGATGCACTTGAGTCCGGAAAAGTAAGTAAATATGTCACAGACTTTGCGACACCTGGAATCGTAAATGTAAAGAATACCATCGTTATTCCTCATTTGGGAGCATCTACGGATGAATCTGAGGAAAACTGTGCCAGAATGGCTGTTGAGGAAGTCATCGATTTCCTTGAGAACGGAAATATCCATAATTCCGTAAATTACCCGAACTGCGACCACGGAAAGTGCACTACCGCAGCGCGAATCACAGTTTGTCACAGAAACCTTCCGGGCAAGATAGCACAGTTCACATCCATCATCGGTGAGTTAAACATTAATATAGCTGACATTACAAGTAAGAGCCGCGGTGATTACGCTTATTGTATAATTGACATTGAGACCGAGCCGACAGATGAGATCAAGTCTGCTCTCGAGTCTATAGACGGAGTTACAAAAGTAAGAATAATAAAATAATTAATGCGGCATTTTGTTGCTTTTGGAGGTAATAATCATATGAGTGAATGTTCACACAATTGCGGATCCTGCGGTGAGGACTGTGCTTCGAGACAGATGGAGAGTCTTCTTGAAGATCCGAACCCGAATTCCAATATCAGAAAAGTAATAGGTGTAGTCAGCGGAAAAGGCGGTGTGGGAAAGTCTCTTATCACATCATCAATGGCTGTCACTGCACAGAGAACAGGTGCAAAGGTCGGAATCCTTGATGCCGATATTACCGGACCGTCCATTCCCAAGGTGTTTGGCGTAAAGGAAAAGGCTAAGGGAACAGAGATGGGAATTCTTCCGGTCGACTCACAGACCGGTATCAAGCTTATGTCTGTAAACCTTCTTCTTGAGAACGAAGAGGATCCCGTAATATGGAGAGGACCGGTGATCGCAGGTGTTGTTAAGCAGTTCTGGACCGATGTTGTCTGGGAGGATGTAGATTATCTTTTTGTTGATATGCCTCCGGGAACCGGAGATGTTCCGCTTACCATATTCCAGTCTATTCCGGTGGACGGTATAATCATTGTCACATCTCCTCAGGACCTTGTTTCGCTTATCGTAGAGAAGGCCGTGAGAATGGCTGAAAAAATGAATATTCCGGTTCTCGGTCTGGTTGAGAATATGAGTTATCTCACCTGTCCGGATTGCGGAAAGAAGATCTCAATTTTCGGAAAAGGCGATCTTGAGAGACTTGCGCGTATCCATGGCATAGAGAATACGGTCAAGCTTCCTCTTAACCCCAATATTGCTTCTCTTTGTGATGCCGGCGGTATAGAGAATCTTGACGACGAGATGGTATCCTGTCTTGACGAATTCCTTAAGAATGTTGATAAGACGATAGAAGGGAATATCCTGACAGGCGCTGATCGAATCTGACGGCCGGGGCAGAGTGATTCTGCCGTGTGAAATTTAATTTTTCCGGAATGGTTATTGTGTGCTTTTATATGTGACATGCAAGCCGTTCCGGGAGGAGAAAATTCCATAATTGTTTAAAACATGATAATGATTTTATAAAATACAGGTTGAATTTTCTGATTCTTTGTGTATAATCGTTATTGTGTCTGCCGATATGGCTCAGCTGGTAGAGCAACGCATTCGTAATGCGTAGGTCGCCGGTTCGAATCCGGCTATCGGCTTCACGAAAGAAACCTCTTTTGTCTACCAAGACAAGAGAGGTTTTTCTATTATGGGTCGTGACCCTGTTGAGCTCGCGAAGCGTGCGAAATATCAACCACCCGCTATGCGGGTGCGCGGTGAATGTTATACAAAAAAATCACCTTTCCACTATAATGAGGTTGTTCAAGCCGAA
>JBMNQZ010000003.1:0-90308 GCA_050944395.1 Lachnospiraceae bacterium
ATGGCGATCATTTTTGCAAGCTATATTCTGCTGACACTTACGGGTCTTATGGTAAATGCGGTGCTGCTTCTTACGCTGGTGGTTCCGCCACTTGTTGTGCCCATTACGCTCACCATTTTTATCTGGGAGTTGAACATTCCGAAAAATGTCTCGATAATAGAGCTTTTGGGATGCTTTGTCGTGGGAGGAGTCGTATCTATCGTATTTACGATGCTTCTGAATCTTCTTTTCTCCCTACTGGGGCTTAATATTGATTTTGCGCCGTTTGCGGCGTTCTCCGAAGAGCCGGCAAAGTTCCTTGCGGCAATTATTTGCATATCTTTCCTGCAGAAAAAGTACGGAAAAAAGATTTGTGCGATAACCGCGGCCGGAATCGGAGCCGCCGTGGGAGCCGGTTTTTCAGCTTTTGAATCTGCGCAGTATATGCTCAACGGAGAGCTTGCATCCGGATCCTTCGGAGGAATGAGCACATTTATTTTATGGAGACTCATAGGTTCCTTCGGAAATCACATTCTGTTTTGTGCAATGTATACGGCGGCGTTCGCACTGGTGATAAACAAAGAGAAAAAGGTATCTGCCGCAAGCTTTAAGAATTGGATTTTCTGGGCGGCATTCCTTATTGCCACCGCAAGTCATTTTGCGTGGAATTCCATGGGTTATTTTACCAATTCATTTATTGCAGCGCTGCTCATTGAAATAGCGATGCTTGTAATTCAGTGGCTGTGCTTCCTTTGGGTTATTAAAAAGTCCTTGTATCAGGTGATTTCGAATGCACAGTATGTCAGCGGAACGGGAGTCGGTTATTCCGCCGAGGAGGGCTTTCTTGCCAACGGGATTTCTGATGATACGGTGCAGCCCATTTGCATTGTTTGCGTGGAAGGCGAGCTGAGGGGCAAGGGCTGGAAATCTGACGGCCCGGGAACGCTCTTAATAGGAAGAAGCGAGGAGTGCCAGCTTAAATATTCCGCTCAGGCACAGGGAATAAGCAGGTGTCACTGTACTTTATTTGCAGAGGAAGGTAAATGGAAGATAAAGGATAATAATTCAACCTTCGGAACTTTTGTCAACGGGGAGAAGCTGGCGTCGGGACTTTCGGAGATCCTGAACGACGGAGATATGTTATCCCTCGGCGGAGATTTGCAGGTATATAAGGTTTCTATCGGAAAGTGATGACGACAGAAACGATCAGGAGGAGCATATGAAAAAGAAATCAGGTTTTTGGAATAAATTGGCGGTGCTGGTATCGGTTGTTGTAATTACCGTATTATCGGCGGTTCCGGTATTGGCAGCCGATATGAAATTCGGGAAAATTTCGGCCACTCCCAATCTGAGCGCGCAGTCTGTCGAGGAGGCGTCTCAGAATTTTCCCGATGGACTGGGCTTTGTGTTTGCCTATAATGCGGCAGGGGAAGTGGTGGCGTATTCTCCGGCGGTAATGGGATACTATGGCGACGATACATGCATATTTGCAAGCCTTGCGGAGTTTTCCGACAACAGCATCCAGAGCTTCGAGGTAATGACATCCCGAAAGGAGATGAAGGCTGTTGAGGTGACTTTGTATGACGAGACTGTCCAGACGGTCCAATTCCAGCTGGCGGAGGGCGAAACAATGGACGATTCTTTCGTTGAGCTTGCCCCGACTTCGGAAAATGCGGATGCGACGATCTATTATCTCAGAAGCGATGAGCAGGGGTATGCAGTCGCTGACGGTTTTAACGTAACCGTCCTTGGAATCAACACGGAAAATGATTATGCGCACTATTTTGTTGACGGTCTTCCAGATGTCTTTGATGGCTTCCTGCCGGCTGAGATGGTGGACTCCCAGGGACGCCTTCTGGCAGTGATCGATCCGCTGGGAAGTATTATCGCCCTCTATCCGGATACGAGCGGTTTTTCAACGTCGGCATACGGCTCCGAGGGAACTGAATATCCGGAACCTGACGAAGGTCCGCTTGAAGATCAGGAGCCTCAGACTCCTCAGACGGAGAGCGGAAACAGCAAGGCGGAAACCATCAGCCTGATTGGCTCGATTGTAAAATTGATCGGCGCACTGGCGCTTCTTGCAGCTCTGCTTGTGATCATAATAAGAAACAGTAAGAAAAAGAAAGCCGAAAAAGAGGAGGCGGAAAAACAGGAACAGCCTTCTGCCGCACCGAAGGCTCAGGGAGGACAGGGAGTGTTCACCATGGAGGATGTTCCTTCCGGAAGCGGTTTTGAAAATATGCCGGGGACGACTCCGCAACCATCCGGGGATGCAGATATGCCCAGGACAATGCCGCAGCCATCCGGCGTAGAAGATATGCCGAGGACAATGCCGCAGCCCGAAGTGATGGCAGCAGAGGCGGAAATACCGAGGACAATGCCGGTTGAGGATATAGGCGCTACTATGCCGGTGATCCCCGAGACACAGTTTGTAACTCCGGCAGAAGAGCCGAAGCCGAAGATTGTAAAGGTGATAAAAGCTGTTAGCGGACCTCTTGAAGGCCGGGAGTTTGCGATCGAGGAAGGAAGCGAGCTTCGGATAGGAAGAGATCCGGGCGCGGAGGCAGTATTCCCCGCATCAACACAGGGTGTGAGCCGCCTGCATTGCAAACTATATTTCTCAGACGGAGAGCTTGTTCTGGAGGATACGGGATCTTCGTTCGGAACATGGATTCCGGGATCGGGAAGATTAAATGTAAATGAAGGTGTAACAGTTAAAGAAAGTGATTCATTCTACCTTGGACAGGAGGAAAATTCCTTTGTTATTCAGTAATTCATTTGAAGAATTACCTGTTACCGAAAAGCCAGAGGAGGCTCCGGAGCACGCATCGGAGCTTCCTGCTGTTTTTATCGGAGAAAATTGCCCTTGTCTTCCGGAGGTCGGGGCATTCAGCAATATCGGCGACCGGAAGGATCAGCAGGACAGCTATGGGTATGTACGATACGGTAACGGTATATTTGCGGCGGTTGCCGACGGAATGGGCGGATTGAAGGAAGGCGGAAAGGTCAGCCGCGGCGTGATCGAGTATTTTATCCGGGAATGCGGCGGAGATGTGTCCGGGGATGATGCCTTATACCGCATGCTTGCAAGTGTGAATTTCCGGATCAATCGCCTGCTGGGACGAAAAAATCTGCGTAAGAGCGGCTCGACGCTTGTCGCTGTCATGGCGGAAGAGGACAATTTCAGATGGATATCCGTAGGTGACAGTCATATATATCTTTTCCGCGGTGAAAAGCTGCTGCTTCTCAACAGGGAGCATATTTACAGAAGCTGTCTTCTGTTAAATGCCGTAAACGGAAAGGCCGGCTTTGACGAGATAGATGAAAATGTTCAGAAGGATGGCCTCACAAGCTTTATCGGCATGGGGGACCTTGCCTGCGTCGACGGCAGTCAGAGCGCTGTTCCTGCAAAGAGCGGGGATATGCTGCTTCTGGTAAGCGACGGTGTTTACAATGCGTTAGGTGACGCTCTTTTGGAGAAGCTCATGAATTCCGATACGGATATTCAGGGGAAGGCCGACAAAATAGGACAGGCAGTTTTGGATGCGCACATGCCGCAGCAGGATAATTTCACGGTCCTGATAGTCGGGATCTGATAAGGGGATCGGAAAATGAGTATGCCCAGGAGAGCACTTCGGCCCGGAGTGCTGATAAGCGGAAAATATGAGATAATAAGTGTAATAGGCAGCGGAGGTTTCGGGATAACCTATCTTGCCAAAGATAAGGCAACGGGAGAAAAGGCTGCAATAAAAGAATTTTTTCCCGAGCAGTGCGCCGTCAGAGGGCCGGATGGCATTAAAATCAATGTATTCAGTGAAAAAACGGAGATTTTCGGACATATGTTCCGGAGGTTTCTGGAAGAGGGCCAGGCAATGTACAACCTGCGGGCCGTTCCGGATATGCTTCGGATCTACGGGGTTTTCAGTGAAAACAACACCGGTTATCTGGTGATGGAGTATCTCGAGGGAATGAACCTCGGGGACTATGTGAAGCAAAAGGGCGGATCCGACTGGAATGAGCTGTCCGTATATGTGAAAATGGTGCTGAATACCTTAAGAAGAATTCATGAAAAAGGCCTGATCCACAGGGATATAAGTCCGGACAATATTTTTATTACCGGGGACGGAAGGGCAAAGCTGATAGATTTCGGATCGCTTCGGACATACAACACAGGCAGTAATCTCACGACGGTCCTCAAGCACAGCTTCGCCCCGTACGAGCAGTACAGCGCCGAGGGATCTCAGGGACCGTGGACCGACATTTATGCGCTTTCCGTGACGATCTATTATTGTCTGACCGGAGTTCTGCCGGCAAGGGGAACGGAGAGGATCACGGAAGATAATACCCCGGGAGTGTCGATGTACAGAAAAGATATTCCCTCATATGTTGACAGGGCGATCGCAAGGGGAATGGCGCCTGCGATAAAGGATCGTTTTCAGAGTGCCGGGGAGATGATAAAGGCACTGTTTACGGACAATTATCGGTATTATGTGACCGGCAAAAAGGGAATCTACGGAAATAAAAGGCTTCGAATTCTTCCCGGGCAGACGGTGGATTTCGGAAGGGACAGGGCATGCCCCTTTGTCTTTCCTCAGAATGCACCCGGAATTAGCAGAAGACAGTGCAGCGTTTTTCTGGATGAAAGCGGAGAATTTTATTTAAGGGATGACGGGTCATCATACGGGACCTTTTACAAAGGAAGGCAATTGGCGCCTGAAAAATGGATTCCTGTGGAACAGAGGTCGGAATTCAGATTTGCAAGCGAAGTTTTTTATTGCTGTTCTGAAATAGATTAAGATACTTTAGGAGAGGACAAAGCAGATGAATACCTCAATTCTTCCGAAGGGTACTGTTCTTCATGAGCGATATCGAATAGATGGATTTCTGGGGCAGGGCGGATTCGGAATTACTTATAAGGGAGAGGATATCCTTCTCAATATCCGCGTTGCGATAAAGGAATATTATCCGGAAGGCGCGCTGTCGAGAGATACAGATGACGGTCCGGGGGTTCAATGGAACACAAGGGAGCTGCTGCCCGGAGGCAGAAGAGAAGGGAAAGAGGACTTTCTTCGCGAAGCCAGGCAGATGGCAAGACTTCATGAGATACCGGGCATAGTCAAGGTGAGGGATACATTCTTTGAAAATGATACCTCATATATAGTGATGGATTTTGTTGAGGGGGTAACACTGAAGGATCATCTCAAAAAAAACGGGACAATGCCTTTAGAGCAATGTGTAAGGCTTATGGCGCCGCTCATGAAAAGTCTGGCTATGGTTCACAAAAGCGGTCTCATTCACAAGGACATCAGTCCCGACAATATCGTTCTGAGGTCGGATGGCACGCTGTGCCTTCTTGACCTTGGGGCGGCAAAGGACTTGAAAGTTTCGGGCGGCGATTCTTTCTCTAAAGGTTCCGTAAGAGATATGCCTGTTGCAAAGAGGGGCTTCAGTCCTCCGGAACAGTACAAAACCGACGGCAATATCGGTCCGTGGAGCGATGTCTACGCATTTTGCTCAACGATTTACTACTGCATCTACGGCCGTCTCCTGACGGATGCGCTTAAGAGGATCGAAAACGATACGCTGGAGTTTCCCGGGACAGGAGACAGGGCGCTTGATGAAAAGGCGGCAGGCACCCTAAGACGAGGGCTTGAATTATTGCCCGAAAACAGGATAAGCTCCATGGAGGAGCTTCTGGCGGGCTTTTCGTTCATCCTTGAAAAAGGAAAGAAAAAAGGCATGACGTCGAAGCAGAAGAAAATAATTGGGTTAATATCTGCAGGCCTTGTTCTGGCTGCGGCTGTGATCGTTATTCTTCTGGTGTCAAAACCCTGGGAGGTCAGAGTTGAAAGGGTCGGAAACAGAAACGCAAATCTTTTGTCCAACGGCTGGTTCGTGCGGGATAAGGATAATTATCAGGCGTTTGTTGACGCCGGATACAACATGTATATCTGTGATTTTGACGAATCCATACTGAAGTTTACGATCTCAAAATCCGTTCAGGTCGGGGATTCCGCCGACGCCCTGTATTTGAATGCGGGAAAAGACAGGATCTACTTTGAAAAGAGTGACGGAGAAAAATATTGCTTCATGTCCTGCGGCGAAGGCGGAGAGGATATGAAAAAAATATATGAAAACGACACTTTTATGACGTTTGTCCAGTATGCGATGCTTTCCGACGGGAATGAGTACCTTTATTATCTGCAGGATGAGGGAAAGGATTCCTATCTGTACAGAATAGATGTTTCGTCGGGAGAGCGCGAAAAGGTTATAGACGGGGTCGTTTTCTGGTTCAACATTTACGAAAACTCTATATATTATTCCGGGCTTGAGGGAAGTGCTGTTTCTCTCAAAAAGTGTGATCCCAATGGAAAGAAGGATGAGGTTCTTAATACAAGACATAATTATTATCTGGGATTTGTTGAGGACGATATGATCTTTATTAAATCTATTTCCAACAATTCTTTGGAGGTACTGGATCTTGAGGGAAATCTTCTGTATTCCTTAAGCGAGGTTCCGCTGGATCTCGACAGATTGAATTTTACCTATGAGGACTGCTGGATTTATTACGGCAATATTGAGGACAGGACCGTGAAAAAATGCTATTATGATGGCAGCCGGACGACGGATGTTTGCGATGACATAGATGCGCTGCGGATCTGCAGTGACAAAGGCTCTCTGTGGGTAGGAGAGGGGGATCCTGAGACGGGCTATTTATCGAATACATATATCACGGGAACTCTTCCCGGAACCGAAAAGATCATAGCCGGGAATTAATTAGAGACCGAAGGGGAAAGCTTATGAAAAAGAACAGATTAGTTGTTGGATTGATATTGGCTGCAATGATTTGTGCAGCTTGTACCGGGTGCAAAAATAACACCCCGGAACCGGAGGAGACCGAGTCGCAGGCGGAAAAGGAGCCGATGGGAAAGGATAAGCTCACCTCCGGAAATGCCGCTCCGGAAGAATCGGAATCGGACGGTACGGATAACACTATATGGAATTATCTGAGCGAGGAAACAGTATCGTTCTTCCTTACCTATGATGTGTCCGATGTGGATCATGTTGAGATAAGGGAGTACGGCGAAGGCGGAGAACAGATATATGCGACTTCGGAGTTTGACGACATTGCAGATGTTTTTATGTCCATCGACGCCATCAAGATCACCGGGGAGACGGATATGACTGCGACGGATTCGGACACCGTCATTTACCTCGAGGCAAACGACAAGGTCAGTACAACCGTTACTTTTAATGCGGGAAATCTCTCCACACAGAACGGAAATTATGAGATAGAAAATGCGTCTGGATTGTGGAGCGTCATAAAAGACATCAAAGATTCGGATGACGCGGATGACTGGGATGATTGGGATGATTGGGAGGACGAGACGGAGGATCCGGAAGAGGAGGCTCATGAAACCGACAGGACTCCCTCGTCGGAGGATTATAAGATAGCATCGGCCGATGATTTTTCTTTAGAGTATCCGTCATGGTCGATTGCTATAGAGTATGACGATATGGTGGCCATATATCCTAAAACAGTGGACGATCTGCCGTATTACTATGTGACGCCGATAGATGATATGACAGGTTCCATTGATGAATATCTTGAAACTGCCATGGCAAATTCCAAAGAGTATTACTCCGTGAGAATGGTTACGCAGCCCGAGCTTCAGGAGCTTGAGATAGGCGGAAGAAAACAGAAGGGGTACATGATAGCATATTCTTCAGAGGACGGCTCCAGAACAGTCACCGATTGGGTGGTAATGGAGAATGCTCCGAACGGAGACGTGTTCTATTATCAGTGCTCATATATTTCCCATTCCTACAATGACGGGGAATATCCGGATGAAAATACTTATTTTGAATTTATGCACGCAATAGAAACTATGGAGTGGGAATAATAAAAAAAGTATCAAAAGGTGCCAGGCACAAACACGGCATGTGCCTGGCACCTTTTTTACATATGCCTGTCACCTTTTTTACATTTTTTCCGCAAGACAAAGCGCTGCTTCGCAGGCCGCATCCATGTCATAGTATTTGTAATTGCCCAGGCGCCCGCCGAAGATAATGTTTGTCTCCTTCTTTGCCATAAGCCGGTACTTTTCATATAATTCATTGTTTCTATCGTCGTTGACGGGATAGAAGGGCTCGATGCCCGGCTTCCACCCGAGGCTGTATTCACGGCTGATTACAGTATGCGGAATATCATTCCCGTCGGCATCCTTTCCGAACTCAAACCATTTATGCTCAATTATTCTGGTCCAGGGCGTCTCGGAGTCGGTGTAATTTACCATGGCATTTCCCTGGAAATTTGGAATATTCAGAAGTTCTGTCTCAAATCTCAGGGAGCGGTACTCAAGTGCGCCAAGGGCATAGCCGAAATATTCGTCTATAGGACCGGTGTATAGGATCCTTTCGGCAATGGAGTCAAGCTCTTTTTTGTTCGCGAGGTATTCGGTGTTAAGTCTGACTTCGATATTCTTATTGGCAAGCAGATTTTCCACCATCTTTGTATACCCGCCAACAGGTATCCCTTGATACTTTGCGTTAAAATAATTATTGTCGTAGGTGAAGCGAACGGGCAGCCTTTTTATTATAAAAGAGGGGAGCTCACTGCAGCGTCTCCCCCACTGCTTTTCGGTGTACCCTTTAATAAGCTTTTCGAAAATGTCCTTTCCGACAAGAGATATAGCCATCTCCTCGAGATTTGTGGGATTTTTTATTCCGGCGTCACATCTTTGAGACTCTATTTTTTTGAAGGCTTCCTCGGGCGTGACAACTCCCCACATTTTATTGAATGTATACATGTTGAAGGGAAGCGAATATATCTCGCCCTTGTAATTTGCAACGGGGGAGTTTGTGAAGCGGTTGAATTCGGCAAATCTTTGCAGGTAATTCCAGACCTTTGTGCTATTGGTATGAAAAATATGAGCTCCGTATTTGTGAACCCTGATCCCGGCGGTATCTTCGGTGTAAATATTTCCTCCGATATGCGGGCGCTTATCGATAACGAGCACTTTTCTGCCTCTGTCCGCAGCTTCTCTGGCAAATACCGATCCGAAAATGCCTGCTCCAACTATCAGATAGTCATATTTTTGCATAATTGCTTCTCCTCGTGTATAATCATCGGTTGATTAAAAGTTTATCACATGCGGAGCGCTATTGCCATAATAAAGGGCCTGAGGGGCGGGCAGCGCTTTCAGGCAGAAACAAAGGAAAAGTGAAAAATGAAAGAAATATTTGAAATAATTGCGGAAGAAACGGGCGTCAAGCCCGAATATGTGAAAAATGTCATTGCCCTGATGGATGAGGGCAGTACGATTCCGTTTATTGCCAGATACAGAAAAGAGGTTCACGGCAGCTTAGATGACGTGATGCTCAGAAAGATAGCCGAGCGGCTTTCCTATCTCAGAAATCTGAATGAGAGAAAGATCGCGGTAAAGACATCAATAGAAGAGCAGGGAAAGCTCACAGGCGATCTGGCGGAGGCGATAGATAATGCCGAAACTCAGGCGGAGCTGGAGGATCTGTACAGACCGTATAAGCAAAAGAGAGCAACGCGGGCATCAAAGGCCAGGGAAAAAGGGCTTGAAGGTCTGACGCTCTTTTTAATGCTTCAAAGCGGAAAGGATCCGAAAAAAGAAGCGGAAAAATATGTGGATGCGGAAAAAGGCGTTGCGGATGCAGATGAGGCTCTTGCGGGAGCGATGGATATCATTGCCGAAAATATTTCTGATGATGCCGGAAACAGGGATGTGATAAGAAAGCTGATAAGATCAAAGGGCATGCTTGTTTCCGAAGCGGCCAAGGATGAGGAATCGGTGTATGACGGATATTATGATTTTTCTGTTGAAATAAAGAAGGTAAAAGGGCACCAGATCCTGGCGATAAACCGGGGAGAGAAGGAAGGCTATTTGAAGGCCGGCATTGAAATAGATCACGATGAGGCAAAAAGAAAGTTAAAGCAGAGGTTAGGAATAAAGAACTCTCCGTCCTCGGAATATCTGGAAAGTGCCTGCGACGATTCGTATCGGAGGCTTATATGGCCTTCACTGGAGCGAGAGATAAGAAACGAGCTGACCGGTGATGCATGTGACGGGGCCATAGCCAATTTTGCCCTGAATCTCAAGCCGCTTCTGATGCAGCCACCTGTGAAGGGTCATGTTACCATGGGACTCGATCCGGGATATTCCCACGGATGCAAGGTTGCGGTTGTGGATGAAAACGGCAAAGTGCTGGATACGGCAGTGGTCTTTCCGACATTCGGGGAGGCGAAAAAGGCTGCGGCCATCCGCGAGCTCAGTGCTATGATAAGAAAGCACGGGGTGACACATATCGCTATAGGAAACGGAACCGCATCCAGAGAGACGGAGTCGATGGCGGCCGAAATGATATTGGGGCTTAATACCCCCGAAGGCAAAAAAGATCGCCGGGAAGATATGAATGTGAGCTACGCTATAGTAAATGAGGCCGGAGCTTCGGTTTATTCCGCCTCAAAGCTTGGATCGGAGGAATTTCCGGAATATGATGTCAATATTCGTTCTGCGATCTCCATCGCACGAAGACTTCAGGATCCGCTGGCCGAGCTGGTAAAGATAGACCCAATGTCAATAGGCGTCGGGCAATACCAGCACGATATGCCTGCGAATCAGCTTGAATCCACACTTTCGGGGGTGGTAGAGGACTGCGTCAATATGGTCGGGGTCGATGTCAATTCAGCAAGTGCGGCGCTTCTTTCCAGGGTCTCCGGTCTGACAGGCGTTATCTCAAAAAATATCGTGAAATACAGGGAGGAAAACGGGGCATTTTCATCCAGAAAAGAATTGCTCAAGGTGTCAAAGCTCGGACCGAAAACCTTTGAGCTTTGCGCCGGATTCCTTAGAGTTCCGGAAAGCGATGATATTCTCGACAATACGGGAGTTCACCCCGAGAGTTACGGAGCGGCCGAAAAGCTCCTTGAGATATGCGGATATGAGAGATCTGATGTCGCGGGAAATAATCTGGAGGATATTAAGGGGCGTATTGACCGGATAGGTAAAGAAAAAATCGCATCAATGTGCAATGTGGGGATCCCTACTCTTGAGGATATCGTATCCGAGCTCATAAAGCCCGGACGCGACCCCAGGGATGAGCTTCCGCCGGTACTTCTCAGAAAGGACGTAATGAAAATAGAGGACCTGAAGCCGGGAATGAAGCTGAAGGGGACCGTGAGAAATGTTATTGATTTCGGGGTATTTGTTGACATCGGAGTGCATCAGGACGGCCTGGTACACATTTCCAAGATATGTGACCGCTTCATCCGCCACCCGTCGGAGGTCGTGAAGGTCGGAGATCCGGTGGATGTGACGGTTCTGAGCGTCGATATTAAAAAGCACAAAATATCACTGTCAATGAAGGATTGATAAAATGACTGTTCTGGTGCGAGATCTCCGGAACAAAAGGGAAAAGGTTTTAAAGCGGCAACAATATGAAACAAATAGTGGTAAGTGATAAGGTTCAGGGAATTATTTTTATTATAATGGCGGGATTCTTTTTCTCGCTGATGACATTTTTTGTAAGGATATCCGGAGATATTCCCACGATGCAGAAAGCATTTTTCAGAAATGCGGTGGCGGCGGTGGTTGCAATAGTAATTCTGGCTAAAAGTCCGGAGGGCTTTCATATAAATAAAAAGAACATTCCGGATATTCTGGTGAGATGTGTGTGCGGAACAGCCGGGCTGATATGCAATTTCTATGCGATCGATAAGCTGGGGCTTGCGGATGCCAACATGCTGAATAAGCTTTCACCGTTTTTCGCAATAATAATGTCCGTGATCGTTCTGAAGGAAAAGGCAAATAAGGTGGAGTGGGCGGCTGTTATAATGGCTTTCGCCGGAGCGCTTTTTATAATCAAGCCTTCTTTTCAGGTGACATCCCTGTATGGCCTTATCGGAATGCTGGGCGGACTGGGAGCCGGAATTGCATATACCTTTGTGCGAAAGCTGGGGAAAAAGGGGGAGAGAGGGCCTGTGATAGTCATGTGCTTTTCCGTGTTTTCGTGTATGGTGACGCTTCCGTTCCTTATCATTTCATATCAGCCGATGAGTATCCGCCAGCTGGCGTGTCTTTTGCTTGCCGGGGCTGCGGCTGCCGGCGGACAGCTTTCAATCACCAAAGCCTACACAAAGGCTCCGGCAAAGGAGATATCTGTCTTTGACTATTCACAGATTATATTTGCGGCGCTTTTGGGCTTCTTCTTTCTCGGAGAGATTCCGGATATTTACAGTATTGTGGGATATTTTATCATTATCGGAGTTGCCGTGTTTAAGTGGTGGTACAATATGAAGCCGGATGACGTAAGTGAGAAATAATATAATTGAAAAAACCGGCACAGGTGTTATAATTTTATCAATTGTTTATAATGGCTAAGAAAGCACTATCAGTTTTTTGAAAGGTTTGAAATATGGAATTTAACTTTAACAGCAGAGGATCTGATATTCAGGAATTTGTGGGAACGGCGGCTCTTGACACCATCGGCCTGGTGATCTCGGGTCTGAGTGACCAGCTGAGGGAAAAAATGGATCCCGAAAGCAAATATTACGCAATAGGCGTTTTCAGCTCGAGAACAGGTGCGGTAGGACAGATAACGGCTGTTGATGATGCCGTGAAGGCGACAAATACAGAAGTATTATCCGTGGAGCTTCCCAGAGATTCAAAGGGCGGTGCCGGGCACGGTAATTATATAGTGGTAGGCGGACACGATGTGTCGGATGTGAGGCAGTGCATAGCGATGGCGCTGGAGCTTACGGACAAATACGTAGGTGAGCTTTACACAAATGAAGCCGGCCATCTGGAGTTTGCATATTCCGCAAATGCCGATCAGGCAATAAACAAGGCTTTCGGTATTCCCATGGGCGAGGCATTCGGCTTCATGGCGGGAGCGCCTGCGGCAATAGGAATGGTGATGGCTGATTATGCTGTAAAAGCGGCAAATGTTGAGATTGCAAGCTACATGACACCTTCAAAGGGTACCAGTCATACCAACGAGGTGATCATCGCATTTTACGGAGATGCCGCGGCGGTAAAAACGGCGGTGAAGGCAGGAAGAGAAGTCGGACTTTCCCTTCTTTCCGCAATGGGAAGCACGCCTGCTTCGGTTGCTGTGCCGTATATTGAATGACAGGACGGAATCGAAATATGAAAGCTGTAATGTACGGTGCTGGAAGCATTGGCAGAGGGTTTATGGCACAGCTTTTTTGCGAGTCCGGCTACGATACGGTATTTATAGATGTGAATACTGAACTCATCGACAGAATAAATGAAGCCGGCGAGTATCCGCTGTGCTTTGTCGATAACGATTTCTGCCGGGAGATCCGGGTGAAGAATGTAAGCGGAATTTACGGGCAGGACAGGAAAAAGATTTCAGAGGTTATTGCCGGCGCCGATGTTATGGCTACCTCTTTGGGAAAGAGCGTGCTTCCGAATGTTGCAGAGGTTATAGCTGAAGGATTGAGGCTCAGGATGAGTCAAACGCCTGAAAAATATCTGAATATCATTGTCTGCGAGAACATGATACGGGCAAATGAGTATCTGAAAGAGCTCGTGCAGCAGTATATGACACCTGAGGAGATCGCGTGGATGGATGAACATATCGGCATGGTCGAGACCTGCATCGGAAGGAATGTTCCGGTGATGACCCCTGAGCTTTGGGGTGATGATCCGCTGAGGGTACTGGCTGAGGACTACAGTTTGCTTCCTGTCGATAAAAAAACTGTCAGAGGACCTTTGCCGAAAATAAAAAATATGGAATTCCGGGATGAGTTCGGATTTTATATAAGACAGAAGCTTTTTATGTACAATATGGCTCATGCGGTGATCGGATATTCCACTGTTGCGGACGGATTATTGAAGCTCAGCGACGCAGTGAGGATTCCCGAGGTCAAATACCTTGCCCTGAAATGCCTTGCACAGATCTCGGAAGCGATGGCCGGTGAATACGGGCGTGATTTCGGGGAGCTTTTTAAATACAGCAGAGGGCTGCTTAAAAGGTTCGAAAACAGGAGACTTGGGATTTCGGTTCCCCGCCTTTGCGCAGAGCCTTTGAGGAAGGTCTCGGAAGATGACAGAATGACAGGTGCGGCGCTTTTGTGTATGAAGCACGGAATCGTTCCTTCGCATATCTGTGCGGGAATCGCATATGCATATGCTTTTGACGATCCCCGGGATGCTCAGTCAGCGGAACTTCAGGAGTATCTGAAGGCAAACGGAATAGAAAGAGCGGTTGAAAGATACAGCAGGCTTCCGGAAGACAGTCCGCTTGCAGGGATGATTTGCCGGTATTACCGGATGGTAACACAGGGAAGCACTCTTTGGCAGATCGTCGGGTCTGCGGATGAGGAAGAGTTTGAGAAAATATAATCATTTGTGTGTGGTTCTATTGAAATAGCGTGAGAAAAGAGTCACGAGGTTAATAGTGTTAAGTTAACAAGGCATCAAAAAATATCTGAACGAAGCATTGTTTAGAACGGATGCAGGAAAGAGATATCAGCAGAGCTGAAGTGAAAAATGGAATTGCAACCGGAGAAATTATCGAAGAGTATCCGGAAGATTATCCTAATCTAAGCTGTCTGATTTTGGGATATACTGTAAATAATCGAATTTTGCACATCGTTGCAGGTTGCGATAATATATATACATCTAATTTTTTTAGATAATTACCACATTGAGAAATCCTGTTTTTATGGGATTTTTCTGATTTTATCGAGATTTGTGTTCTTTGGTAGTTTTTACTAATTTTTCCAGATAAGTGACAAGTTAGTGACAAAAACTAAATCCTGTTGATAGCATCTATTTTTATTTTTATGTCAATGTGTGTGTACCCAGATTCGGTCACATTATTGGATGGAAATGGAGTAAGATGTGAATAAGTTTGAAAATGTGGACGTGCTGGCATCGCATCCAGCCGGGAGCAAGATCGCTTATTTGCCGTGCTTCCCTATAAGTCCCTGTTCTTATCCGGTATGAAGGACAGGCGCGGTGTGTTTGCTCTCATAAGCAGTGACGAAAAACGAGATCTGCCCCTGCGCAGGCCGCGCCCCTCTGTGCGCTCGCGGCTCAAAGCCGGACAGATAAAGGCAGCCGCCCCGAAAAAGACGGCTGCCAAGACAAAATGAGCAGACAATCCAAAAGCTGCATAATATGACCGATGCAGCATTTGAGGAAGCGAAGTTTTCTATGACACTTTCCGATACGGAATAAAAATGACGCGGGACACGGCGGCCATCTTCGGCTGCTGCGTCCCGCATTTTCTTTGTGCCATTTCGTCACGGTTTCAAAGACTGTTTTCTCTTGTGGAAAGGAAAACATACGGGCAGCTTGGTTTCCACGCAGAAAGCCTTGCTGCAAGCCGCTTTTTATGCTCCTAAACAGTGACTTTAATCCTCTTTGTCGCCGTCCGCTTCCGGCGTAACCTCGCCCGGTTCAAATGCCTGTATCAGGTGATGGGCAAGGTTGTTGCCCTTATTCATTGCCCGCAGCCGCGTTTTCTCAAACTCAATGTCTGCGGTTTCCACCGCGCAGCCGAAAGAGGACACATACAGTTTATCGTCTGTCTTTACCGGATTGGTGATGTAGTCAAGGGCTTTCTTCAAGGGGCTTTTGATAGGATGGATCTTTGTGACAGCCATATTTCATTCAGTACCCCCTTGATGTCCTCAATGTCCTGCGCATAGATTGTCCCCGTTGCATTGACACGTCGGGCAATCTGATTGATATTCGTGCCGATCTTTTGCAGCTCGGCAGTCATAGCCTTTATATCGCTGTAATCAATCTTGATAACATAGCCGTCAATGAGCATTTTGCGGGCATAGACGGAGAAGCAGCGCGTTCCCATCTGCTGCATTTTCAGCTCAATCATTTCCCGTTCCTGCGCCGTCACCGGGACGCGAAGCACAATGTTCCTCGTTCTGTTTGCCATTCGTTCACCGTCCTTTCGTATAAGGGTTTGGGACCATCCCAACAAGCAGACGCGCCGCCATCCGGCAGGACGGGCGGGAGCGTTATTCAGGAGTGTGGCTACACTCCCTATGCTTGCTGCGGTATCTCTGTTCTTACTACTACGGTGAACACCCTGCATTTTTCCAAACCTATAAGAAAAAGTTCAAGAACAATTCACGCCGGATTTTTGAAAAACTGCGGATATTCGTATATAATATATATTGTATTGTTGTGTCTGTCAGAAAGGAGCGGCGTATGAAAGGTTATCTCTCCATACGGGAAACTTCCTACAAATGGGGTATATCGGAGCGACGTGTCAATCAGTATGTGGCGCAGGGACGCATACCCGGTGCAGAGCGTTTCGGGCGTTCATGGGCAATCCCTGATGATGCTGTAAAGCCCACAGACCCCCGTAAACAAACGCCGCCGATACCCGGCACAAACAGTAAAACAAAATGAAACATTTTTGAAAGGAGGTTCCGCATGACGAAACAGAATCACAAAACAGGCTTTCTCGTAGCCGGGATGGTTTTCTCTGCGATCGCTTTACGGGTTTTGGGAAAGTTTGATATCTTGATCGTTCCGGGTGGGATCCTCCGATCGCTGATCTATATCGCCCTTTATATCGAATGGGGAATTTCCGTCAGCAAACGGATCATTCAGGTACAGGTGCGCCGTTATCTGATTGCCGTTTCCGGCTTAATGGTTTTCTGGTTTGTGATCCGTTCAATGAAATACTTTTTTATAACCGATACCGGAATAGCACGGAAACTATGGTATTGGTACTACCTGCCAATGCTGTTTATCCCGCTGTTTTCTTTGTTTGTGGTCATCTCACTGGGCAAGCCCGAGAACGCAAGGCTGTCGAAAACGGCGCTGCTGTTATTATCTATTCCCACGGTTCTTTGTCTGCTGCTGGTGCTTACCAATGATCTCCATCAGCTTGTCTTTTCCTTCCCCGAAGGAGAGGTATGGACGGACAGCAACAATGGATATACATTCGGATATTATATCGTACTCGGGTGGGAGATCCTTTGCGCTTTAGCGGCATTTGTTATCATGATAATCAAGTGTCGGCTCTCATATAGGAAAAAATATCTGCCGTTTTTGCTGCTGGCATGTTCTATCGTATATGCTTTTATATATGCCAGCGGCGTGGAATGGATGCAGCTGATCGGCGGAGACATCGCTGCAGCGCAGTGTCTGATGTTCACCGGAATCTTGGAAGGCTGTATTCAGTGCGGGCTGATCCAAACCAACACCGGCTATGAAGAACTGTTTATGGTCAGCAGGCTCGGTGCACAGATTATGGATCAGGGAAACACGGTCTGCCTTGCCAGCTCCAATGCCAGGGGGCTGACCGATGAGCAGAGAATGAGTGCCAAAACGCATCCTGTTTTGGCGGATAAAACGACACTGATCAAAAGCAAACCGATTCGTTTCGGTCATGTGCTGTGGCAGGAGGACGTTTCAGAGCTTACCGAAGCCATTGAGCAGATCGAAGAAAACTGCCGGGATCTTTCGAAGCGTAACCGCATCCGTCAGGAAAATCTGGAAACGAAAAAGAAAATCCTTTCTTTGCAGGAAAAGAACCGGGAAGCCGATGTGCTCAACCGGGAAATGACTGGACAGATCAGCATGATTGAACATCTGCTGACACAGTATGATACGGAAAATGATGCGCAAAAACGAGAAAAACTTCTTGCAGGTGCAGCGGTTTTGGGTGCATACATAAAGCGCTACGGCAATCTTCTGCTTGTCAGCCATCGGGAAGAAACGGCGGATATTCGCGATCTGTCAAGATGCTTTGAGGATTCTTTTATGAA
This sequence comes from Lachnospiraceae bacterium, assembly GCA_050944395.1. Lineage (GTDB taxonomy): Bacteria > Bacillota > Clostridia > Lachnospirales > Lachnospiraceae > Chordicoccus. The sequence goes on from JBMNQZ010000003.1 coordinate 17,789, forward strand.
TCTGGAACTGCTGGACGTGAAATGCTTTTGTACGCTCCCTGCGGATGTTATCCTGGCGACAAAGGATATGCTTCGCATATACCACACCTTTGAAACGGTATTGGAGGACTGTCTGTTCGACCTTCACAGTGTGTGGGTCAATGCCCGTGAAAGAAAAGGACAGTTTCTTGTGTCCATTGACTTTGTCTGCGATACCGATTTATCCTGCCATAAGGCAGACGCAGATTTGTATTCCTGCGAGGACGGAACCTGCCGCTTTACCTTCCAATTGCAGAAAGGCGGTGAGGGCGCATGAAAGCACGCAAAGCTATCGAACAAATCAAAGCAAAACACGATCTGCGCAGTGCGGTAAAAGAAGCGCTGGACACCCTGCCCTCAGCCGTCTGTTACTTCACGCCCGCAGGCACCATCAAGCTGTGCAATACGGCGATGTATGAGCTTTACCGTAAAATCACGCAAAGCGACCTGCAAAGTCTTACCGAGCTGAACGAAGCGCTGGAGGGCTGTGATCACACCGCCGGCGTCATCCGGGACGGAAATGTATTCCTTTTCCCTGACGGACACGCATGGCAATATTCCGCAGAGAAGATCACGACCGCACAAGGCGAGGTTTATACCGAAGTCATATTCGATGATGTGACCGAACTGTACGAAAAACAGCAGGAACTGAAGTGCCAGTCACGGGAACTGAAAAAGATGTACCGTGAGCTGAAAGTCCTGTCGGAAAATGTACTGGAAATGACAAGAGAACAGGTAATCCTGAACCTGAAAACGCGGCTGCACGATCAGATGAATATGGGAGTTGCCGCCATACGGCAGATTTTGCGGCAAAACACCACTTCCGAAGAAAACGCCGCCGCTGTCAGGCAGTTTCGCCGTGCCATTCAGGTATTGCGCGAGGAAAACGTTTATCCCCAGGATGATGTGTCGGAGTTTATCCGGGATGCAGAGGTTTCCGGCGTCCGCGTGGAAATAAACGGCGAGCTTCCGACGGAGGCGAAGCTGCTCAAAGCCCTTCTTGCGGTCATGCGGGAAGCCTGTATCAACGCCGCCCGTCATGCGGACGCAACGGCTATGTACGTGGTATCGGAGCAGACAGAAGCTGCCGTCACCTTACATATCACCAACAACGGCAGACAGCCGGAAGGAGACATCACCCCCCGGGGCGGGCTTGTGTATCTGGAAAAACAGATCACGAGAGCAGGCGGCAGGATGGAGATACAGTCGCAGCCGGAATTTTTGCTGACGGTTACTTTGCCGGTTGGCGCAGAAAAACAGGAACAGGAGGTGCAGATATGACAAGGGTGCTTGTGGTTGACGATCTGCGTATCGCACGGGAATATATGGAGAATATTGTGCGCGGCAGCGAAGGCTACGAACTGGTGGGCAGTCTCACAAAAGCGGATATGGCCGCTACCGTCTGTCGCCGAAGCGCAGTGGAACTGGTACTGATGGATGTCTGCACCCACGGCAGAATGGACGGCATTGAAGCCGCTGCCGAGCTGAGAGAACAGTTCCCGAAGCTAAAAATCATTATCGTCACCTCCATGCCGGAGGAGAGCTTTATCAAGCGGGCAAAAGAGGCTGGAGCGGACAGCTTCTGGCACAAGGAAGTAAGCCCCGAGGAGCTGATCACCGTGATGGACGCCACCATGCAGGGCAAACAGATGTGGCCCAGCGAATCGCCCATTGTTAAGCTGGGCGTTAGCACCAGCACTGATTTTTCGGAAACAGAGATCAAGGTTCTGCGTATGGTTTGTGAGGGGCTGGAATACAACGAGATTGCCGAGGAGCTGCACTATACTAAAGACAATGTGAAGTATCACATCCGCAATATTCTGCAAAAGACAGGCTATGCAAACAAAACCCAGCTTGCCATTGCCGTGACAGGCAAACGCTTCATCATTCCCAAGCTCTTCGATGAGCAGGACGGTTCAGAGGAAAACCCCATCGTTTTATAATTTCATTTGACTGTACAACCCGGTTTCAGATTTGAAACCGGGTCTTTTTTTGCAAAGGATGTAAAAGTTTACCCACATGGGTAGGGAAAATAAAAAACCGGTTCGGTATGATATAGGTGAGCATAAGGTTACTGCGCCTTTTTATGCTCCGGAAGCTTTGGCCGGACGTAAAAAGAAATCTTGGAGGTGATGCAAATGCGGAGAGTAGTGATCGATATGCAGAATGCCCTGTTTGCGGATGCGGTTGCCGGAGCCCTGCGCCGGTTTGATTCCGATTTTGAACCGGTAATGAGCGAGAGCCCGGATAAAACGCTGTTTCTGTGCGGTGCCGTGCTTGCAAACGTCCTGATCATGGAGGTCACAGCCTACACGCCGTGGAAGCTGGAGGAACGCATGAAGATTCGAGGTGAAGTGAAAGCACAGAATCCGGATTGCAAAATTGTACTGGTTGTGGACGAGAACACCGAAAAGAAGCTGGCGGACAAGGTGCGTCAGGCTAAGAAGGACGGGCTTGTTGACAATTTCATCTACGGCTCTGTTTCTTCCACCTATCTTTCGGCGGTTATCGATGCTTTGTAAGGAGGACGGTGGTGATGGAATGATATGAATGGATTTGACGCAGCTTCGTTTTCCGAACGGATGGGCAATGGCGGACGCTCTCTTTGCCGTGCACGAGAGTCGATTAAACGAATTACACAGTCATATCATCCGGCAAAATGCCAGAAAGAAACAAAGAGGAATTGCTTATGAAAGCAAAAATGACAGACAAAAGCGAAGCAATCCGCATTGAAAGTATGCATTAATACGGATTCGGAACGAATGCCATGAAAAACATAAAGATTTGTGTACATCGCGGAGCAATGTCTTTTGAGACAGAAACCAAATGTCGGGAATGCCTTTCACCGCTGCCGCAGGACACCTTGTTTCATATCTGCAAACGCAGGCATTCTGTACGCCCAAAATGTGAAACGGTGGTTGCAGACAGAGTACATTTTTGCCCAAAATGTGGCGCCAAGAAACGCGTCAGATTGTTGGCATTTGAAAAGGTTGACGAATTACTCAACTAATTTAATTATTTAACCACATGGAGGAAAAGAAGATGAAGAAAGTATTTGTATTGATGTTGGCACTTATGATATGCCTTGCGTTTTTGGCAGGCTGTGGTTCTAAAGAACCCGCCGCAACCGATTCCCAAGACACAAACGCTCAGGCAGCTCAGACAGAGATCTCAGGGGATGTCTTTGACGCGGGAGAAGTCAGCGCGCTTGTCCCGGCGGGATGGAAAGCCTTTGCTGTTTCGAATATATTTTCCGAGGAAGAAAACGCCACTGATCCGACGGCAATGCAAATTTGCAAGGATGCAAAGGAAGAGTGGGATCTGTTTTCCAAGCCGTATCTCCAGATAAACTATTACGGCGCAGATACGTCCATGGAAATTTATAAAGATTGGTATGACGACACAGAGGATTTGGAGCCCATAAAGCTCGATAATTACACATGGAACGGCTTTACCGGTAAAAGCATGGATTATCCGGTGGCTGTTCTTTGGGCTGAGGATGGCGATGACCAGTTTCAGGTAACTATTATGCTGGAAATGGACGATGGAAAGATAAGCGTAGATGACGCGGACGTGAAAGCGATCCTTGCCAGCATTAAACCCTCTGTTTAAGAAGCATTAATTTATAATAATGAGACAAAAATGGGATTATTTGATAAGAAATATTGCAGTATATGCGGTGAAAAGATCGGGCTTCTTGGAAACCGCAAACTGGAAGACGGGAATCTGTGCAAGGACTGTGCAAAAAAGCTCTCCTATTGGTTTGATGACCGCCGCCACAGTACAGTAGACGAGATCAAGGCGCAGCTTGCATACAGAGAGGAAAATCAGAAGAAGGTCGATGCGTTCATTGGCAAGGAGATCAAGCAGGCTCTTACGCAAATGCGGCAGGAAACCCGGGACAGTATCGCAGCGGAAAACGCGCCCAAAACGCCTGTTGTATATCCCTTTTGCGGAGCAACAACCTTTCCCAATACCAACGGGTGCTGCGAGTACTGCGGCGGCCCTGTGGGTACATAACTACAGCTCAACAGACGCAAATCATGCGTTGTGGGAATAATAAATCTTTTATAGGAGGTAAATGAAAATGGAAGCAAAAGGAGCTGGATTTCTCAAAACTACGGGGATCCTTATGATTATCGGCGGAGTTTTATCCATCATTCTCGCGATTGTTGCTATCCTTGGTATCGCTGCGCTCGTTTACATCAGTGATGGCGAGATCTCTTCCGGTTTGCTCTATGTAGCAGGAATTTTGAGTCTTGTCAGCGCGATTGCACAGTTTATTGCAGGAATCGTAGGCGTAAAGAACTGCAAAAAGCCCGAAAAAGCGAAAAGCTGTATCGTATGGGGCGTTATCGTGGCGGCTCTCTGTATCGTCGGATCTATCCTTACCGTTGCGGGCGGAAACTCCTTCCCCGTGGTAAGCTGCATAGTCGGACTGGTTCTTCCTGTTCTCTATATTATCGGGGCTGTGAAGAATAAGACTGAATAACCAGAAGCTGCATAAGCAGAATAAGAAAAACCGCTGTTTGTATTTATTTATAAACAGCGGTTTTTTAAGTTGTACAGAAAAGGGCCTGCAAAGCTCCTTGAGGCATTTTTAATTGACGGTGCTCATTTTTCAGCATTACTGTTTAATGAACACTGTCCGCACGGGGCGGCTTTTTTGGTATGCCGCTTTCCGAAAGCCGCAAGGGAACCGGTATTTTTCAAAAAAGATAAATAGAGAAAAGTATAAAGGGCACTCAAGATTGTGTTTAGACAATGTGCTGAAAATCGGATTGATTAAGCAAAGAAATTTGTCAATTATTAGATTAAATTGACATATAGCACATAGTCAATTAGTATAGTAAATAATAGAAGTGTCTCGAGTGGGACAAAAATTTGACACACTATTTATTTCATCAAAATTGCAGATACAGCCGGATACGAAAAATATGGAATTAATATTGATCGACAGATATATGGAAATAATTAAACAGTGCCCTTTGTTTGATAAGGTTCCTGATTCGGAGCTCCGTAGAATTCTGGAAGCGGATGATACTCGTTTGATCAGAGTGGACAGATCCCGGGAATTGACCAATGAATGCATGTATGTGGTTATCAAAGGATTTGTGCATATTGAGAAGGCTGCTTCCGATGGGCGGTATATTACCATGAGAAGTGCGGGAGTTGCTTCTCCTATCAATGTTGCCGGAGCGTTGGGAAAGAAGGATGAAAATTCCAGACTTACTGCAAGCAGGGACGGACGGCTTTTGTGCATCAGCGGAAAGACTCTTGAAAGGAGTATCCGCAAAGGCGGACAACTGGCCTATAATATCGTCGATTTTTTATCCGAGAGGATATATTTTTTGAATAAAAAGATCGTGTCGCTGGCCGGGTATACCGCAGCGAGCCGGCTGAATATGTATATAGAAGAAAATCGCGTCGGGAATGAAGTTATTATTCCCATGAGCCTTGCTGAATTTGCCGAGTATCTGGGGGTCGGCCGGGCGTCTCTTTACAGAACGCTTGATGCCCTGGAAAGTTCGGGGAAGATTGAGCGGAAGGGCAGAAAAATAACGATTACGGAGGATCGCGCAGAAGATCATCCGGAACAGGAATGATAAGAGAGTGATTATGGATAAGTATTATTCGGGTAAAAAAATAGGGGAAGCGGATTTCCCGATACCGTTTCCGCAGCAGCTGGAATACAGTTCACCGGCAAGAGGTGTCTGGAATATCGTTCATACCGGCATGCTCATACCGGAGTGTCATGAGATTTTTGTATGCGCCAAGGGATGTCTGAGAGGTGTTGTTCTCACAGCGGCTGAAATGGGACAGATGGGACGGTATTCGGCGCTGGAGATTCAGGAAAAATATGTCATTACCGGGCATATTGAGGAATTTATGATAAAGGGCGTCGGGGATATATTAAGCAAGCTTTCCTACAGACCCAAGGCGGTATTGTTGTATATTAACTGCCAGCATTTTTTCCTGGCATATGACCAGCAGTATGTATTCCGGACACTGAGGGAAACTTATCCGGATATAGATTTTGCGGATTGTTATATGATACCGACGCTGAGAAAGAGCGGAATGAGTCCCGACAGGAAAATGAGGATCCAGCTTTACAGCCTGCTGAAGCAACGACCGGAAAATGACAGGCAGATAAACCTGATGGGAAGCAATCATGCGATAGAGAGAACGAGTGAGCTTTACGAGATGCTGGAAAACAAAAAATACAGTATCAGATCTCTGAATGACTGCAGTACCTATGAAGAATATCAGCAGCTTGCCGCGGGAAGGCTGAACATCATTTATGAGCCCCAGGCGATAAATGCGGCAAAGGATATGAAGGAAAGGCTGGGAATTCCGTATCTTTATCTGCCCTGCGTTTTTTCCGAACATGAGATCTCCCTGAGATATAAATATCTTCTTGCAGAATTATATGAGGATCACGATGATGACTGGCTTGCCGGGAAGGAGAGAGAGGCTTCAAGGGCGATAAAGAAAGCCCGTGAGATCATAGGAGATACCGCAATTGCGATCGATTATACTCTGGTCTTCAGAGTGCTGTCGCTGTCGAGAAGGCTTTTGGAGGCCGGATTTAATCTTAAGAGAATATATGTTGATGTCATGAATCCCGAGGAGAGGAGAGATTTCGACTGGATAAAGGAAAATCATCCCGAGATTGAAATATTCCCGACATCGCGACCCGATATGAGACGAATGAAGGGAAGACTATCGGAAAAATCCGGAGGAAAGGTTCTGGCTCTTGGCCAGAAGGCTGCATATTTTGAGCAGACGGAGTATTTTACGGATATTACCGAGGGCGGAGGACTTTTCGGATATGACGGAATTATCAGGATGGCTGAGCTCATGACGGATGCTTTCCTCAATAAAAAGGATGTCAGGGAGCTGGTGCAGAAGAAGGGCACAGGATGCAGGTGCATTCTCGGTGAGGACCCTGATGAATATGCAAGGATTCCGTCGGAGCTGAGCCGCATTTCATCCACGGGGATGAAGGAGAGCGCCAGTCTGATACCGACATATTCCTCGGATGAATTCGGAGTGTGTTCCGCACTTTACGATCTGGGCGGAATGACGGTCATGCACGATGCATCCGGATGCAATTCGACATACACAACTCACGATGAACCGAGATGGTACGATTCGGACAGTCTGGTATACATTTCGGCGGTATCGGAGAGGGAATCGATATTGGGAGATGACGGGAAGCTGATGCGGGATATTTCGGACGCTGCCGACATGCTGGATCCGGAGTTTATTGCCCTGGTGGGAGCACCTATCCCATACATGACGGGAACCGATCTTAAGGGAATCGCCAGGGTGATCGAAGCCGAGCGAGGGACGGTCTGCATGGGCTTTCAGACGAACGGCATGCGCGACTATGTAAGAGGAATATCGCTGGCGCTCGAGGCAATTGCCGACCGCTACTGCCCGAAAGGAGACGAAGAAGAGCTGCGGGAAAGAACAAAAGTAAGCGCCGGATACAGGGCCGGTGCCCGCATGATAACGGCATCCGATCTGGAGGGCGCGGAAAATATCAATATTATCGGCGTTACTCCGATGGACTTCCATGATATGGATGCGGTTGAGAGGATACGCAGCTGGATAGCTGAAAAAAATGTTCAAAAGGTGCCAGGCACCATTTTATCATTTGGTATGAACGGGGATCTTGCCGGGTACAGCAATGCCGGATCGGCAGATCTGAATCTTGTTCTCTCGTCAGGAGGTCTGAAATGCGCGGAGCTTTTGAGGGAGCGTTTCGGAACACCGTTTGTTGTCGGCGTACCGTGCGAGGCTTTTGCGGATGATGAGGCGCTGAAACGCGTAACCTGGCTTGAAAGACTGAATAAGGGTGACAATGTTCTGATAATAGGCGAGTACGTAACTTCGAGATCTCTTGCAGATTATCTTGAGAAATCAAAAGGAGTAAATGCCGTGGTGTTTGCCATGACTGAGACGGCTCCCCGCCTGCTTAGAAAGAATGAGAACGGCGAAGCTTCAGATAAGATATTAAACGGTGAAGATGAGCTTATCAGGGAGCTGAAGGCTCTCGAGAGCGAAGGTTTGATTGATAAGGTGATCGCGGATCCGTTTTTCAAAGTAATATGTCCGGAGTCGGCAGAATTCATATCTGTACCGCACAGGGCATTTTCAGGAAGGATATTTGATAATGTTAAAACTTGCAATTTATGGTAAAGGCGGAATAGGAAAATCAACTACAACGGCTAACCTTGCGGCAGCCTTTGCATCTATGGGAAAAAAGGTCGTGCAGATAGGCTGTGATCCGAAGGCGGATTCAACGGTCAATCTTCTCCACGGGAATCCCGTGAAATCCGTAATGGATTACATGAGAGATTTTGATGAGGCGCCGGACAGCCTGGATAAGATAGCAAAGGAAGGTTTCGGAGGCGTTGTCTGTATCGAGACCGGAGGACCTACCCCGGGACTGGGATGTGCGGGAAGGGGAATACTTACAACCTTTTCGCTCCTTGCGGATCTGGAGCTTTTTGAGACGTATAAACCGGATGTTGTACTTTATGATGTTCTGGGGGATGTTGTGTGCGGAGGATTTGCGGCGCCTATCAGAGAGGGCTATGCAGAGCATGTTCTTATCGTGACCTCCGGAGAAAAAATGGCACTCTATGCAGCCAACAATATCTGTACGGCGGTCGAAAACTTTAAGGACAGAGGCTACGCTTCGGTGCTCGGCGTGATAATGAATCGCCGTGATGTGGAAAATGAGGAGGAGAAGGTGACGGCCTTTGCCTCGTCAAAAAATCTTCCGGTCCTTGCGGACATTCCGAGAAGCAAAGAGATCATTAAATATGAAGATATGGGAATGACCGTTGTGGAAGGCGATGCGGATCTTGATGTCAGCAGGAGATATATTAAACTTGCGGAAAGGCTTTTGGAATTATGACGCGGGAAGACAAACAGTTTATGAATGAGAGGTGTGTTTCGTTTACCGCTTCGGAGCTGGCATCGATGGATTTTTCGGGGATACCCTCGGAGCTGAAATCCGGGGAGCATCTCATATACAGTTCCCCGGCAACTTTAAGCTTTAATTCTCCGGGTGCTCAGGGATTCGGAGTGAAACGGGCGGGGCTTGCGATACCGGGTTCGGTAATGCTTCTTGTGGCTCCGGGCTGCTGCGGCAGAAACACCTCGGTGTTGAGTGACGAAAAGAGATACGGTTCCAGATTTTTCTATCTTCTTCAGGATGATACGGATATCGTGACGGGGCGTCATCTCATGAGAATCCCCCGGGCGGTAAAGGAGGTTGTTGATTCACTGGATGAAAAGCCGTCCTGCGTGATGATCTGTACGACCTGCGTTGATGCGCTTTTGGGAACCGATGTGGAACGTGTCTGCAGAAAGTCGACCGATAAAGCGGGGGTTCCCGTGATTCCGTGTTATATGTACGCACTCACGAGAGACGGGAGCAAGCCGCCGATGGTAGAAGTGAGAAAAAGCATTTATTCACTTCTTGAAGAGCGTCCCAGAAAGAGCAATGTGGTTAATCTTCTGGGTGAGTTTTCTCCGTATGACGATGAAACGGAGCTCTACGATATTCTTCATAAGCTCGGAATAAAAAAGATCAATGAGATCTCCAGATGTAAGACTTTTGAAGAATATAAAAAGATGGCCGAAGCGAATTTTAATATTGTGATAAATCCCGAATGCAGATATGCGGCCGACGATATTTACAAAAGGCTGGGAATACCGGCTGTCTCGCTTACCAGGCAGTACAGGATCGATAAGATCCACAGCCAATATCAGCTTTTCGGCGGGGCGATAGGCTGTAAAATTGACGATTCGGAATATTACGGGAGAGCGGAAAGGTCTGTGAAACAATTTTCGGAGAAATTCGGAGGGGAAAAGCCGCTGAAAATTGCGATCGGAGAATGGATGAACGGAGATCCCTTTGAGATGGCTGCGGCATTTGCCGGTTACGGAATGAAAATAACGGAAATATTCGGAACAGTGACAGATACAAATCTTGCCTACATAAGAAAGCTTGCGTCAATGGATCCGGATGTAAGAATTTATACAAATCTTCATCCGACAATGATCAATTATGATATGAGCAGGATCGAGTGCGATATTACCATAGGAAAGGACGCCGGATATTATCATCCGGACTGCCCGAATATCCCGTGGAACAGCGAGGACAGACCGTTTGGATATGCAGGCCTTGAGAAGCTGCTTAAGGAGATCGAGAAAAATGCCGGAGGTGCTGAATGAAGGGATTATTAAAGTATCTTGCTCCGTTTGCTCCGGATCAGTCCGGCGCGGCAGCTGTATTCTATGATATGGATTGCATCACAGTGGTATGCGATGCGGGAGGATGCATAGGAAATTACTGCGGGTTTGACGAGCCCAGATGGTTCGGGCACAAGAGCCCTATCTTCAGTGCCGGCCTGCGCGATATGGATGCGATACTGGGAAGAGATGACAAGATGGTCGCAAAGCTTAAGCTGGTGTCCGACAAGTTCAACTCAAAATTTGCTGCACTTATCGGCACCCCTGTTCCTGCTGTCATAGGAACCGATTACAGAGCGCTGAAAAAAATGGCGTCAAAGAGGTGCGGGATCCCCGTCCTTGGTGTTGAGTGCAGCGGAACCAAGCTGTATGACGAGGGCGAGTCTGACGCTTATCTGGAATTGTTCAGAAACTTTTCAGGGGACGGAAAGACTGAAGATATTTCAAAAGATTTGCATGAGAACGAGAGGATACTTGGAATTATCGGGGCGACGCCGCTGGAGCTGACCGATGTGGATGCGGATAAAAAGCTGAGGGATCATTATCTGAGAAGGGGTTACACGAAGGTTTTCTGTTACGGAATGGGAGACGGCTTTGACGAGGTATGTATGGCCGGAAAAGCCGCGAAAAATATTGTTTTGTCCCCTGCGGGAATAAAAGCGGCGGAATATCTTAAGGAAACATTCGGAACACCGTATGAGGCGGAGTATATGATTCTCGGGGATGATATAAAGGATGAGGCGAGGAAGAAGCTCCTGGCCGCAAAGGCGTCAAAAAAAGCAGGAGCCGATGACGAAGGACCGATAAAGATTCTTGTCATTCATCAGCAGGTGATAGCGGATGCTATGAGAACATTTATAGAAGATGAAGCCGGAGAGGCTGAGGTATCAAATGCCACCTTCTTTATGATGGACAGATCGCTGGCAAGGCCGGGAGATGTTCACATTGAATCCGAGGAGGAGCTGCGGAAGCTTGTTTTCGAGGGCGGATTCGACATCGTTGCCGCAGATGATATTCTCAGAAAAGCCGTGAGAGGATATGAGGGAGAATGGATCTCATTTCCGCATTTCGCGGTATCCGGAGATATCGAAAGATAGAAAATTAAAAGTATTTGGAGAAATACATGAGCGACATGAAACAGACTTTCAGGATATGTGTGTACGGAATAGTACAGGGGGTGGGCTTCAGGCCTTTTGTGAGCCGTATAGCTGATGCCGCAAAGATCACGGGAAGCGTGGCAAACCGCGGATCCTATGTCGAGATATTTGCCTGCGGGACAAAGGGTCAGATTGAAATTTTCAGGCATGACCTTGAGGCGAAGGCTCCCGAGAGGTCGGATATATTGAAGATATCCATGCAGGAGATCTCCCACGATGATGAGAGGATCGCGGGGTATTCCGATTTTCAGATAATTGAAAGTGAACGGGAAGAAGGAAGCATTTACGTATCGCCGGATATTGCAACGTGTCCGAAGTGTGCAAAGGAGTTATATGATCCGTCAGACAGGCGATATATGCATCCTTTCATAAATTGTACGGCATGCGGTCCCAGGCTGACTATTCTTGATTCCATGCCGTACGACAGAGTGAGGACGAGTATGGGAGAGTTCCCTATGTGCCCCGCCTGCGAGGAGGAATATACCCACGCCGAGAGCCGCAGGTACGATGCACAGCCTGTCTGCTGCAATGACTGCGGCCCGGAGGTTTATATTATTAACGGGAAAAACGGCGGAATAGAAAACGCTTTGATAAAGGGACGAGAGGCGATCACCTATGCAAGGCAGGGAATTATCGACGGAAAGATAATTGCTATCAAGGGAATAGGCGGATATCACCTGTGCTGCAATGCAAAGGATGAGGCGGCGGTTGCCAGGCTCAGAACGCTGAAGAGGCGCCCGGCAAAACCGTTTGCGGTAATGATGAAGGATCTTGAAACGGTGAGAAGACAGTGCGAGATTCCCTCCGCAAAGACAGAGGAGCTTTTGAACGGACACCAGAAGCCGATCATTCTCCTTCGCAAAAAGGAGGACGGGACACTGGCGCCTTCCACCGCACCGGACAATCCGAATATCGGGGTGATGCTGCCCTATGCTCCCGTGCAGATGCTGTTGTTTGACTACAATGACGGTCTGACAATGAATACCGACTGCTTTGTGATGACTTCCGGCAATGTAAGCGGGGCGCCCATATGCAGGACGGATGAGGATGCGGTCAGTGAATTATCGGGGTTCTGCGATATTATTCTTTCTCACAATAGAAAGATTCGTCTTCGGGCGGACGATTCGGTTGTGGATATTTATGAAAATGAACCCTATATGATAAGAAGATCCAGGGGCTTTGCCCCGCTTCCGGTGATGACGGATGCCGATCTTAAGGGCGCGGTTCTCGGAATCGGAGGAGAGCTGAAAAATACTTTCTGCATTGCCAAAGATCAGCTTTTTTATGAATCGCCCTACGTCGGAGATATGGCGGATGTCAGAACCGTCAATGCATTGAGGGAATCCGTAAAACGTATGGAGGAGCTTCTGGAGGCCAAGCCCGAAAGAGTGATCTGCGATATGCATCCGAAGTACAATACAACTCTGGTGGCAAATGAACAGGGAGTCGAAGTGACTCAGATCCAGCATCATTATGCTCATATTCTTTCGTGTATGGCGGAGAATGATTTTGAAGGGCGTGTGATAGGACTTTCTTTTGACGGAACCGGATACGGAACCGACGGGACCATCTGGGGCGGAGAGCTTCTTCTTTGTGATTACAATGGATTTGAAAGGTCGGGAAGCATTATGCCGTTTAGCCAGGTCGGGGGAGATCTTTCGGCAAAAGAGGGCTGGCGGATCGCTGCATCCATGATCCATTCATTATATAAAGAAGAGGGGCCTGGTATCTGTGAAAAGATCGGATTATGCAGTGAAGCTGAAGCGAAAATGATCGGAAAGATGGCGGACAGGGGCATTAACACAGTAATGTCCACCAGTGCCGGACGTCTGTTTGATGCCGTAAGTGCGGTTCTCGGAATCAGGAAAGCCTCCACATTTGAGGGAGAGGCTTCTATGACGCTTCAATTCAGAGCTCAAAAATATGAGACATATTATTCGGATCCGGCATCCGCAGAGGCGCTTGTCGATCGGATCGTGCAGGAGAATCCGAAGCTTCTTTCAATGAAGGAGCTTGAGGGCAGGATGACAATGCCGACAGATGAGCTGTTTGCATATATTCTCTCGGAAACGGAAGGCAGAATAAAGGAATGCGGTCGGTCGGACGATGAGTTCCAATGCAGGCTGGCCTATGTTTTCCATTCGGTACTTGCCAGGATGGCGGCAGAGGCGGCGAAAATAATTTTCGCATCGGGAAAGTGTGATACGGCGGCTTTGAGCGGCGGAGTTTTTCAGAATACACTGCTGCTTGGACTGACCGAGAAGGGAATTATTTCCGGAGGACACAAGGTTATAAGGCATCATTTAATACCTCCGAACGACGGGGGAATAGCCCTTGGACAGGCTGCGTATGGGATGAGAAATATTGCCGGGAATAATATCTGAGGCGATAGAGATATCTGATAATAATAACATTTGATAAAGAAGGAGCGGTCAGCTTTAGGAGGAAATATGTGTGTAGGATTATCGGCGAAGGTTGTAGGAATTAAAAACGGCATGGCAGTAGTTGATGCCATGGGCGCAAAAAGAGAAGTTTCGGCGGAGCTTATCGATGAGCTTGAACCCGGAGATTACGTAATGGTGCATGCCGGGGTTGCCATTGCCAGGATCACTTCCGATGACACGGAAGAAACGGATGACATCCTGAATTCTCTTTTGTAAGGGATCGGAAAGGTTTTACAGGAAAAGCAGACTTGGATTTATTGCGGAGGAATTATTATGACTGGATCCGGAACAGAGGGAGGAGCAAAGCCCTCGGCACTGGAAATAATAAAGAATTACAAAGGTCCGAAGATCAGAATAATGGAGGTGTGCGGCACGCATACACATGAGATATTCAGGCTCGGAATCAGAAAGATACTCCCGGAAAGCATAGAGCTGATATCCGGTCCCGGATGTCCGGTATGCGTTACGGAGGTTGGATTTATCGATATGGCAATTCTCCTTGCGAAGGAGCATGGATGTGTAATATGTACGTTCGGAGATCTTATCCGTGTGCCGGGAACAAACGGAAGTCTGGCGGATGCCAGGAGCACGGGAGCGGAAATAAAGATCGTGTATACTCCGTTGGATGCGTATACATTTGCGAAGGAAAATCCGGACAAGCAGGTGGTATTCCTTGCGGTGGGATTTGAGACGACTACTCCCGGAGCATGCCTTGCAGTCAAAAAAGCAAAGGAGGACGGGCTTAAGAATTTCTCGATCCTTGCGTCTAACAAGACCATGCCAAATGCTTACCAGGCGTTAAAAGGAAGTGCGGACGCTTTTTTGTACCCCGGACATGTTCATGCGATAACCGGTGAGGAGGAATGTGAAAGGCTCAGGGATGAGGGAATCTCCGGAGTGATCGCAGGCTTTACCGCAAAGGAGCTTTTGGCGGCGATCGCGGTTATTCTCAAAAAATATCAGGAGAAGGAGCCGTTTTTTGTAAATTGTTATCCCAGGGTCGTGACTAAAGAGGGAAGCATTTCCGGAAAGGCGATTATTAAGGAAGTGATGGAGCCCTGTGATATGCAATGGAGAGGACTCGGAACGATTCCAATGAGCGGGCTGAAACTGAGAGATGAATACGCGGAATATGATGCCGAAAGAAAATACGGAATTGAGCATATTGAGGGCAAGCCGAGTCCTGCGTGCCGGTGCGGAGAGGTGCTGCAGGGAAAATGCAAGCCTTCCGACTGCAAAGTTTTTGGAAAAGTGTGTACGCCGGAGCACCCGGTGGGAGCGTGTATGGTCTCGAACGAAGGTGCGTGCTCGGCATATTATCAGTATAGGATTTGATAGAGGTAAAGGATTATGAACGATACGGTAAAACTTGCGCACGGAGCCGGCGGAAAGCAGACTTCGGAACTTATTGAAAAGGTTTTTAAGGCACATTTCGCAAATGAACAGTTTACTGCGGATGATGCGGCAGTCCTTTCTCTTCCGAAGGGAAGATTTGCGATGACAACAGACGGATTTATCGTTTCACCTTTTGAATTTCCGGGCGGAAATATCGGAAAGCTCAGCATTTGCGGAACAGTCAACGACCTTTCGTGCATGGGTGCGAAACCGCTGTATATGACCTGCGGATTTGTTATCGAAGAGGGATTTCCGATGGAAAAGCTTGAGATGATCGCGGCTTCCATGGAAAAGACCGCCGCAGAGGTGGGGGTTCGGATCGTTGCGGGAGATACAAAGGTTGCCGGGAAAGGCCAGGTGGACAATGTATTTATTACAACTACGGGAATCGGAATTATTGAGGACGGCGCAGATACCTCGGGGGCGTACGCAAGGCCGGGGGATGCGGTCATCGTAACGGGAGACATCGGAAGGCATGGCTGCACGATACTTCTTGAGAGAGAGGATCTGGGAATAGATGCGGAGGTGGCCAGCGACTGTGCGCCTCTTTGGAATACAGTGAAGGCAATGATGGATGTTTCGAAGGACATTCACGTAATAAGAGATGCGACCAGGGGAGGCGTGGGAACTGTCCTCTATGAGATCGCTGCGGAGAGTAATGTGGGAGTGAGAATCGAGACGGAAAGCATTCCTGTGGCCCCGGCGGTAAAGGGAGTGTGCGGAATGCTCGGACTCGATCCCATGTACCTTGCAAATGAGGGAACCATGGTGGTGATCGTTCCCGATGATAAAAAAGAGGCGATACTTAATGCGCTTCATGAAGACAAATACGGAAAAAATGCCGCGGTTATTGGAAAGATAACCGAGGAAAACAAGGGAAGCGTGATAATTACAACAGAAATCGGCTCGGAGACAATGCTTCCTCAGCCGGGGGGAGAGATGCTTCCGAGAATCTGTTAAAAGGTGCCAGGCACAAGCACTAAAAGTGCCAGGCACAAACACTAAAAGTGCCAGGCACCTTTTTTGCGCGGAATGTCTCCTGGAGAGTCTTGAGCTTTTAACAGCCGCATGCAGAATCCTCAGGACGAAGTGTATAGATCATGTGGAGGCTAATGAAGAAAGATGCTCGGAGCATCTGAAGGGCTCGCTGGAGGAAGTGACGAGAAGAGCTTCCGAAATAGGGTATGATAACGTATGAATGACGAAGTTAGATCACTTATCGATAAACTAAATGAAAATAAGACGCTGGAAAGATCCGAGTGGATAGAAGTAATAGAGGGCTGCAGCGAAGAGTCGAGGGCCTATGCCGCACTTCTTGCGTGTGAGGCAAGAGAGCCGTATTACGGAAAAAAAGTATTTTTGCGAGGCCTTATAGAGTTCACGAATTACTGCAAAAACAACTGTTACTATTGCGGAATAAGATGCGGAAACAAAAATGTTAACAGATACCGTCTGACCAAAGAGGAGATAATGGCCTGCTGTGATGAAGGCCGGAATCTGGGCTTCAGGACATTTGTGCTTCAGGGCGGAGAGGATCCGTATTTTACCGATCAGAGGATAGTCGAGATCATAGGGATGATAAAAGAAAAATTCCCTGACTGTGCCATCACACTGTCTATCGGCGAAAGGCCGAAGGATAGCTACAGGGCTTTCAGGGAGGCGGGCGCCGACAGATATCTCCTTCGCCATGAGACTGCCAATGAGGAACATTACCGCATGCTGCACCCCGAAAATCTGTCTGGCGAAAACAGAAAGCGATGTCTTTGGGATCTAAAGGAGCTCGGTTTTCAGGTCGGTGCGGGATTTATGGTCGGGGCGCCGTTTCAGACGAGCGGAACACTTGCGGAGGACATGTTGTTTTTAAAGGAATTAAATCCCGCAATGGTGGGAATCGGACCGTTTATCCCTCATCATGACACGTGCTTTGCCGGCAAACCTGCCGGAACGCTGGAGCAGACGCTTTATTTACTGAGTCTTATCAGAATAATGATTCCCCGGGTCCTTCTGCCCGCAACCACAGCCCTGGGAACGATAGATCCAAAGGGTCGGGAGAAGGGAATGCTTGCGGGAGCCAATGTTGTTATGCCGAACCTTTCTCCTACAGAGGTGAGAAAGGATTATCTCCTTTATGATAATAAGATATGTACGGGTGATGAGTCGGCACAGTGCAGGCGATGCATGGAACTCAGAATGGAAAACATCGGATATGAGATCGCCTACGGACGCGGAGATGCACTTAACATGTAAATACTTTAATTGGAGGCTTAGATGATGCAGGCATATAAAATGCAGTATATGAGATACTGCTTTAAAGACTGCAGATGTATAAGATACTGATCAAACGGTAATTTGATAGCAGGAGGGTAATATGAGCATGAACAGTACTCCTTCGGGAGAGAGGATCCATATAGGAATATTCGGAAGGCGAAATGCCGGAAAGTCGAGCCTT
Organism: Lachnospiraceae bacterium; assembly: GCA_050944395.1. Classification (GTDB taxonomy): domain Bacteria; phylum Bacillota; class Clostridia; order Lachnospirales; family Lachnospiraceae; genus Chordicoccus. Next base: position 35,527 of record JBMNQZ010000003.1, read on the forward strand.
ATTAATGCACTCACAGGCCAGAGCCTTGCCATAGTGTCGGATGTCCGTGGAACGACAACGGATCCCGTTTTAAAGGCTATGGAGCTGCTGCCTCTGGGTCCGGTCGTTATGATCGATACCCCGGGACTTGATGATGAGGGCGAGCTTGGAGTACTCAGGGTGAAGAAGGCGTATCAGATGCTGAACAAAACGGATATTGCCCTTCTGGTAGTTGACGCTTCGTGCGGAATGACGGATGCGGATCGGTCCATTCTTGAAAGGATCAGGGATAAAAAGATCCCGTATATCATCGTCTATAACAAATGTGATATGCTGGAGAACGCGGATAAAAAAGAGCAGCCGGGGGACACGATCTATGTTTCTGCCGAAAAGGGCATAAATATCTACGAACTCAAGGAGCGCATCGGAAAGGCTGTAAAGCTTGATGATGAAAAGCTCAGGATAGTCGGCGACCTTCTGAATCCGGGAGATTTCGCGGTACTGGTGGTTCCTATCGACAAGGCGGCGCCCAAGGGGCGGCTTATTCTGCCCCAGCAGATGGTGATAAGAGATATCCTTGAGGCCGATGCCACAGCGATCGTTGTGAAGGAACATGAGCTCAGGGAGACTCTTGAGGGACTTTCAAAAAAACCCTTCATGGTCATTACCGACAGCCAGGTATTTGCAAAGGTATCCGCAGATACACCGGACGATGTGTACCTCACATCATTTTCTATCCTTATGGCAAGGTACAAGGGGGATCTGAAATCCCTCGCTGCAGGAGCCGGGGCGATAGAAACTCTTGAAGACGGGGATAAGATCCTTATTTCGGAGGGATGCACCCACCACAGACAGTGTGATGATATCGGAACTGTAAAGCTCCCAAGATGGATAAGAAATTATACCGGAAAGGAAATCGAGTTTGAATTCTCTAGCGGTGTTGAATTCCCCTCCAATCTGGAAGAATACAAGATGATAATCCACTGCGGAGGCTGTATGCTCAATGAAAGAGAAGTAAAATACCGTATGAAGTGCGCCGCGGATGCGGGGAAACCGATGACAAATTACGGAACGGCTATTGCCTACATGCAGGGGATCCTTGAGAGGAGCATGGAGGTATTCGGGGATGAATATTGATTTTTGATCCGGAATAATGAAAATAAGCAGGTTTAACATATTTTTTTGTTTGCCTAAATTAGCTTTTGATGATAAAATAATTACACAAATATACAAATATGGCAAAACTTTCGAAAGGAAGCGACGCAAAGTTTAGTATCTAAGTGTTATTGCATATGATTGACTGACTGCGCATAGAGAGATTCTTCTATGTGCAGTTTTTGTTTTTCGGTGATAAACCTTTTTATTATTCGGGCATTTCTTTCGAAGGCAGCCTTAATTATTTGACACCGGGGAGCCGCAAAATGATCAGACTACGCGCATTTTTTCGTATAATTACTTCTAAGACACAAAGAAAACCGAACTACAGGAAAAGAGTTCTTTACACCATTGATATCGCCCTTATGATACTTGTATTTGTATTCGGCCTGATCACAGGCTTTGGGGGGGATGTTCTTCTGATGGTGTTCGTTCTGTTTCCTCTTGCCGCGATAGCGATCAAGGGGCTGGCGGTCGGAAGTATCATCAGTATTTGTATGTTTCTGTTTTCCTGTCTTACCTTCTATGTGCCGGGTCTGATTCCGGATCATGGAAATTACTCAAAAGAAATGCAGATCGTTTTTCCGATAGTGTTCTTTGCGGCGTTTCTTATTTCCTTCGCGGTTCTGTACGACAGACAGCGAAAGATCATTTCGGCTTTTTCAAGGAGGAACACTCTGGAAATGGCAGTTGAGAATGAGCATGACCGGCTTATGGCAATGACGACACAGACTATTTTGTCGATATCAAATGCCGTTGACGCAAGAGACCGCTATACCAAAAGGCATTCCGCCCGTGTTGCCGAATATTCGCTGTTAATTGCAAAAGAGCTGAACTGGGATGACAACAGACTTGAGCAGCTCTATCAGATAGCACTCCTTCACGATATTGGAAAGATAGGAGTGAGCGACACTATTCTGAGTAAGGATTCGGCTCTTACGGAGGAGGAGTATGAAAAGATAAAGGAGCATACGGTGATCGGAGGAGAGATACTTAAAGACCTCACACTGCTTCCGAATGCTTCCATCGGAGCTATCCTGCACCACGAACAATACAATGGTGAGGGCTATCCTTACGGACTTAAAGGGGATCAGATACCTATTGAGGCAAGGATCATCGGCATTGCGGACGCCTTTGATGCAATGAATTCATCAAGAGTATACAGAAAAAGAATGTCCGCGGAAGATATCATGAATGAGCTGCTGGGCGGAAGGGGAACACAGTTCGATCCCGAACTGCTTGATATTTTTGTTCCCCATGCCCGGAGAATACTTGAAAATTCTGTGATTTAGCAAGAGGATGATTGACAATGGCTTTTATTGGAAAAGGGCAGAACATTGCGCAGGTAACTACCGTTCTGATATGCGGCAGGACAGATCTGCTGTCGGAAAACTGCATAGATGTAGTATCGAATTCATACAATACTATTATTGCCGGGAAAACTTCTTTTGGCCGGAAGAAAAAAAGAGTCCATGTGTATGAGACTCTTACTGACGACGAGAAATTCAGATGGATATTTGAGGCGTACTCCGTCGATGTCGTTTGGTATATCAGCGGATACACAGACATCGGTGAAGGACTTTACGATGAGGTGAAAAATATCGGCAGTGTAATGGATAAATGCCGGGAATTCGGGGTTAATAAGGTTATTGTTCTGTCTTCTTTGGAGGCTCTGAACTTTCATCCCCTGTTCGGAATAAGCAACGAGGTGATCAAAAAAATATTTGCCTCGGACAGAGCATACAATATCGCTCATTTTGAGGAAGCGGTAAGATTTTATTCCGAGAGCAAGAGTGTGAAGACAATTATCCTGAGGGCGCCTTATGTAGTCGATGACGTCAATTATGATAATTTCCTCGGAAAGATTTTCCGTCAGATGGATGAGGAAAGAAGGGTGGTTTTGCCGTACAGAGAGGAAAATCAGCTCGATTTTATCACCACAATGGATCTGGTTGAGCTTATGATGCTCATTTCCGAAGAGTATACGGATGAGTCGGCGACCTATAATGTTTCCAGCGGATATCTCGAGACCTTCAAGTCCTTTGAGGAGGAGCTTAAGGTGCTGAATCCGGAGATAGAGGTCCGGTACGAGGCACTTCTTAATTACACCGGAGTCCAGCATTACAGTATCAATCTGAAAAAGCAGTACGGCTTTCTGCCCTCCGATAATGTATTTGCCTCACTTCCGGAATATTATCAGAATTATAAAAAAGCATCGGGAAGGCTTAAAAAACAAAGAAGAGGGAAGCTGTTCGGGGGCAAGGTGCTGCCACTCCTGGTCAGATATTTCGAGGTAATCTTTTTTGCACTGGTAATGCAGTTACTTTTATATCTCACCAAGGACTCCGTATATTTCAGATATGTGGACATACGCCTGTTTTATGTGCTGGTAATGGGAACGGTACACGGAATGCAGGCCGGAATAGCAGCGGGAGGCCTGGCATGTGTATCCTTGCTTCTAAGCTTTAATTCCCTGGGGATTACGGGGACGATGATCTTCTATAATATTGAGAACTGGCTTCCGTTTGTAATATTGCTGATGACCGGATCCATCACCGGATATGTGAGATCGGTCCATAACCAGAAAGTCACCTCGGTTGAGCGGGAGAATGAGCTGGTAAGAGAAAAGTACGTATTCTTAAATCAGGTCTATAACGGACTTATCGACAATAAGAGCAGATACAAAAGACAGATCCTCGGGTATCAGGACAGCTTCGGAAAGATATTTGAGGCGGTTCAAAAGCTTGACAGTGCACTTCCGTCAGATATTTTCATGCACGGCATCGGCATTTTGGAGGAGACTTTGGAAAATGATTCCGTTGCTGTATACACTCTGGATCAGAACGGCAGATACGGACGTCTCATGGCCTGCTCCGGAAAATACATGCCGGTGCTCAAAAAATCGATCAATCTTGAGGAGCATGCCGAGCTTTTAGAGGTCACCGGTTCGGGAAAAATGTGGAAAAATTCCGAATTTGTCCGGGGTGAACCGGAGTTTGCATTCGGCATCAGAGATAAGGACAGCTTAAGGATCATCATAGCGCTCTATGAGGTCCGGGCCGATCAGAAGGGACTTTATTACGAGAATCTTTTCAGGATCCTTTGCGATCTTATCAGGCTTTCGTTCCTTCGCGCCCTTAAGTATCAGGAAGCGATCGATGATGAGAAGTATTATCCGGGAACGGTCGTGCTGTATCCTGTTTATTACGAGGAAGCCCTTAAGGTTCAGAAGGAGATGAAAAATAACGGAATTTCCAATTACACCGAGATAAGATTTGATTCCTCGGATCCCGAGCTTGTTTACAGATTTATGAAGGGCAAAAACAGGCAGACCGATATTCTGGGATGCGGAAGTGACGGAAAGATTCATCTCATTCTTACTCAGACGGGCGAAGACAGCTTTGGATTTTTTGAAAAGAGAATGGCGGGCAGTACGATCGGTTATGAAAAGGTGGAGCAATGATAAAGCTGATTTTGATTCTTTTGGCAGTTCATCTGCTGGTTTGCCTTGTATGTATCATTCTTAAGGGATCGGATGTTCTGAAGTGTGAATATAATGCAATCTTCATAGAGCTTTTCGTGCCGGTATTCGGACTGGTAATTCTTCTGTTTCAGTCTCACTGCTACAGAAAAGAAAGAGAAGCGGTTCTTTATACCGGTCTGGAGAAGATGAGGGCTCAGGATATCTATAAGAGTATTGATATGGACGATTCGGAAAATGATGATGTTGTCCCGCTGACTGAGACCATCGTTGTCAACGAGTCGAAGGTCCGCAGATCCGCCATGATGGAGATACTGTACGATATCAATAAATCTATAAGAATGGAAGATGAGGAGGATGCCATGTCGGTGGTTCCCATCGAGGATGTCTTAAGATTGAATACTTCCGAGGAGAAGAGAGCTGTGATCATGAATGTTCTGTACTCAAATCCGGAGTATTATGTGAAGCAGCTTTCGGAGGCGAGGAGCAATGATGATTCCGAGGTTGTTCACTATGCGGTGACCGCTCTTGTGGAGATCCAGAAGGATTTTGATATCAGGCTTCAGAATATTATCAGAAAAAGACTGGAAGATCCCGATGACAGATCATTGATGCTGGAGTATCAGGAAGTACTTGAGAGATATATCGCAAGCGGTCTTTTGTCGGATTCGGCCAGGAAGGTACAGATCCGGAATCTCTCGGAATTTCTGGATACAAGACTTGAAAGTGAGCCGGACAACTGGAGTCTGAATCTCAAGAAGGCGCAGGCCGATCTTGAACTGGAGGACGGAGACGCCCTTGAAAATGACAGCAGACGGATCATTGAAAAGTGGCCCGAAAAGGAGAACGGCTATATTTTCCTTATTCTGAGCTGTTCACTTAAGAAAGACCGGGCGGGAATGGCAGAGATAGTGAAATTGATAGAAAAAAGAAACGTGCATCTTTCTTCGGACGGAGAAGCGGTTCTTCGTTTCTGGGATTTATAGAAAAAAGGAGATTGTTTTGGAGTCAGGGTCATTCAGATCTAAGATTACATTTTTGGGAATGCTCGGAACGGCAGCGGTCCTTATAGCGCTCACGGTCGTTCTTATTGCATTGCAGAATAATGTAAGATATGAAAAAGGCGATTCTAAAATTGAATATCTTGATGTTGAGAAATCAGAAACGGTAGTGGAAGAGCAGGAGCCATCCACCCTTATAATTTACGAGCAGGGTGATACCCAGTCGGAAAACGGAAGGAAATTGATGGAGGACATTCTCTCTCAGATGAAGATTCCGTATGAAGTGTGCAGCGATGCGGGGAAAGCAGAGTTTGATAAGTATTCCCGCATCGTTCTGGGAGTGACCCATATCCAGCTTATTTCCGATTGTATAACCGATCTCAAAAATTGGGTAAAAGAGGGCGGCGGACTCATGTTCCTTTACATTCCGGAGTACAGCGGCGTGTTTACCAGCATGTTTAATATGATAGGAGGAAAGGACAGCGGAGGCTCCATATCTGTGGTGGAAGGGATTCACTTCAATGAGGAGCTTCTGATAGGCAGTACTTTGAAGGATTTCCGGATAACGGATCCTTTTGAATGTTCCATGACAATGTCGCTGGAGGATGACTGCAGGGTATATATGCAGTCTGACGACGAGTATCCGGTGCCGCTTATCTGGACGCATGAATTCGGCAAGGGAATCGTCGCGGTGGACAATCTGGGAATTCTGGAAAAATCCTACAGAGGCTTTCACTGTGCGGTATATTCCCTGCTAGGCGATGCCTGCCTGTACCCGGTAATAAACGGATCTGCGTTTTACATTGACGATTTTCCGTCCCCTGTTCCCGGGGGCAACGGTGAATATATCACACGGGATTACGGAATGTCGGTTTCCGAATTCTACACCCAGGTGTGGTGGCCGGATGTCTATAATCTGGCGGAGAAATACGGAATCAGGTACACGGGAATGGTGATCGAACAGTACTCCGATGATGTGAAAGCGCCTTTTAAGAAAAATGAGGAGACGGAAAGATATAAATATTTCGGAAATATGCTCCTTCAGGAGGGCGGAGAGATCGGTATTCACGGCTATAATCACATGCCGCTTGTGCTGGAAAATTTTGATTACGAGGGGCAGTATGACAGCTATAAGCAGTGGAACAGCTATGACGACATGAAAGAGGGGCTTGAGGAGGTCATCTCTTTTGTACGGAGCATATATTCGGACAGGACGATCAGTACCTATGTTCCCCCGTCAAATATTCTGTCGGAGGAGGGGCGCGGGCTTATCGCCAATGAGTTTAAGGAAATCAAAGCCATTGCATCCGTGTACATAGAAGGTGATCTCGCGCTCGCACAGGAGTTTGACGTGGGTGAAGACGGGATAGTAAATACGCCCAGGATCATTTCAGGCTACAACTTAAATGATTTTACGGATATTTCAGCACTTTCCGAGCTGACCTTCCACTATGTCAATACTCATTTCCAGCATCCGGACGATGTTCTTGATGAGGACAGAGGCGCGGCTCTCGGGTGGACGAAACTGATCGGAAGACTTTCCGAGTATGTGGACTGGCTTTACACCGCTGCGCCGGAGATACGAAATCTCACCGGAGCCGAGCTGGGAGCCGAAGTGCAGCGATACGACTATATCGATGTTGTAAGGCACGAAGATGAGAACGGAATGAAGGTGCATTTAAATAATTTCTATGATTCTGCCCAGTTTATTCTGAGGATAAATAACAAAGGCGGTGAGCCTTCGGTTTCGGGCGGAAAAATCACAAAGATCGGGGAGGATCTCTATCTGATAGAGGCCGAAAAAGAAGATCTGGAAATCTGTTACAGGTAGAGACTGGAGAGGTTAACGTGAGGATTTGTGTAATACTTGAGGGCTGTTATCCGTATGTGACGGGAGGCGTTTCGTCATGGATACATCAGTATATGCAGGCAATGCCGCAGCATGAGTTTGTCATCTGGGCTATAGGCGCCGATTCTTCCATAGAGGGGCAGTTTAAATATGAATTGCCGGACAACGTGGTTGAAGTCAGGGAGATCTTTCTAAATGATGCCCTGAAGATGAATTATATTCCCAGAAAATACACATTCACTGAAGAGCAGGTAAAGGTTCTGTATGATTTTCTGAACTGCAGCAGTCCTGAATGGGAAGTTCTGTTTGATATGTACTCAAAAAATGAGATCGATCCGATGGCATTTCTGATGAGTGAATCATTTCTTGATATCATCACGGGAATCTGCGAAAAGGAGTGTAAATACACGGCTTTTTCGGATTTTTTCCACACGATCAGGTCGATGCTCCTTCCTATATTATATATACTCAGCTCCGATGTTCCGAAGGCGGATATTTATCATGCCATAGCAACAGGGTACAGTGGGGTTCTTGCCAGGCTGGGTTCATATGTAAATCACGTTCCTTATGAGATAACGGAGCACGGTATCTATACCAGGGAGCGCGAGGAGGAGATAATCAGGGCAAGATGGGTGGATCCGGCATTTAAAAAGCTGTGGGTCAGGTTTTTCTATATGCTCTCCGATGCGGCGTATGAGAAGGCATCCATGATTACAAGTCTCTTTGCCGGGGCAAAGAAAATTCAGATCGATATAGGATGCGACCCGGAAAAATGCACATATATCGGCAACGGGATACACTATGACCGGTTCAGGGATATTAAGCCGAAGGAGGAGAACGGATATATTGACATAGGTGCTGTTTTGAGGATCGCACCTATTAAGGACGTAAAGACCATGATATACAGCTTCTCCGAGGCAAAAAAGAGAGTTCCTTCAGCCAGACTCTATATTGCGGGTCCGGAGGATGATGAGGAGTACGCAAAGGAGTGCTATGACCTGGTGAAGCAGTTGGGAACACAGGATATTTATTTTCTGGGAACCGTAAATGTACTGGATTATCTTGGAAAATTCGATTTTACTATGCTCAGCAGCATTTCCGAGGGGATGCCTCTGGCGGTTCTGGAGTCTTTTGCCGCGGGACGCCCCTGTATTACCACCGATGTCGGCTGCTGCAGGGAGCTGATATACAGGACTGCGGAGGATGATGATTTCGGTGAGGCCGGAATAGTTGTGCCTCCCATGCATGTACAGGCAATGTCCGATGCCATAGTGCGAATGTGCCTTAAAAAGAAAGAAAGGCAGCAGATGGCTGAGGCAGGAAGAAAAAGGGTTGAAAGATATTTTCGTCATGAGGACATGATAAGAAAATATCAGGAAGTATATGAAGAGGTTTTCAGAAGATGGCGGGAATCGGATTCAGTTTAAGAAAGCTATTCGATAAAAGCGGAGTACTGGCGCTGTGCCGCGCATACGGATACGCGGGGGTAATCACCATAGGTCCCATGCTGCTCGGAGTTTTGCTTCTGGTCGGAATGGCGTTTATCTCGAATATCGGCGGACTGGATCCGCATTTAAGAGAGCTGCTCAACTGTATGCTCACTTATACTCTGCTGGGATCTCTGACGGTGACCAGCTGGTTTAATATGGGAATAACCAGATTTGTCTCGGATATGCTGTATCAGAAAAAGAATGAAAAGATCATTCCGTCTTTCCACGGAGTGTGCAGCATCATGCTGGTGATAGGAGGCGTCGGCTACGGAATATTCCTTGCATTTTCCGGGGCAAATCTTATCAGATGCATTCTCTGCCTGTGGCTCCTCATGATCCTTATTATAGTCTGGACGGAAGTGATCTATCTGACTGCCATAAAGGATTACAGACAGATAGTTGCCGCGTTTGCCATCTCTTTGATGGCCGGATTTCTCCTTGCTCTCATCTTTATTTTGCTGGGACTTGTATATCTTGAGACCATGCTTTTTTCGGTGATCGTAGCCTACGGAATTCTGGCTTGCTGGAATTACAGGCTTATGCTTGATTATTTTCCCAGGGCGGAGGGAAGCAATTTCTCTTTCCTGAGATGGATGGACAAATACCGAAAGCTGGTGCTGGGCGGCGGATTTTTGAATATCGGGCTTTTTTCACACCTTATTATCATGTATTTCGGTCCACTGAGGGTTCAGGTCGAGGGACTGTTTTACGGAGCGCCCCAGTATGATGTCCCGGCACTTATCGCTTTCTTCTCGGTGCTTGTCACCACCGTGGGGTTCGTGACTTCCGTGGAGGTCAGATTTTACCCGATGTACAGCAATTATTACGGGCTTTTTAATGACAGGGGAGCGATCGGTGATATAAAGCACGCCGGGGAGGAAATGCTGGCCGTACTGAGAAGAGAGCTGACATTTGTCGGGCACAAACAGATGTTTACGACTATATTATTTATTGTTATCATGTCCGCGCTGCTACAGACGCTGCCGCTGGGAATGTCGTCGCTTGCCATCAATATTTTCAGGTTTTTATGTGTGGGGTACGGCGCATATGCGGTGGCAAATACCAACATGCTTATACTCCTGTATTTTGAAGACTACATGGGTGCTATGACAGGGTGTGCGCTGTTTGCCATAATAAGCACTGCCGGAACCATAGTACAGATATCTGTGGGGGAGGAAGGTCTGTTTGGCTTAAGCTTTATCGCCGGCGCCGTGGTGTTCTATATTTTTACGATATTGAGGCTGGAGTGGTACACCAAAAGGCTGCCGTATTTCCTGCTTTCCCGCCAGAGTGTTGTTCCGCATCCCGAAAAGGGACTGTTTGCGGCGATCGCCGGAAAGCTTGACAGGAGAGCCGAAAATATTAGAGCAAAGAGGGAGGCCGAGCTAATAAGGCTGGCCAGAAGAGAGATGGAAAAACAGGGAATGGATCCGAAAGGAGCGTTAAAGAGTTGAAATTTTTAAAACGGATTATTTCGATTTTTCTTGTTTTATTCATAGCCGGAGCTATGCTTACCGGATGTGCCGGAGAGAATCTGAAAGACGGTTCGGGAGGAGCCGCGGAAGGTTCCGGATCAGGGGTTTATTCCCCTGATACCATAACCAGGGATACTTCGGGGTACGAAAAGGAAACTCCCGCGGAAGGAAACATTTCAGACAATAACATGCTGTATGCGGATGAGGACGATTCATCCGTTCTTACGATGCATCTCACGGTTTCTTCGGGTAATTCTGCGGATGGGAGCGATCATACCTGGAGAGAGATCAATGAGCATTCCGCATATTATTATGACGATCTGGGAATAGACCGCTATCAGACGGAGGGGCTCTTAAGAATTGGCGAGGAAGGCGACGAGGAGACATTTGGGTATGACACGGACCTCCCGAATGTGTCTGTCCAGGTCAGGGGGCAGACCTCATCAAAAAATGCCCAGAAGAATTACAAAATAAGGATAAAAAAGGGACTGGGGAGCTTTCGTGGCCAGAGAACCCTCAATTTGAATAAACATATGACCATCGCCTACCGATTCAACAATAAGCTGGCGTATGATCTTCTTGAGGATATCCCTCAGCTTATGTCGGCACGCACTCAGTTTGTTCACCTTTATGTGACCGACAATACTCAGGGAGGCTCGGGGCAGGAAGAGGATTACGGTCTGTATGTGATGGTCGAGCAGATGAACAGGACTTATCTCAGGGAGCATGGCCTTGACGAGAACGGAAGAATGTACAAGGTAAACTTTTTTGAATGGTATACCTATGATGAGATCATGGCCGATCCCGAGGACGGAAGCTTCGATCTCGATGCATTTGAGGAATATCTCGAGGTGAAGGGAAGCGATGACCATTCTACCTTGCAGGAGGTGCTTCTGAAGCTGGAGAATTATCAGATTCCGACAAAGGAGATCGTAGAAGAACACTTTAATGTCGAGAATCTGATGTACTGGGCGGCATTTCAGATACTTATCGGAAATTATGACTCGGGAGCCAGAAACCTTTTTATCTACAGTCCGCTTAATTCGGAGCGCCTGTATTTTATAAGCTGGGACATGGACGGTGCGTTTCAGGAGAGCTATTTTAAGATGAAAAATTATAGTGAGGCCGGATCCTGGGAGCAGGGGATTACCCAGTATACCGGACTTGTGCTTTTCAGGAGAATGCTTAAAGAGCCCGAGTACAGGGATGCTTTAACTGCGGCAGTGGAGGATCTTTACCGTAATTATCTTACCCGGGAAAAGATCGAATCAAAGGTTAAGACCTATTCCGGTATTGTAGAGCAGTATCTGTTCCAGGCTCCCGATTCGGAGCGATCCCGGTTTGACACACCCGAGGAATACGAGGCACTGGCGTCTCTTATTCCCGATGATATTGATGAAAATTACAGACAGTATCAGGAGAGTTTAAATATGCCCTGGCCGTTCTTCGTGGCGCTTCCGGAAAAGGACCACGGAAAGCTGGTATTTTCCTGGGAGTCCTCATATGACCCGGGCGGAGAAAGCGTAACATATGATTATGTGCTTGCAAGAGACTATGATTTCACCGATGTTATCACCCGGGGATCAAAGCTTGATGTTCCAAGCTTCGAGTATGATATGCTGGAACCGGGAGAATATTATTTAAAGGTTGTGGCGGAAAATGAGTCCGGATACAGGGTCGACTGTTTTGATTATCAGTCTGTATCCGGAAAAGGAAAAAAATATGGGTGCTATAAATTTTATGTACTTGAAGACGGAACTGTTTCGATATATGAGGATGGCGGTGTATGAAAAATAGAATAAAAATCATTTTGTTTTGTGCCGCCGCGGCGGTATCGACTTTCATTCTTGCGGGATGCTCCTTCCCGGGCGTGAGCCAGAACAGGAAGCTGACCGTGGATGAGGATGAGACTTTTGAAAAAGAGAGTACCGCTGCTGCGGAAATTGCAGATGACCTCAGTCTCTATGAAGGATTTGGTGATGAGGTAAAGACCGTGTATCTCACGGTCGGCAGGGGAAATGCCGAGGATGGAACGGGTTATTCCTGGAGTGAGGTGAATTCCGCTGCGGAAAATGACGATTTCTGGGAGGGAAAAGAATATCTTTGCGAGGCCGTACTTCAGTTTGGCGATGAGACTGCACCTCTTCCCGGAGAGTTCGGATATGGGGCGTTGACCGCAAACGCCACCGTAAGGCTTCAGGGAAAGAATGCGGCGACAAGACAGCAGAAATCCTACAGAGTGTCCATAAAGGACGGCAGCGGAAATGTAAACGGAATAAAGACGCTGGTATTTTCCAAGGAGTTCTCGGATCCGCTCAGGTTTACCAATAAGCTGTGCTTTGATCTTATGCAGGGAATCCCGGGAATGATGAGCACCAGGACATCCTTTGTGCATCTTTATGTAAAAGACAAGTCCGATACCGACGACACGCTGTTTGTGGATTACGGTCTCTACACCATGATCGAGCCGATAAACAAGACTTATTTTAAAAACCGTAATCTCCCCAAAAACAGTCTTATCTATAAGGCTGAAAATTTTGATTTCGGACGTCATTCCGATGTCATTACTCAGGCTACCGACAGCAGCTACGATGAAGGTGAGTTTGAGAAGCTGCTGGAGATCAAGGGGGATACGGATCACACCAATCTGATAACGGTTTTGGATGCGGTAAATGACGAAAATGTCTCTATTTATGAGACGGTCAAAGAATATTTCGATGAGGATAATATCTATGATTATTTGGCCTTCGGACTGCTGACGGGCAATAAAGATGCCTGCCTGGATAATTATTATCTTTACAATCCCGTGGGAACCGGAAAATTCTATTTCATTTCCTGGAATAACGGAGGGGCGCTGGATGAGGACTACGAAAATATGACTTCCTCCTCAGATCCGGAGTTCTGGAAAAAGGGGATTTTCCTGTTTTCGGACAATGTCCTCTTCAGCCGGATTCTGAAGGATGAAAAATGCCGCGAAAAGCTGGCGGAGCACGTGGATAATCTTTATGAAAATTATCTCACGAAAGAAAAAGTGGCGGAGAAAGCCTCCGATCTTAAAGAGATGGTGAAGGGCCGGATATATTCACTTCCGGATCTGACCTTTGCCAGAGTTGACGAGGAAACTTACGACAGCATCGCAGCGGGTCTTAGTGATCAGGTGGAAAGGAATTTTTATTCATTCTATGAGACGCTTGAGCTTCCGTGGCCTTTCCATATAAAAGAGCCGGAAGGAAACGGCGGAAAAATCACCATAAACTGGGAGTCGGCGTTCCTTTACGGCGGAGAAGCCTCATATGATGTTGCGGTTGATGACGCCTGGGATTTCCAAAGTCCGATAATAAATGAGAAGGGCATGAAGGGAACGAGCCTGGACATAGGCAGCTTAAGTGAGGGACAGTATTTTGTAAAAATAACCGCCGTTTCGGGTGCGGGCGAGACAGCCGCACGCGAGTACTACAATACAGAGAAGAAGACAATGGTAGAGGGAACATTGTGTTTCTATGTATTAGCCGACGGAAGTGCAAGGGCGCTTTACATGTATGATGAGGGGTAGGATATGAGAAAAAGGGTGTACAGAAATGAATGGAAATACCTGATATCGTATCCCGAGGCAAGGCTTCTTATGGACAGACTGAAGCCGTTTATGCATCTTGACGCGCATGCTTCCGACGGAGGATACCTTATAAGAAGCCTGTATTTTGACGACTGGAAAAACACGGCGTACGAAGAAAAGATTATGGGTACGATGAACAGAGTGAAGTGGAGGATAAGGATATATGATTATTCCGATAAAACCATAAACCTTGAGCGGAAGAAAAAGTCCGGGAGCTATATTTACAAAGAATCCGCACGCATAACAAGAGAGGATTTTGAGAGGATCCTGGACAATGATTTTTCTTTTCTGCTCGATAAGGATGAAAATCTTTGCCGTGAATTCTATTTTGAGTGTATGTCGAAGGTCATGAGGCCGAAGGTTATCGTGGATTATGAACGAGTTCCGTATGTTTTGGATGAGGGAACCGTGAGAATCACTTTCGACAGCGACGTGAGGGCGGCATACGGGAGCTTTGACATTTTTGATCCGACGCTTCCCGCTATGTATGTTCTTGAGCCTGAGAAGCTTGTTCTTGAGGTTAAATATACGGAATTCCTGCCGGACATCATAAGGCAGCTGCTGCCGCTTAGGGGGCAGGAGTTCACCGCGTTGTCGAAATATACTACCTGTTATGAGAAGGTACACCATCTGACGGATATTACATCGGGTGTTTCAAAGTCAATATTGCGAGGGAGAATCAGAGATGAGCATTAAGGATGTGTTTAAAAAATCGGTACTTGAGTCGTTTACTTCAAATAACGGCATCACCATGGAGTTCGTTCTCCAGGCGGTTATCGCCATGGCAATCGCCATCGTTCTCGGAGTGATAATATTTTTTATCTACAGGCACTATTACGGCGGAGTTGTATACTCGTCTTCCTTTGCGGTCACTCTTGTCGGAATGACTGCACTGACATGTATGCTGACCCTTGCCATCAGCAGCAATATCGTTATCTCGCTTGGTATGGTCGGTGCCCTTTCAATTGTAAGATACAGGACAGCTATAAAGGATCCGATGGATCTTTTGTACATTTTCTGGTCGATATCGGTGGGAATCACTGTTGCGGCCAACCTGTATGTGCTTGCTGCCATTGCCATGGTGGTCATGACGCTTATCGTGCACGTATTTTATCACAGGAGAAAAACGGGAACAATTTACATTATGGTCATTCATTATTCCGATGAGCTGGCTGAAAATGAGATCTATAAGATAATTCATACCATGAAATATCAGCTCAAGTCGAAGACTATAAGAAAAGGTGTGACCGAGATGACGATTGAGATAATGTCCAGACATAACAATACGGCATTTGTCAACCTCATTTCGGATATTGACGGAGTAAATGACGCTACTCTTATCCAGTATAACGGAGAGTATAACGGATAATAATGGAGAAAAAGAGAAGAAGAGGGCTTATTCAGGCTCTTATTATGATAATTATGGCAGCTGCCATAGCTGTCATCCTGATATATATGATACCGGAAAGGCATCATCTCAATGATGAGGTCGTGTATCAGGTTGATCCTTCTGTGACCGATAATCCGCTCATAGGATTTGCACCTCCGGCTGAAAATGTCGATGAATGCAGCAGGACAAATCTGGTCTTTATAAGGCTCAGGTGGGCGGACTGGGAGCCTCAGGAGGGGAAGTTTGATACGGATTACCTGAGGGAGACTTTTCATATTGATGAATACAGCGCACAGAATAAACACTGTGTGCTGCGTTTTGTGTGCGATATTCCGGGGGAGGAGCAGCACACGGATATTCCCGAATGGGTTATGGAAAAAACAGGCGGACAGTATTATACTAATGAATACGGATCTGGCTGCATGCCTTCGTATTCCAATCCGGAATTCATCAGGCTGCATGAAAGAGCGGTGAAGGAGCTGGCAAAGTTCTTTGACGGGGATGATTTTCTTTCCTATGTGGAGCTTGGCAGTCTCGGACACTGGGGAGAGTGGCACTGCATGGATTCGGAGGGAAGAAACTGTATGCCTGAGGAAGAGACTTTATGGGATTATGTCCTTCCCTATACAGACAATTTTACGAATTCAAGGATACTTATGAGGCGCAGCTATCAGATGGCCGGGGACGGTGGTCTGGGATTATACAATGATATTCTGGGTGATTCCGGCGGAACCGGGGAGTGGCTGTCGTGGACAAATGAAGGCGGACAGCAGGAGCTTTCCAAGGGAAATGCGGCACTGGTGCCGATGGAGGATTTCTGGAAAAAGGCGCCGGCAGGCGGCGAGTTCTCAAGCGAGCTGAGTCCGGAGGAGTTGATGAATACCGGCCTTAGCGATATACTTGAGGAACTTGATAAGTGCCATGTTTCATTTATCGGGCCGAATTGTGCTCTGTATGATCCGGAATATTCGGCAGGGTACGAGGCATTGAAAAAAAGAATAGGGTACCGTATATATATCTCGCGTCTTGAAACAAAATTTAAGTTTGCGGAAAATGCGATCGAGGTGAGCCTTGAATGGAAAAACGACGGAAATGCTCCTATTTACTGGGACTGGCCGGTTATGCTGAAGGTTTTTGACAGTGAGGGGAATCCTGTTTACTGGGAAAGTCTGGATATTAATTTATCGGAGCTGGTGCCGGGTACCGTTATCAATACAAAGGCGTCTATTCCATTTACGGATGAAATCAAGGAGGGCTTTTCCATAGGTATCATGGCGGTTGACTATGAGGAGGACGAAACCCTGACGCTTGCTATTGAGTACGACGATGAAAATTCGGATGAATCGGGAATCCCTTCGTCAATGGAGCGGATAGAAGGTGCCCAGATCGTTTACAGATATGTAAAAAATCAGAAAGGCAGTTGACACAGACAGAAAATGAAAGAATATGTAATGGGTAACAGTGCCATTGCTCTGGGAGCGATGGCAGCGGGTGTAAATCTGGCGGCAGGATATCCGGGAACCCCATCCTCGGAGATCATTGAAACTATTGCAAAGAGACCGCATGAAGGGGTATATATTGAATGGTCCGTGAATGAGAAAGCGGCTATGGAGGTTGCGGTAAGCGCGTCGTATTGCGGAGCCAGAACTCTCGTCACCATGAAGCAGATGGGACTTAATGTTGCAGCCGATGCGCTCATGTCCGCCGCGTATGTGGGGGTCAAGGGCGGCATGGTGGTGGTTGCGGCCGACGATCCGGGTCCGATCTCATCCCAGACTGAGCAGGATACCCGTCGGTTTGCGGATTTTGCCCGCATTCCGGTATTTGATCCGTCATCGCCGGAGGAGGCATACGAGATGATACAGGATGCTTTTGAGTGTTCTGAAAAGTACGGAACACCGGTTATTTTCAGACCCACGACCAGAGTCTGCCATGCCTATGCCTCTATTGACGTGAAGGAGGATCTCAGACCGAAGGAATATGAAGGCTTTGTAAAGGATTCGGGAAAATGGGTCATATTCCCGAGGCTTTCATATATTAACCACGGGCTGATCGAAAAGAGAAATGCGGATATCGCGGAAGAATATTCCGATTACAGATACAACACGGCGGAGGGTGATATGGCCTCGGAAAAGGCGGTCGCTGCCTCCGGTGTGAGCTATGCCTATGTGAAGGAATGCTTAAAGGACATTCCGGGAGTAAGGCTCGTAAGGATCGCGTCGGCTTTTCCGTTTCCGGAGAGCTTTGCCCTCGATGCGTTTAAGGGCGTCAAAGAAGTACTCTGCTTCGAGGAACTCAGCCCCTATATCGAGGAGCAGCTTTTGAAGCTTGCGGGAAAGCATCATCTTGATCTCTGCGTCAGAGGAAAACTGACAGGGGATCTTCCGGTAAACGGAGAGTATGGAGCCGACATGGCTTTCGATGTCCTTGGAAGATTTTTGGGGACAGATAATTTGAGGGGAGGCATTGACATTTCGGATGCGCCCTCCCTGCCTCAAAGACCGCCCGTACTTTGTGCCGGATGTCCTCACAGGGCGTCCTTCTATGCCGTAAAGCAGGCTATGAAGGGCAGAAAATCGGTATTTTGCGGGGATATCGGATGCTATACCCTGGGAAATGCAATGCCGCTTGATATGGTGGATACCTGCCTTTGTATGGGAGCGGGAATCACAATGGCCCAGGGCCTCGGAAGAATGGAGAAGGATACGATCTGCTTTGCCTTCGTGGGAGATTCCACCTTCTTTGCTTCGGGAATGACCGGGATAGTGAATGCCGTCTACAATGATGCCGATATGGTTCTGTGTGTGCTGGACAATTCGACCACTGCAATGACGGGACATCAGCCCCATCCCGGAACCGGGAAGAATATGATGGGCGGAATAGTGGAAAAGGTCAGTATAGAGAAAATTCTGGAGGCTGTCGGCGTCAAAAAGATCGTAACGGCAGATCCGCTCGATCTGAAGAAATCGGTGAGCGCGGTGAAGGAATGTGCGGATATCAGAGGAGTTACGGCAGTTATCTTCAAATCTCCGTGTATAGCGATTGAAAAGTCCCGCAAAAAATGCGAGGTGGGACAAAAGTGTATAGGATGTAAAAAATGTATACGCGAAATAGGCTGTCCGGCGCTTGTGTCAGATAACGGAAGGGTCTGTATCGATCCGGGACTTTGCACCGGATGCGGCCTGTGTGCACAGATCTGCCCTGTGGATGCGATCGGAGGTGTCTCAAATGAATAAGGATATTTTGATCTGCGGAGTGGGCGGTCAGGGAACCGTTATGATATCAAAGATCATTGCGGCGGCCGCCATGAAGGAAGGAAACCGTGTGCATTCAGCGGAGACTATAGGAATGGCGCAGCGCGGAGGTCCGGTGACGAGTCATGTAAGAGTCGGAAACGAAGCGTTTTCACCACTCGTTCCCTTTGGAAGTGCTGATGTTCTCATCGCTTTTGAACCTGCTGAGGCGGTAAGGAACCTCAGATATTTAAAGCCGGACGGGGCTGCCGTGGTAAACACCGGGGCGGTAAAGCCCGTCACCGAATCCTTGCTTGAAACAGGCTATGACGGCAGGGAAATGATTGAATATCTCAGAGGAAAATGCAATGCGATATTTGTAGATGCCGGACTTGAATCGTCAAAGGCGGGATCCGAAAAATTCTTTAATGTGGTTATTTTAGGGACTGCTGCCGGGACGGGATATCTCGGGATCGACAAGGATACGATCCTTGCTCAGATAGATGATCTTCTTGAGGGAAGAGGCGCTCTTGCAAAAGCGAACAGGGAAGCTTTTCTCATAGGCTATGAGATTGGAAAACAAAGTGCAGATGAAAGGGGACAGAAGTGAAATTAAGCAGTGACCAGCTTAAAAAGGTGGATGCCCAGGTAAAGAGGTTGATAGCTTCGGGCAGTTATTACGGAAAATTATATGAAGAAATGGGAATATCCGGCGTCGGGACTCAGGAGGATTTTGAAAATCTTCCGTTTTCCAGCAAGGCGGACCTGAGAAATGCTTATCCTCTTGGAATTCAGGCAGTGCCGGATGAAGAGGTGGTGAGAATTCATTCCTCATCGGGAACTACAGGGAAGCCGGTGATCATTCCCTATACCGCAAAGGATGTGGATGACTGGGCGATAATGTTTGCAAGATGCTATGAGACCGCGGGAGTTACAAAAAAGGACAGAATACAGATAACCCCCGGATACGGACTCTGGACGGCCGGAATAGGTTTTCAGGCAGGCTGTGAGAAGCTGGGAGCCATGGCGATTCCCATGGGTCCCGGAAATACGGAAAAACAGCTTCAGATGATGATGGATCTTAAGAGCACAGTCCTTACGGCAACCTCATCGTATGCGCTCCTTCTGGCAGAGGAGATAAACCGACGCGGGATAAAGGACAGGATTCATCTGAAAAAAGGTATTTTCGGCTCTGAGAGATGGAGCGGAAAAATGCGTGAATACATAAAGGATGAACTGGGGATAGAGCTTTATGATATTTACGGACTGACCGAGATCTACGGACCGGGAATCGGAATAAACTGCTCCTGCCAGGAAGGGATGCATTACTGGGATGACTATATATATATAGAAATAATAGATCCCGTTACCGGAAAGAGTGTTCCGGACGGACAGGAGGGAGAGATCGTCATAACAACACTTGTCAAGGAGGGCGCTCCGCTTCTCAGATTCAGGACCCACGATATCTCCCGGATCATTCCCGGGAAATGTCCGTGCGGCATGAAATATCCGAGACTTGATATTATCAAGGGAAGAAGCGACGATATGTTCAAGGTCAATGGAGTGAATATGTTCCCGAGCCAGGTGGAGGAGATATTGGGAAATGTTGACGGTGTCTCCAGCGAATATAATATCAATATAGCGTATGATGAGGAGAAAAACAGGGATGTGATCCTTGTGACCGTGGAAGCGGAAGGCAGAGTCAACTTCGAGCGGACGGGAGCGGAGATAAGATCAAGATTCAAGTCCAGAATGGGAGTGACTCCGAAGATCACGGTGGTGCCTGTCGGAACGCTTCCGAGAACGGAGAAAAAGGCCAAAAGAGTCATAGATCACAGAGAAAGATAGAGTATTGACCGGAAAAATAAAGCGGAGCTCACTCACTGCGGGGTGAATTCTGCTTTATTTTTAAATAAAAAGAGTTGACAAAGGTTTCGCACCTATATATAATTAAGCGAAACTCGATTTGAAACGCTGTGAAGCGGACTAGTAGATGATCATTTTCTTCTGAAGAGAGATGCCGGTTGCTGCGAGGCATTGAAGGAGGTTCGTTGAACTCACCGTGGAGCGGCTGCGGTGAAAATTGCAGTAGCTGCAGACGGGTGCTCCCGATACAGGGCAAGGGTGTGTTTGCACTTAAAGGGCATTTCAGTTTTTGAAATGAAAAAGAGTGGTACCGCGGAAGAAAGTATGATTATGTGACTCTTTCGTCTCTTTGATTATCTGGAGGAAGATAATGTGAGACGGAGGAGATTTTTTAAGTTTAGGGTAAAAAATTGATCGTACATATTTTTAGCTTGTCAACAGAGGAAAAGAGTTTTTAATATTATTTTACGCAGGTGGGTGATTTTATATGGAGAGTAAAACCAGCAAAACGATGAATGGCGCAAGGATCATCATTGAGACACTTATCGAGCAGGGCGTTACCGATGTTTTCGGATATCCGGGAGGAGCTGTTCTGGATATCTACGATGAGCTCTATAAGGCCGGCGACAGGATCAATCATGTTCTGGCGGCACATGAGCAGGGAGCGTCACATGCGGCAGACGGATATTCCAGAGTAACGGGAAAGGTCGGCGTGTGTATAGCGACATCGGGCCCGGGTGCAACCAATCTTGTAACGGGAATCGCAACGGCGATGCTTGATTCGGTTCCGATGGTTGCGATCACAGGAAATGTTGGCACGGCTGCCATAGGAAAGGACAGCTTCCAGGAGGTCAACATTACCGGTATCACGATGCCGATAACAAAGCATAATTATTTCGTATCCGATGTAAACGATCTCGCCGATACTATAAGAGAGGCTTTCCAGATCGCGAAGTCCGGCAGGCCCGGTCCGGTGCTTATCGACGTTCCGAAGGATGTACAGAAGGCAAAATGCAGGTTTGTGAAAAAGGATATTGTTCCGGAGATACCTCAGAAGATTGCAAGAGATGAGCTTATCGATCAGGCGGTAGAGCTTATCAATGAGTCAAAGAGACCGTATATCTTTATCGGAGGCGGTGCGGCAGGCGCCGGAATGGCAAATTCCATCAAGGCGCTGGCGGAAAAGATCGACGCTTATATAGGATGTACGTTTATGGGACTTTCTACGATTGAAAATTCCTACGAGAGATTCCTGGGAATGGAGGGAATGCATGGTCTCTATGCTTCTTCCAAGGCAAATGAGGAAGCCGATCTTCTCATCGGACTCGGAGTCAGATTCAGCGACAGATCTACGGGAAATCCGAAAAAATATGCGCCAAACGCAAAGATCATCCAGCTTGATCTCGATGTATCCGAGATCAACAAAAATGTTCCGGTGGACCTCGGAATCATCGGAAATATCGTGTCTTCCTTTGAGAGGATTCTTGAGAGAGTAGAGAAAAAGGAGCACCCGGAATGGGGCGCTATGATCAGAAAATACAAGGAGACGGGCAAGGCTATCGTAAGGGAGCTGGAGAATGTTCCGGGAGATACTATCACACCTATCAGGGCGTTTAATGTGATCAATTCCCTTAAAACGCCGTCAATGCCGGTCGCAACAGATGTGGGCCAGCATCAGATGTGGGCAGCACAGTACACGGATTTCGAGCAGACACGCAGATTTGCGTCAAGCGGCGGACTCGGAACCATGGGCTACGGTCTCGGAGCTGCCATTGGCTGCGCCGTTGCAAGCAAAGAAAAGACAGTGCTTATCACAGGTGACGGAAGCTTCGGAATGAACCTCAACGAGCTGGCAACAGCCGTTTCATATAATGTTCCGGTGATCATCGTTCTCATGAACAACGGCGTTCTCGGAATGGTAAGACAGTGGCAGACACTCTTCTATGAGCAGAGATATTCCAATACGGTTCTTGGAAGGGCAACGGATTTTGTAAAGCTTGCGGATGCCTTCGGACTTAAGGGCGTTCGGGCTGCAACTGTTGAAGAATTTAGGGCTGCCTTTGAGGATGCGATGAACCATGACGGTCCGTACCTCATCGAGGCGCTCATCGACAAAGACGAATTCGTTCTTCCGATGCTCCCGCCGGGCGGATCAATGGAAGATATTATCACTTCATTGGAAAAGGAGGCAGAATAAAGTGAGACACGTTATTTCGGTTTATGTAGACAATAAATTCGGTGTTCTTGCAAGAGTCTCCGGATTGTTCATGAGAAGAGGATTCAATATTGATTCGCTTACTGTCGGTGAGACGGAGGATCCGGATTTTTCAAGGATCACCGTTACCGTTCACGGAAACGAGAGCCTCCGCGACCAGGTGGTGAATCAGCTCACAAAGCTTTATAACGTAAAGAGGGTAAAATCTCTTTCATATGACGAGACTACGGAAAGAGAGCTTCTTCTTATTAAAGTGGCAAATACTTCCAAGAAGAGAAATGAAATCATTTCAGCAACGGAGGTATACAGGGGAACTATTGTTGACTACTCGTCAAATTCGATTACGATTGAAATCACGGGTGAGCCGAACAAGATCAGTTCGTTTATCGAGCTTATGAAACCGGTAGGAATCATTGAGCTCTGTCGTACAGGTATCGTTGCTCTCGAGAGAGGAATCAATACTCTCGGAGAGTGATAATATATATTAAATATGAAGCAAAGCGGAGGAATCCGCCTTACGGATATTTACAGTAGTAGCTGCGAAAGGAGATATTGAAAAATGCAGAACATTTACTATCAGCAGGATTGCAATCTTGCAAAACTTAACGGAAAAAAAGTTGCTATTATCGGATATGGTTCACAGGGCCATGCACATGCACTTAACCTTAAAGACTCAGGCGTTGATGTTGTAGTAGGTCTTTACGAGGGAAGCAAGAGCTGGGCAAAGGCTGAAGCTCAGGGCCTTACCGTTATGACATCTGCCGAGGCGGCAGCAGCAGCCGATATCATTATGATCCTCATCAACGACGAAAAGCAGGCTAAGCTCTATAAGGAGAGCATTGCTCCGAACCTTACAGCAGGAAAGACACTTGCTTTCGCTCACGGATTCAACATTCATTTCGGATGTATTGTTCCTCCGTCAGACGTTAACGTTGTAATGATCGCTCCGAAGGGCCCGGGACACACAGTAAGAAGTGAGTATCAGGCAGGAAAAGGCGTTCCGTGTCTCGTTGCTGTTGAGCAGGATGCAACAGGCGATGCTCTCGATATCGCGCTTGCATATGCACTTGGCATCGGCGGAGCAAGAGCAGGCGTTCTCGAGACAACATTCCGTACTGAGACAGAGACAGACCTTTTCGGTGAGCAGGCTGTTCTTTGCGGCGGTGTCTGCGCACTGATGCAGGCAGGTTACGAGACCCTGGTTGAGGCAGGCTATGATCCGAGAAATGCTTACTTCGAGTGCATCCATGAGATGAAGCTTATCGTTGACCTCATTTATCAGAGCGGATTCGAGGGAATGCGTTATTCTATTTCAAACACAGCTGAATATGGCGACTATGTGACAGGACCAAAGATTATTACAGAGGATACTAAGAAAGCAATGAAGAAAGTCCTTTCAGATATTCAGGACGGATCGTTTGCAAAAGAATTCCTTCTCGATATGTCTGATGCAGGTTCACAGGTTCATTTCAAAGCTATGCGCAAGCTTGCTGCAGAGCATCCGTCAGAGATCGTAGGAAAAGAAATCCGCAAGCTTTACAGCTGGTCAGACGAGGATAAGCTTATCAACAACTAATTAACAGCGGAAAATCCGGTGTTATAAACAGTATATGAGGATTTGAAAATGATAAAGGATACTATCGTAGATGGTTTTCAGAATGCGCCGCACAGAAGCCTGTATCATGCGCTCGGTCTCACAAAAGAGGAGCAGTCGCGTCCGCTTATCGGAATCGTAAGCTCCTACAACGAGATCGTTCCGGGCCACATGAATATTGACAAGATCGTAAATGCGGTAAAAATGGGCGTTGCCATGGCAGGCGGAACCCCAATCGTGTTCCCTGCTATTGCAGTGTGTGACGGTATTGCAATGGGTCATACCGGAATGAAATACTCTCTTATCACAAGGGATATGATTGCCGACTCGACCGAGGCTATGACTCTTGCCCACGGCTTTGACGGTCTTGTAATGGTTCCGAATTGCGACAAGAATGTGCCGGGTCTTCTTATGGCAGCGGCAAGGGTGAATATCCCGACGATCTTTGTCAGCGGAGGACCTATGCTGGCGGGCCGCGTTCACGGACATAAGACAAGTCTTTCCAGCATGTTTGAGGCGGTAGGCGCCTATTCTGCCGGAAAGATCGACGAGGCTGAGCTCACGCTCTGTGAGGAGAAGACCTGCCCGTCCTGCGGTTCATGCTCAGGTATGTACACTGCAAATTCAATGAACTGCCTTACAGAGGTTCTCGGAATGGGACTTTCCGGCAACGGAACGATCCCGGCAGTATATTCCGCGCGTATCGAGCTTGCAAAGCACGCCGGAATGCAGATCATGGATCTGGTAAGGAAAAATATCCGCCCGAGAGATATCATGAATGAAAAGTCCATAAGGAATGCCCTCACGGCGGATATGGCGCTTGGATGCTCCACAAACAGTATGCTTCATCTTCCGGCAATCGCAAATGAATGCGGTGTGAAGTTCAATCTGGATATGGCGAATGAGATCAGTGAAAAGACACCGAATCTGTGCCACCTTGCTCCGGCGGGCCCGACTTACATGGAAGACCTCAACGAGGCAGGCGGAGTGTATGCGGTCCTTAAACAGCTTCTTGACGCCGGACTTATTGACGGAACGGCAATGACATGTACCGGAAAGACAATTGCGGAGAATGTTGAAAATGCCGTAAATATGGATGAGACTGTAATCCGTCCTCTGGACAATCCGTACACGAAGACCGGCGGAATAGCGGTTCTTCGGGGAAATCTCGCTCCGGACGGATGTGTGGTAAAGAGAAGCGCGGTGGCTTCGGAAATGCTCGTTCATGAGGGACCTGCCAAGGTATTCAACAGCGAGGAGGAGGCGATCGCAGCTATCTACGGCGGAAAGATCGTTTCGGGAGATGTTGTTGTTATCAGATACGAAGGTCCGGCCGGCGGCCCGGGAATGAGGGAAATGCTCTCTCCGACATCCGCGATCGCGGGTATGGGACTTGACAAAGAGGTCGCTCTTATAACGGACGGACGTTTTTCGGGCGCAACAAGAGGTGCGAGCATCGGGCATGTTTCACCCGAGGCGGTTCGCGGCGGTCTTATTGCATATGTTAAGGACGGCGATATCATCTCCATCAATATTCCGGAATACTCTATCAGCCTTAAGGTGAGCGATGAGGAGATTGCGGAAAGAAAAGCATCTATGGAGATCTGTCACAAAAAAGGTATTAAAGGCGCGCTTGCACGTTACGCGGCAGCTGTAAGCTCAGCGGACAAGGGTGCGATCATCAACAAATTTGAGGAGTAAATAATAACTATGACTGAACGGGCATTGAAGAAACTGGCATGTGAATTATCTTCGCTGTGTGTTTTCCGGGATATTCTTGAGAATGATACAATGAAAGCTCTTCTGAGCTTCCTGTCTTCCGACGGCAGTGTTCTTGAAAGAATGAGCCTGTTCGGTCAGTTTGTTTATTCTCTGAGCAAAGACAATTATTCGTTTTCGGATTTTCTGTGTCGTGTCGTTTATACAAACGAGAACAGTTATGTAGTCGGCACGGCGCAAAAAACCGAGATTTCAGAGGCTTTAAGGAAGAATGCGAAGGCGGAGCTGAAGCTGTTTTCAAAGCTTACGGAGCTGACTCCGAACGACTTTTGCGATTCTTTGTCATATGACGGATATATCCCGAAATTTTCCGTTAAGCCGGTGGATTTCAGGAAAACATATGAGGAGAGGCTGAAAAAGATCGATTGCTGCGGATACGGTATTTTTTCCTCGGCATGTATGTTCAGAGTAAACAGTTCGAGAGAGATAGTTCCTGTGGAGGCTGCGGACGATATTTCTCTTGATCATTTTATAGGATATGAGGAGGCCAGAAATCAGGTCCTGGCAAACACACAGGCACTTGTGGAGGGCAGACCGGCGGCAAATGTACTATTGTTCGGAGATGCCGGAACGGGAAAATCTTCTACGGTGAAGGCCTGTGCGAATCATTTTTATGACCGGGGTGTAAGGCTTATAGAACTGAGAAAGGATCAGCTTTTCACTCTTTCGAAGGTAATGGGAAAGATCGGCGGGAATCCGTTGAAATTTATTATTTTCATAGACGATCTGTCCTTTAACAAAAACGATGACAATTTCAGCATGCTGAAAGCGGCGCTGGAGGGATCGGCATCCGCCAGAGCGGATAATGCGGTGATCTATGCTACCAGCAACAGAAGACACATAGTAAAGGAGACATTTTCCGAGAGGGGTACCAGGGATGACATTCATCACGGAGATACGGTTCAGGAGCTCCTGTCCCTGTCGGAAAGATTCGGTCTTCAGGTGTATTTTGAAAAGCCGAATAAGCAGCTGTATCTAGATATTATTCACGCGCTGGCGGACAAAAAAGGTATCGAGCTGGACAGAAATGAGCTGGATATAAAGGCTGAGGCGTTTGCTCTTTCCAAAGCAAGCAGAAGTCCGAGAGCTGCGGAGCAGTTTATTGACAGTTTGATGATATGAGAGAAAGGGTATCTTGTGATACCAGGAGGAAAAGGAAAATGAAGAATGCATCAAAGTATACACGCCAGTTTTTTCCGGTGAAGAATCCGACTCGCAAGTGGGCGGAGAAGACCTATATTGAAAAGGCTCCGACCTGGTGTTCGGTGGATTTGAGAGATGGAAACCAGTCCCTTATCATTCCGATGAGCCTTGAGGAAAAGCTTGAGTTTTTCAAGCTTCTGGTAAAAGTCGGATTCAAGGAGATCGAGGTAGGCTTTCCGGCAGCGTCTGATACAGAGTATAAGTTCCTCAGAACTCTTATTGAGGAGGATATGATCCCGGACGATGTCACTGTTCAGGTCCTCACACAGAGCCGCGAGCATATCATACGCAAGACTTTTGATGCTCTTGAGGGATGTAAAAATGCCATTGTGCATCTCTATAATTCAACCTCTCTTGCCCAGAGAGAGCAGGTGTTCCGCATGTCAAAGGAGCAGATACTCAAGATTGCCACAGACGGAGCCGAACTCTTTGACAGCATCGCAAAGGAGAGAGGCTGCAATTACAGATATGAATATTCTCCGGAATCCTTCACGGGAACAGAGCCGGAGTATGCGCTTGAGGTGTGCAACGCCGTTCTTGACGTGTGGAAACCCACACCGGACCGCAAGGCGATCATCAATCTTCCGGTTACGGTGGAGCTTTCGTCTCCTCATGTTTATGCGGACCAGATTGAGTTCATGCACAATAACCTGAAATACAGAGATGCCATTGAGATCTCCCTTCATCCTCACAATGACAGAGGCTGTGCGGTTGCGGATTCAGAGCTCGGACTTCTGGCGGGAGCCGACCGTATCGAGGGAACGCTTTTCGGAAACGGCGAGAGGACGGGAAATGTCGATATTATCACACTCGGCATGAATATGTTCGCCCAGGGCGTGGATCCGGAGCTTGATTTCTCAAATATGCCGGAGATCGCCGAGGTATATGAGAAGGTTACAAGAATGAGGGTATATGACCGTACACCGTATGCGGGCGCGCTTGTTTTCGCGGCATTCTCCGGTTCACATCAGGATGCGATCGCAAAGGGAATGAAGTGGCGTGAGGAGAAGGCGCTTAATACATGGACAGTGCCGTATCTTCCGATCGATCCTACGGATGTCGGACGTGAGTACCAGACCGACGTTATCCGTATCAATTCGCAGTCCGGAAAGGGCGGAATCGGATATCTCCTTGAGAATAATTTCGGTTATATCCTTCCGGCAAAGATGAGAGAGGATGTCGGATATGCCGTAAAGGGCGTTTCGGACCGCGCTCATGCAGAGCTTTCACCGGAGGAGGTATTAAACGTATTCAAGTCCGAATATGTTAATATTAACGATAAGATCAGACTCGTTGAGTGTCACTTCACCCAGGGTGAAAAGATCACAGCAATCGTGACGGTAGCGATCAACAACGAAGAACAGGTAATAGTTGCAAAGGGCAACGGCCGTCTTGATGCGGTTGCAAATGCCATCAAGAAGCATCTGGGAGTTGAGTTCTCAAATCTCACATACGATGAGCACGCACTTACCGAGGGGTCGTCATCTCAGGCTATTACATATGTGAGCATCATGCTTCCGTCGGGAAAGAAGGTATGGGGAGCAGGTATTGACGAAGATATCATCATGTCATCGATCAGGGGTCTCTTCTCGGCAGTGAACAGAAGTATGCGGTAATTTATATAATTGGAGGAAACAGATATGGGAATGACCATGACACAGAAGATCCTGGCATCTCACGCCGGACTTGAGTCGGTTCAGGCGGGACAGCTTATAAATGCCAGACTGGATCTTGTACTTGGAAATGATATCACTACTCCGGTAGCGGTTAATGAGTTTAAGAAAGCGGGCTTTGAAGGTGTGTTCGACAAGGACCGCATTGCAATTGTTCTGGATCATTTTGTGCCGAACAAGGATATTAAGGCTGCTCAGCAGTCAAAAACCTGCCGCGAATTTGCCTGCGAGCACTGTGTGAGCCACTTTTACGATGTGGGAAAGATGGGTATTGAGCATGCCCTCCTTCCGGAGCAGGGCGTTGTTACCGCAGGTGACTGCATTATAGGCGCCGACAGCCATACCTGTACATACGGAGCTCTGGGAGCATTCTCCACCGGCGTCGGAAGCACTGATATGGCAGCAGGAATGGCTACGGGAATGGCCTGGTTCAAGGTTCCTTCGGCTATTAAATTCAACCTTACCGGAAAGCTTCCGTCAAACTGCAGCGGAAAAGATGTGATTCTTTACATTATCGGAAAGATAGGCGTTGACGGAGCGCTCTACAAGAGCATGGAATTTGTCGGAGAGGGTGTTGAGACGCTTTCGATGGATGATCGTCTCTGCATTTGCAATATGGCGATCGAGGCCGGAGCAAAGAACGGAATTTTCCCGGTGGATGACATTACCAGAGAATATATGGATGGAAGATGCGAGAGAACTCCCGTTGAGTATACCGCTGACGAGGATGCGGTATATGAGCAGATAATTGATATCGACCTCTCGGAGATGGTTCCGATCGTAAGCTGTCCTCATCTTCCGGAAAATACAAAGACAGCTGCGGAGTGTTCAGATATTAAGATTGACCAGGTTGTGATCGGAAGCTGTACAAATGGACGTATGGAGGATATGGAATCGGCCTTCAGAATCCTTAACGGTAAGAAGGTTGCCGACGGCGTCAGAGTGATCATTATTCCGGCCACAATGGAAATTTATAAGAAATGTATCGAAAAAGGCTACATTACGGCGTTTATCGAAGCCGGCGCAGTAGTTTCCACACCAACCTGCGGACCGTGTCTCGGCGGATATATGGGAATTCTCGCTGAGGGCGAAAGATGTATTGCCACGACGAACAGAAACTTTGTCGGCAGAATGGGACATGTTGACAGCGAGGTTTATCTTGCCAGCCCGGCAACCGCGGCAGCAAGTGCGCTTACAGGATATATTACAGAACCGAAGGAGGCTTAAGGATGAATACACAGGGTAAAGTTTTCAAATATCCGGACAATGTGGACACGGACGTTATCATCCCGGCCAGATATCTCAACACACCCGATGCAAAGGAGCTGGCGCTTCATTGTATGGAGGATATAGACACCGGGTTTGTGAAAAATGTAAAACCGGGCGATATTATGGTTGCGGGATGGAATTTCGGATGCGGCTCTTCCCGTGAACACGCTCCGCTTGTAATTAAGACCTGCGGAACGGGATGCGTTATTGCGAAAAGCTTTGCGCGTATCTTTTACAGAAATGCCATCAATATCGGACTTCCGATCCTTGAATGCGAGGAAGCTGCCGAGGCTATTGCTGCAGGAGACGAGGTAAAGGTTGATTTTGATACCGGAATCATAACCGATATCACGACAGGGGAAGAATTCAGGGCGCAGCCGTTCCCTGAGTTTATTCAGAATATTATAACCAAGGGCGGGCTTCTCAAATCTCTCAGAGATGAATAAAAGAGGTTTCGAAAGATTAAAGTAAAGCATTAAGAGGTTAATGCTCGGATATCATCAGAGATGAGCAATTGGTTTTACCGGGAAAAAATCAGATCTCCCGGGGATCAACAGGCATTGTTTCTGGGTTATTTATAGGAGAAATATCATGGTAAAGAATATTGCGGTGCTGAAGGGCGACGGTATCGGACCGGAAATTGTGGATGAAGCCCTCAAGGTACTGGACAAGGTCGCGGAAAAATACGGACATACATTTAACTATACATATGTGGATATAGGAGGATGTTCCATCGATAAATACGGCGTTCCGATAACTGAAGAGGGAATGGAGATCTGCAAGAATTCCGACAGTGTACTTTTGGGCGCAGTAGGCGGACCGAAGTGGGATAATGTCCCGGCAGACATCCGTCCGGAGAAGGCTCTTCTTGCGGTGAGAAAGGAGCTGGGACTCTTTGCGAATTTAAGACCTACGAAGCTGTTCCCGCAGCTGGCGGATTCCTCTCCGCTTAAAAAGGAAATCGTCGGAAACGGAATTGACCTTCTGATCGTGAGAGAGCTCACAGGCGGAGTGTATTTCGGACCGAAGAAGACGGAAGAGGTCGACGGAGAACTGGTAGCTACAGACATCATGCCATACTCGGAGCATGAGATCGAAAGGATCGGACGCGTTGCGTTTGAGACTGCGATGAAGAGAGGAAAGAAGCTTGCGTCTGTCGATAAGGCAAATGTGCTCGATACCTCCCGTCTTTGGAGAAAGACTATCCACAGGCTTGCCGAGGAATTCCCGGAGGTAGAGTGCAGCGATATCCTTGTGGACAATACCGCTATGCAGCTTATCAAGAATCCTACGCAGTTTGACGTTCTTGTCACGGAAAATATGTTCGGAGATATTCTCTCTGATGAAGCGTCAATGCTCACCGGATCTATCGGGATGATGCCGTCGGCGTCGCTTTCATCGACAAAGCTCGGTATGTATGAACCGATTCACGGATCGGCTCCCGATATTGCGGGAATGAATATTGCAAATCCGCTGGGAACGATTCTTTCGGCGGCAATGATGCTCCGCTATGCGTTTGATATGACAGTGGAGGCTGACGCCGTTGAGGCTGCGGTAAATAAAGTGCTCGATGACGGATTCCGTTCGGGTGATATAATGCAGGAGGGCTGCACGAAGGTTTCCTGCTCCGAGATGGGCGATCTGGTGATAGAGCGCTTATAAATACGATGCATGAATATGATATGCTCCTCATATGATAGATTTTTGTATATTTTCATTGTCTGTCATATGGGGAGCATATTAATTTTCGGATTTTGCAATCGAGCCGAGAGTGTTTGGACAGACATCAGCGTGTCCGGCGGCATCAGTGGCTTCTTCGATAAAGAAGCTGTCTGGCACGATAAAAAATATTTTTCTTTCTTTTTCATAGTGTGCCTCATTGCTTTTATAATATAGTTAGGATAGACTGTTTTTATACCGCATTTTCAGGAGAGAAAATTATGAAAAAAAGAATTTTGTGTCTGATTATGATATGCGTACTGATATTTACTATGTTTCCTGTATCAGTATTTGCCGAAAATGAGGCAGGTGATGACCCCGGACTTTACTTTTGCAGTCTTATGATGGCGGAAGATCGCTGGACAGTAGATCTGGAAAATCCTATGTCGGACTGGTGGGGTTTTCCGGGCAGCGGAGCTCCTGTATGTTTCTATTACGGAACCCGAAGTCAGGTGCAGGCCGGAAATGCTCTTTCGTTGTCTGCGGATGATCTCATTTTCCCGTCTTATTTCAGGGTGTCTGAAACAAAGGATGATGAGCGCATCGTGCCTGAAAATGCACTGGATGTTGATATTCTGCGATTTGACGACGGGCAGGAATCCACCGAGATTATCTACAAAAATGATCCCGAGTGCAAAATTTCCGCTCATCCGCAGCTTCCGCCTGTTGGTTTTTTCAGCGACACCGAGGCTGTTGAAAGCAATTTTATTTATGAAGAAAATCCTTTTGTGGTGACCGAAGAAAACCGGACCTTCTATTTATGTGTGTGCGATCCGGAGATTACATGTCTGACAGGAATTAATTGGAATGATTCCGCACTTGATAAAATATTTAAGGTGAATTCGGTTGAAAATGACACCTGTTTTGAAATTACGGTAGAAGATGGCGCGGTGGTTCCGGACGGATGGTTCGGCGCTGAGGTTAGCTATCGGTACAATACGGAAACCAGTGTCGGAGAGGAAGATGTTATGAACGCCGGTGTTTTTCTGAAAAACGGTCAGCCGGCTTTGATGTATCGATCTTTGCATTGGGATGAGGATGCGCAGGTATGGTTTGAGCACCCTGAAGATCCGTATCAGACAACATTGAATATTTCTCACGGAAATTCATTTCCTTTGAGATTCTGCTACGGAACAGTGGAAAGCTTTGTTCCGGTAGGGTTGAGTGATCTGACATTTGATGCCGATATCTTGAATATGTATGAGCAAGACGGCGAAATCTGGGTAGAAGGACTCGGATTTGAAGAAAGCGGTACGGTCACTTATTCCGATGGCGGAACAGGAGCATCGGTAGCGGTGAATGTCACAATTCCCGAAATTGGATTATACAGTGATACTGTGGCAAGTAAGGATACTTATCTGAATGGAAAAGTTGAAGTAAGCGGTCCGGATTCGAAATTCTACATTGTGGCTGCGGAGACTTCTGTTATCCGGAGGATAGAGGAAATTCAAAATAATTCAACCGGTGAGGATGCGGGCGACAAATTTGATATCATTATTTCCGATGACGGAAGATATGCGGAAGTTAGAATGGTATCAGGCGGAGATCTTCCTGCAGAAGGAGATTATTCTGTTCTTGCAGAGGGAAATGGGGAAAGCTTTGATATATGTTTCGAAGTGACTCGCAGTGATCTTCCGCGCCTGTCCACACCTACTGAGCTTTCATGGCACAGACAGTATTATATGGATACTGCGGATGAAACCGAATATGATTATGAAGACAGATTGGGTACTATGAGTTTTAAGGCCGGCGAACTGACGCAGAACTGTTTTTCGGTTGAAATTTATTCAGATGCCGATAATTATTCAGTCCCTGTTAAGGAGTGCTACTTGAATATGGGAGATATGGATCATTCCTCCTATTTCACCGCAACCGACTTTATCTATGGTGAACTTCCGAGCGGAACATATAGATTCCGGGTACGTGCGAATGGAGACGGAACCGTATACCGTAACAGCGAATGGAGTGAGTTGTCGGCTGAATGGACATATACTATGCCGTCTGAACAGCTTTCCGCTCCCGATACGGATTCATTGATCTGGAGTAAAGATAATGGAAATTATTTCTCGGGCTGGAAGGGCACTGACGAGCCCGGTGCGGGTTATTATGAGATAGACTGGTATTATAATAACGCCGGAACAATTGAGCGTACGTCGGTAGGATACTTTGATATACGCCTTGACGATAGTGAATATTACGGAGTCTTCACATCCGAGATGCCGGATCATCTTCTCGAAGAATACGGAATCGGAAATATATATTTCAAGGTTCGGGCGATTCCTTATGATATTACCGAGTATCGCCTCAGTCCCTGGTCGGATTTCAGTGAGCCGCTGGATGTAGATAATATTACGAAAACCCTGAATCAAAAGCTTGATGATCTCATTGATAACAATGATTCCTCCGACCCGTTGACTGTAGAAAAGGTTCAGAATGCTCTGAGAAATGAAACGGCAGACCTTCGCGCTGCCATGGCGGCAGATCCGGAACTTTCAGGAGGTAATTCAAGCGGAACTCTGGGGAGGATCCAAGAGCTTGAAAACAGTGTGTCGGACAATGTTGCGCAGAGAGTTGAGGCAAAGAACAGCGCGCCGCAGCAGATCAGGGATATTGCCGAAGGCATTACGATGATTGGCGCGACACTCAATCTGGCGGACAAGAATCCGGGATCGGGAATGACTCCGACTGTAACGCTGGAACTTGATGAACCTAAGAGCGGTGTTGTTATTCCGGAGCAGCAGCACAATTCCGTACAGTTCTCCATGAAGCTGAACGGGGCTGTGGATAAAGATGACATTGAGGCGTCCGGTCAGCAGCTTATTATTCCTGTTGTCATAGATATGCCTGTACCGGAAAATATTAATCCTGATTTCCTGGTTATCCTGCACAGGCTTTGGGATGGCAGTATTGAGCAGATTAGCCCGTATATTTATCTTAAAGAAGCAGAAGACCGGGTATATGCAAGATTTGTCGTAGACAGTTTCAGTGATTTTGCTTTAGTTGAGTATAAATTTTATTTTGATACCGCGTCAGTTACAAAACGGGTGGGGGATCAGCCGTTCGGCTGTATACCCCTCGGAAAAGCAGAAGGGAGCAATGTGTCATATCGAAGCAGCAATCCCGGAATTGCTTCTGTTAATAAAATTACCGGCGAGGTATCCATTCACAATACCGGAAAAGTCACAATAACTGCCGCTGCTTCGGCTACGGATATTTATCCGGAAGCAGAATGCAGTTATGAGCTTACAATTGAAAATGAGCCGGACCCGATGAAATTTGATGATATAAAAGGAAATGAGTGGTTTGTAGAGGCTGTACAATTCGTCTATGACAGGGGAGTCATGACGGGCTATGAAAATTCCAATGACTTCGGACCGAATGATAAACTCACGAGAGCTCAGCTTGCGATTATTCTTTACAGGCTTGAGGGATGTCCTGAGGTTACATATAAGAAGCTGTTCAAAGATGTGAACGACGGAAGATATTATTCAGACGCGGTTATCTGGGCGGCAGAGAACGGAATTGTAACGGGATATCTCGGCGGTGAAAAAGCAGGATGCTTCGGACCCGATGATTATATTACAAGAGAGCAGTTTGCGGTTATGATGTACAGATACTGTGAAGCAATCGGATTAAATGTTTCTTCGACCGGAGATATCAGTGTATTTCCGGATGCGGCAAAAGTTGACAAATGGGCGCTTGCGGCGATGAAGTGGGCGGTAGCCACCGGCCTTATCTCGGGAAAGACAGATAAGGATCCGGCATACCTCGATCCGCTCGGAAATGCAACACGAGCCGAGTGTGCAATGATATTGATGAGACTTCTGACATATGCAGAGCCTGTCTGATACCGGGACTGTAACAAAAAAGTAGCGGGGCATGGATGTATATCCGATCCCGCTATTTTTTTGTGAGTATTTATGTACAAAAAGTGGAGCTATAAGACCAATAGACAATGATTCGAAAGAACTTCATATTATTTAAATGGTTGTTTGTAAATAGTGCTGGAAAAGAAGTACAATAAAAATGCCGGGCGAAGGTTGGGCATTTGTGAGAAATACTGCAAAGCTTTGGGATAAGTGAGAGAAAGCATCGGTGATTTATTGTGAAGAGAAAAATGGCATTTGTAATTGGCGTGATCGCTATATTGGCAATAGCTGCGATAATGATTTTTTCGGCATATAGGTCTTCTGAATCATATAGAAAAAAGAATGCATCGGAAACATATACGATGAAAGGTACGGTATTGGATATTTCAAACGGCACGGTGATTGCAGAACCTTTTGTAGGTGAAGACGAGTTGAATTCTTCCGATAAGTTTGTGATTTCAATGGAAAATATGAATTCCTCGCCTGAGCCGCAAGTGGGCGACGTTATTGAAGTGAAATATAATGGTGATATTGAGGAAACATATCCCGCAAGGCTCGGTGGAGTGATTTCTGTATCTGTTGTTGAATCCGGATTGGATGTTGACCAAGAAGAAAATGGAAAAGGCTGATTGCAACTCCCGGAAACTTAAATCCGGCCACGCCGGAAGGGCCGAGAAATGACCGCCAATCCGGGAAAACTAAATCAAGGCATTCGATCAGGCAACTAAGAATGCCCGCCAAGCCGGAAAGTCTAAATCAAGGCATTCAATCAGGCAACGGAGAATGCCCGCCAAGCCGGGAAAGCCTGAATTAAGGCATTTCAAGTGGCCTTTTTTGAAGGAATTGAAGCAAAAATGAAACCCCACCCCTCATGAATGAGGGGCAGGGGAGTTGAATAGGAGAAGTCTACTTCTTAATGAAATCTCCCGCAAATTTAAGGTGTCAGAAAAAATTTGCGGAAGATATGCGTTTTTGCGGCGGAAGTGATGCTGCAAAAACGCATTCATCCGTCACCGGGAAGCCGGAAAGCAGAAATTCTGCTTTTAAGAAGGCATTTGTCGAAAAAAGGTCCCCGGCTTTAGAAGGAGCTTGCCGCGTGCAAATGAAGGGAAATGTATGCGGCAGAGTGTGATAAGATTCATTCAGGAATAGTTATTCCTGCATAGAATCGATAACAGCCTTATATGCTTCCGGCATATTTTTCTTTATGCTGAGGGGATGTCGGGTTTCATCGTCTAAGAAGCAATGTGAAGTCCAGCCGGTAGTGGACGGCTTATCGCTGCCGTTGGGATAGATTTCATATGCGAATTTCAGGCGGATCCCGTTGAATTCGGTGACTATGGTTCTGATGGTTACCTCATCATCGTATCTGAGGGGAGAACCGTATTTTACGTGAGCTTCCACAACGGGAATGATTATTCCGGCATCTTCCATTGAATGGTAATCCACGCCAGTCTGGCGCATATAGTCCAGACGCGCCTCCTCAAACAGACGGAGATAATTTGAATTATGCACATAGTTCATCCGGTCTGTTTCGTAATAATAGATTCTTCTTTTATATTCTTTCATAATTACTCCCTGTTCTTAACTGCAAGTTTTAAAAGACCGAGTTCGAGATCGTTTGCCGCCATCTGTTTTACAATGAAGTGCTGCAGCTTTCCGGTAGCGGTCATAGGAAGCTCTTTTACGAAACGATAATATCTCGGACGTTTGTAACCTGACAGGAGATCGGATTCGCCGCAGAAATCAATGAGTTCGTTGATACTCAGAGATTCGTCCTCGGGAACGATGTATGCGACAACAGCTTCGCCTCTGGTTGCGTCCGGAACTCCTGTTACGGCACAGCTTGCAACCTTTGGATGCAGATTGAGGGCTTCCTCGATGATAGGAGGATAGATATTTTCTCCTCCGGAAATAATCATGTCATCCTTTCTGCCCGCAATTGTAATGAACTGATTGCTGTCCCATGTAGCCAGATCTCCGGTGTACATCCAGCCTTTGTAAAATTTATTTTCTTCCTCTTCGGGATTGTTGTAATAGCAGTACGACGATTTTGGAGATCTGATTATTACCTCGCCGGTTTCTTCCTCGTTTGTTGCGGCCAGGTCGTCGGGGTCTGCTTTACGGTCTTCGTATACTTTTACTACTCTGACTTCATCATCGGTGCATGAGCGTCCTGCGGTGCCTGACATTTCCGGAAGGTCATACGGCCTTAAGAATGTATTCCAGAAGGTCTCGGTAGTGCCGTATCCGTTAAACAGATTCGGGGTAAGTACTTCCAGGACTTTCATGCAGTCTGCACGCTCGAAAGGAGCGCCCATTGTGATTATTCCGCGAAGGCTTGTGATATCGGCATTGTATTTCTGCTGATGACGAACAAGCATCTTAACAATGGACGGAACTCCGATGAGGAAAG
This sequence comes from Lachnospiraceae bacterium, assembly GCA_050944395.1. Classification (GTDB taxonomy): domain Bacteria; phylum Bacillota; class Clostridia; order Lachnospirales; family Lachnospiraceae; genus Chordicoccus. The sequence continues at coordinate 73,796 of JBMNQZ010000003.1, forward strand.
TGATCTTATACTTTTCCACATATTTCAGAGAGGTGAGACTCTGGAAATTTCTCATGATAACGACACATCCGCCGGCGTAAAGAGTCGGGTTCGGGCCTCCTGAGTGAATGCCGCCTCTGTGGAACCACGGCGTTGTGTTCATGGTGATATCCGTAGAGTTCATCGGGAAATGCATCATAACATCATGGGCCGAGAGCACTTCGTTTGCGTTGTAAAGCGGAACAGCCTTTGGCTTTCCGGTCGTTCCGGACGTATAGAGGCGCATTACCTCGTCATAGATGTTGGGTGTGAAGTTGACATCCGGCTCCGATTCCGGATAACCTTTGATGAAATCGTCAAAACGATAGTGCCCTTCCGGAAGCTCTCCGTCTCCGACCATAATACAGCAGTCCGGCATCTCATCGGCCTTTTCCAATGCCTTTACGGAGCCCTTGACGAACTGGCTGTCGTAAATGAATATCTTAGGCTTGCTGGTGTTAAGGCAGACAGCTGTCTCGCCGGATGAGAAATTGTAGTTTGCCGGGCTGTTTATGGCACCGAGCTTCTGGGGTGCGAGATAGCAGTAGAGAAATTCGAGGCTGTTCGGGAGCTGATATAAGACGACATCTCCCTTTTTAACGCCGTGATCCGAAAGGGCGTTGGCGAGACGGTTGATTGTGCTGTTGAGCTGACTGTAGGTAAGAGTTGTTCCGCTTGGCGGATCTATAACTGCGGTCCTGCTTCCGAATCTTCTGACATTTCTCATAAAACCTCTGATGTAGGTGAAATCTTCCTCGAAAACTTCACGGAACATCGGTTTCTTTTCCGAGTAATTGCGGTCTGCAAGCTCATCTATTGAAACTCCCAGTGCGTCGGCAATGAGGATAGCATAAGACACAGTGGGTTCCGCTCCGCTGTTGCAGTATTTTTTTATCATGTTATATGTGATGCCGGTCATATTGGCGAGCTGCGTCATTGAAACATTCTTTGAAGCCATCAAAGCTTTCAGTTTTTCATTAAAGGTCATACAAAGACACCTCCTTATTTTAATGACTAAATGTATATTAAAGTTCATAACGTGAGATGTCAAGAGAGATGGACAGAGATAAAAGTGAAATATAATTCAGAGAAATCGTTCACTTTCTTTCTGCTGTTCCGGGTGCGGAAGAGTACTTCCCGGGGACAGAGCTTTCCGGGCAGAATAATCATATAAAAAAGAGATGGCTTCCGACCCGTTCGGATTAACCGGACGAGATCCCGAAAACTATCTGCGATATGCTTCGTTTTTAATGAACAACTGTTTAAAATCCGTTTCTTATCAGAGTCGAATTCTTCCTGAGTCAAAATCCTTTTACCCATCAAAGCATTCAATTCCCTTAGCTGTTCGGCTTTGCTCCTTGCGGGGGGCGGGCTGAGATGATGATTAAATGATCTTATGAGTCACTGCCTATCCCCGAGCTATACCGGCACCCGATCCGGCAAGACCGCCTTTTTGCTTTGAGGCGTCTCTTACGTCCCGGGCAGTCTGATACTGCAAAAAGAAATCCAAATCCTGTTCGAGAATGGATAGATTGCGATCGCATCAAGGGGGGGAGTGTTTTGTAAAAAAGTATGCGTTTTTGCAAATAATTGTTTTTATTCAGATGACTTGAATTATATCACATAAACGTACTGTTTAACCAAATTATTATGTTTTTTAAAAAGAAATGCAGAGAATAGCCCTTGTCAAAAACGTATACATTTATGAAAAAAGGGACGGCTTTCAAAGTGCGTCGGACATATATCGGACCGGGTTCAGCAGTGCGAGCGGATACGTCTTCCTCCCAATGCCGGATTGAAGGCACGGATGCCGTGGGCGTAAATTTCTCAAATAAAGGCCGGTTCCCTTTATCGCTTGAACAATTCCGGATGGTTCTCATCCATACACAGCATCATAAAAGAACTGTTTCACTTACACACGGGGGCAAAAATGATAAGAAAGAAAATATTGGCAGCACTGATCCTGTCCGGGGTCATGATCCTTCAAAGCCCGGTCGCGGCAATGGCGGACGTATACTCCGGGGCGGAAGAAGCCGAATCCGGAGAAACCGGGACGGAAGAGTCCGAATCGGAAAAAACCGGGACAGTAGAGTCTGAATCCGGGGAAACCGGGACGGAAGAGTCCGGATCGGAAGAAACCGGAGAAGAAGAGACCGGATCCGGAGAAACAGGGGCGGCAGACGAAACGGCGGAAATCCTCTTATCGGGTGCTGAAGCCGATATATCATTCGATCCGGATGGATACTACCATCTGGAATGTATGGCGGACAGGAACTACACACTCCGGGTGGCGGACGGATCTCTGTCGGATTCCGGCAATGTCAATATAGGAAAAAAGACCTTATCCGCCGACAGCTGGTTCCGCATCGTAAATAACGCGGACGGCACCTTCACCTTCCGTTCCGCAAGATCCGGAAAGGTACTTGACGTGAAGGCGGGATCGAAGGACAACTTTGCCAATGTTCAGCAGTATTCGGCCAACGGCACCGCGGCACAGAAATGGACCGTAGTCCCAAATGAGGACGGATCCTGCGAGATAATAAATGCCGGATCGGGAAAGGCGCTGGATATAATGTCGGGCATCATCAAAAACGGTCAGAACGTCAGCCAGTACACCCGGAACGGCACCGCAGCCCAGAAATGGTGCATAACTCAGGTGGGAACGGATCCGAAACCTGAAGAGGGCATCCTATGCACGGCTCTCGGCTCATCGGAGAGGGCGCTTACTGTAAACGGCAGCATAAACGGCAACGGCGTAAACGTCTGCATCAAACGCAACACGGAATCCGACACGCAGAGATGGAGCTTTAAAAGACAGGCGGACGGAACCTACTTCATCCTTAACGGTGTGACAGGAAAGGCTCTTGACGTCTATGCCGGAGGATGCAGCAACAGGGACAACATATGGTGCTATGCGGAAAACGGAAGCAACGCCCAGAGGTGGATCATAATTCAGGATCCGGACGGAACAGTGACTCTTATCAACAAGGGGTCGGGATTTGCCGCCGATGTTGAAGCCGCTGCGGACAAAGATCTGGCAAATGTATGGCAGTATCAGCCCAACGGAACGTGGGCTCAGAAATGGTACATAACCCAAGCTCACTCTCCTGAACCCGATCCCGAACCGGGGGAGGATACGGAAGATCCCATATTCGACCTTCCTGAGCCTACTGACCGGCAGTCTTCACAGGTTGGCGCAAACGTCACCGACTACTGCCTGCCGGCGGGCTTTTCTAAGGAGGAAGGAGAGATATACCGTGTCCCCGGCGGATCCATAGCCATACGCTTAAGGAATGAGGGGGCTTCCATAACCATGGAAGAAGATGACTTCAGGCTTTTTAGGGACTCCACGGACCGCAGCCGCATGGAGCTTAACCGGATACGTCTGCAGAGTGCCATGGACAGGGTTTCGGCAGCCGGAGGAGGAACGATCCTCATCAGTGAGGGAGTGTATTACATAGAAAGGCAGCCCGAGCCTTATGAATACTGGGGTTCGATCCAGCCGCGGTACGGCTGCCTCGAGGCAAGGGACAACGTTACCATTGCGGGAACCTCAAAAGACGGCACCGTAATGACCTGGATAAATCCCTGCGGCACGTATGACGCACCCGTGAATGTTTTCTACTGTCCGTTCACTGCCGAAAGGGAGGCTTCCGTGGAAAATGCGGACTTCAGGGACCTCGGCATAGACGGATACAACTGCACGCATACCGGAATATATGAGGCAAACGGCAAAGGCTACATGCTCTATCAGCCGAAGGACTGTGACTGGTACAACTGCATCGTAAAGAACACGGATGGCACCGGCTTCGGCATCGACGAGATACTGAACTGCACCATAACCAACTGCACGGCGGTTGCTTGCGGTAAAAGAGGAACTTCGGGCGGTGTTGGGGCTTCAGGCTTCGGCATCGGGTATGGAAGATCAAAAAATGAGAGCATCATCGTGAGGAACTGTCTGTCCCTTAACAACAGGAGGTTCGGGTTCTTCTTCGAGTCACAGTCGAGATTCGCTCCCCAATTTCCATACGACACCGTGGATGGACCGCTCCTTGCCGAGAACTGCATCTCGGGAGGCAATTATTACAATTACGGAGGCGAGTTCTGCAATGGGGCGCAGTATGTCGGCTGCATTTCGAAAAAGTTGGGATCGGGTTACGGATATTCGAATCCTCTCGGTGTAAAAAATGCGCAGCATTACCATTTTGGTGACAACTGCACGGAAAATTTTATTAACGGTTCCGCCGTAGGACAGGATGAATACTTCTACGCGTCCAAGACGGATGAAGGCTTTTTTGTAAAGGCAAAGTCCTCCCTGATAGAGGGGACGGTGCATGTGGCGGCGTGGTCGGATACGGGCGGTCAGGATGACCTGAAGTGGTATCCTCTGTCAAAGAACGCCGACGGATCCTTCAGCACGACCGTGTCCTTCGCGAACCTCAAGCACGACGGGAAGGTACATTTCCATTTCTATACCGTAAATTCCAAAAAACTAAAGGTGCTTACACTGGGGTAGACAAAGGGGAAGTGAAAAATATTCGTGTATCGATCGGCGAATGTCAGCAGAAAGGTTTTATTTATGAAAAAAACAGACCAGATAGAAGGCTTGCGTGCGATCGCATGCCTCATGATCGTTGCGGGACACTGCGGATTCCTCCATCTTGAGGGTCACGGCGGCGTTCCCGTGACATTCTTCTTCGCCCTTTCAGGGTTTCTCACTGCAGGGCCCTGGCGCGAAGGCTATGAGAAGGCTTTTTTCAGCTTTAAATATATCGGGAGTTTTTATGCCAGGCGGGCTCTCAGGCTACTTCCGGCATATTATGTGATACTGCTGACCGATGCCGCGTTAAGCGGATCATTTAGCTTTGAGCATCTCAGGGGGGATCTGTTTTTTACAGTATCCACGGGACATTACTGGTTCCTCCAGCAGTATCTCCTCCTTACTGTGCTTGCCCCGGCGATCATGCTGATCATCCTTTTTCTGAAGAAGGTGTGCGGCTTCGGTGATATTCCGGCGGCAGTATTCCTCATGACTGCGGCTATCCTTATTCATGCCTTTGTCACCCGTGACGTATTCTATCTCATGGGCAACGGCATGAAACAGACGTTCAGGCTCCCGGAGTATATGACGGGAATGGCTTTTGCCTATCTGTATAAGTCGTTGCCCAAAAAAGTGATAAAGGATGGAAAACTTAGGTGGTGTGTCGACGGCCTGTCGGTTCTGATACTGGCAGCCGGTTTCCTTTCGTCCCCGTTCTGTCTCGGACTTGTCAGACCTGAGTGGGCCGATATACACGTCGGATGGACGAACACTATGGAATGTGCTGTCATCAGCTGCATGCTGGTTCTCGCGATACTCGTCAATCCTGACGGAATAGTGTCGCGATTCCTGCGCGTTCCGCCTCTGACCTTTCTGGGAAGGATCAGCTATCAGATATATCTGATCCATTTTGTGCTTTTGATGCACTTCTCCCTCCCAAATTCTTTACTGAATTTCACAGTGAACCTGTCCGTCAGCATAGTATTGTCCCTTGTCATAAACTTTGCAGTCGAAAGACCCCTGTCGTCCCTGTGCAGCGCATTGAGACGAACGTGAAAAAAGCGTGCAAATTAGTTGATCCAGCTGTTTCTCAGCTCCACTCTTCGGATTTTTCCGCTGATAGTTTTTGGCATAGATTCCGCAAATTCAAGCAGCCCTATACTTTTGTAGGAAGCCATTTTTCTGTTGGTTTTAAGCAGGATGTCGTCATGAAGTTCTCTGCTCGGGCTGAACCCGTCTGCGAGGACAACTGTCGCCTTAATGATATTGCCTCTTTTTTCATCCGGAATACCGACCACGGCGCATTCAAGCACCGCCGGATGCTCCATCAGAACATTTTCGACCTCAAAAGGCCCCACTCTGAATCCTCTTGTTTTGATAAGATCGTCGGCTCTGCCCACATACCAGTAATATCCGTCCTCATCTATCCATGCGGTGTCGCCGGTGTGATAGACGCCTCCTCTCCAGACATATTTATAAAGATCGTCATCTCCGTAATAATTCATAAAGACACCGTGCTGTGGTCTATCGTTTCTCGGAACCACCACGAGTTCGCCAACCTCTCCTTGAGGAACCTCGTCGCCGTTTGAGTCCGCTATCATCGTATTGTATAAAGGAGTGGGCTTTCCCATTGACCCCGCTTTTGTTTCGGTTCCTCTCAGATTTGCAAGCATGAGAACGGATTCTGTCTGGCCGAATCCCTCGTAAAGCGTAAGTCCGGTCTGCTCTTTTACCTTCTCAAACACCTCCGGATTCAGTGCCTCGCCGGCGGTGGTAATATGCTTCAGAGAAGAAAGATCTACCTTGTTCATTCCGTATTTTACGAAATATCTGTAGACAGTCGGAGGTGCACAGAAGCTGGTTACCTTATATTTGGAAATGATTTTCAACAGGTTTCCGGGTGAGAATGCATCGAAATCATATACCAATACGGCACATCCGCAAAGCCATTGTCCGTAAATCTTTCCCCAGGAAGCCTTGCCCCAGCCTGTTTCGGCAACAGTCAGGTGAAGACCGTATTCCTTTACATCCTGCCAGTAACGCGCTGTTATTATATGTGAAAGAGAATAGGTGTGGTCGTGGATCACCGCCTTTGGATATCCTGTGGTGCCGGAGGTGAAATATATTATCATGGGATCCGTTGCTTTGGTATCTACTCTTTCAAGGGTACAGGATGCGGTTTCCATTTCTTTTGTGAAGTCAATGGTTTCTGTCAATGTTTTTCTGACGGCAAATATGTTTTTAAGTTCAGGGCAATCTTTTTGTGCCTCGAGAAGATCGCTCAGGGTGGAACCGTCGGGAGTTGCTACTGCGGCGGAAATTTCGGCGGTTTTGATCCGGTATTTCAAATCTTCAACAGTCAGCATATGTGTTGCCGGTATTATTACGGCTCCGAGTTTGTGGAGAGCGGGAGCGACATACCAATACTCGTAGTTTCTTTTGAGGATAACGAGAACGGTGTCTCCTTTTTTGATTCCGTGGGCTTTGAATACATTTGCAGCTTTGTTACTGAGTATGCTGATGTCTTTAAAAGAGAATTCTCTTGGTTCTTCATGAGGATGGCACCAGAGCATTGCGCGCTGATCAGGCTCGAGTTCTGCCATGCGGTCGATAACATCGTATCCGAAATTATAGTTCAGCGGATAATGTAAAGAAATATCGGACAGGTGGTTTTGAGAATCGTAAGTTTCGGTTATATAATTGTTGTATAAAAACATAAAATCTCCGTAAAATGTGTATTTTCAGAGCTTTATTAGCTTCTGAGTCTTTATTCTGAAGAACAGAATCGCACATTTACGATAAAAATAACAGTCCAAAGATAATTCAAAGCAATGTGAATTATAATTCGAGAAATGCCGAGCAAAACAAGAAGTGAATAAAAAATTGTGAATCAGAGTGCTAATGCGAGAAAAAGGGGGACAGAGGAAGGGGAGAAAGGTGCCAGGCGAAAGCACTAAAAGTGCCTGGCACCTTTCTCCCCTTCCTCTGTCCCCTTCATTGCCTTCGCCTGTCCCTTTTTAAAGAAGTTCCCTGGCTTTTCCGGTTGTATTTCTTTCTATCAGTTCCGGCTCATATTCAAGCCGCATAATATATCTGCGCTCCCCCGATGATCTCTGGCGGTTTTTTCTGTGAATTATCTCAACCGCCTCCCGCCCTTTCAGCGATGCGCCGTGCTCTATTGTGGTGAGCGAGATCTGAGGCATCGATGCCAGAGGCACATTGTCGAATCCGCATACCGAGTAATCCCCCGGGATCCTGCACCCGCGGTCATGAAGAGCTGCCATGATCCCGAACGCGGTCAGATCGTTGTTTCCCACAAAAGCGGTGGAGGCTGTTCCTGAATCAATGGCTTTTGCCGCAAGCTCGTAACCTGTCATGTATTCGGCGGAATCTATACCGTAGGATTTATAACGGGAGGTTGAGACAGACATCATTTCCACATTTGAAGGATCAAGCCCTTGCTTTTCGAAGGCGATCCTCAGTCCGTCAAGCCTGTGGATTCGTCCCACCTCACTTGTGTTTATCGGGGTGGAAATATAAGTGATGTGCCTGTGTCCAAGCGATAGGAGATGCTCACCGATCATCGTTCCGGGACGGGTGCTCTCGAGCTCCACGGCATCGAACTTGCATGTGTCGGGCTTATCTCCGATCGACACTATTGGTATCTGTTTAGAAATCCTGTTGGCAAGCTCGATCTTTGCGGGAGGATACAGGGAAATTATCCCCGCCACCTCAAATTCGGAAAGATATTTTAAATATTCCTCCTCGTTGGAAGCGTGCCGGTCGGTGGACAATGAGAAGATCATGTATCCGTACTCACGGGCCTTTTCCGTTATGGAATGAATCACGGTGGAATAGTAGCTGTTTGCAAAATGAGGGCATAAAACGATTATCGATTTTTTAAATGCCTGGTTTTTTGAAGGCGTTTTTTTAGCCGGCTTTTTGTAGCCCATTTCTTTTGCCGTCTGTTTTACGGAATTAATAGTCTCCTCTGAAAATGATACGTTTTTCCTGTCGCTTAATATCATGGAAATTGTGGATTGCGAAAAGCCTGTCCTTGCGGCAATGTCTCTTGTTGTTACCCGATTTCGTTTTCCCATAGCGTTTTATCCCCTTGAAGTAAATTTTTCGGCAGATGAGTCAGGTTGAAAATATTTATTTTGATTAACAAACGATTACTAATCAAAAACATATTTGATTAGCAATATAATACACTTTTTCACGATAATCAAGACGCTGAAAGAAAGTGAGGACGCAATCCGCAGCTAATCAAACGCAATGATTAATAAAAAATATCCTGAAATGCCGATTTTATGGTGCTTTTGAGATTTGACTGATGTGTTTTTTGAGAGGTATATTCTACTGAGAATACAATCAGAAGGGAGACGAAAATGAATTGTGATGTTGCGATAATAGGTGCCGGAATATCCGGGTGCGCCATGGCGTATGAATTGTCAAAATATGATATAAAAACTGTGCTCATAGAAAAGGAGAATGATGTATCTGTCGGGACCACGAAGGCGAACAGCGCAATTCTGCATGCGGGGTTCGATCCGGAGCCGGGAAGTCTTATGGCAAAGTATAATGTCGAGGGAAACGCCTACACAAAGGAGCTTTGCCGCAAGCTGGATGTTCCCATGAAAGAGATCGGCTCTCTGGTAGTTGCCTTTGATGAATCCGAACGTTCACAGATAGAAGAATTATACGAAAGAGGCTTAAAGAACGGTGTTCCGGGACTGGAAATCTGGGAAGCTGCCCGATTAAGGAAAGAGGAGCCGGAGATCTCCGAAAATGCGGTATGCGCCCTGTTTGCCCCGAGTGCAGCGATAGTTAGTCCCTGGGAGCTCGCAATTGCCCTTGCAGAGACTGCTGTAAGAAACGGAGTATGCGTAAAGCTGAATACAAAGGTTACATCAATTTCCAAGATTTCAAACGGCGGTTTTATCATTGACGCGGTCAGGGAGGATACCGGCAGGGCGGAGCGTATAAATGCAGGCTTTATATGCAATGCCGCAGGAGTCTTTGCCGACAGCATAAACGATATGGTAAATGATGCGCATTTTACTATTAAGCCGAACAAGGGAGAATACTATCTTCTGGATAAGAGCCAGGGCGGGCTGGTGAAGCATGTTATTTTCCGGTGTCCGGGCAAAAACGGAAAAGGAGTACTCATTTCACCTACGGTACACGGAAATCTGATCGCGGGGCCGAACTCCGAAAATTGCGGCCCAGAGGATGTTTCAACGACTTATACCGGACTTGCGGAGGTAATGTCTGAGGCGAGAAATAGTGTACCCCGAATCAATTTCCGGGAAAATATCCGAAATTTTGCCGGGGTAAGGGCCAGAACCGACAGACATGATTTTTATTTTTATGAAGATGAAAAGAACAAGGGTTTTGTAAATATTGCCGGAATGGCTTCCCCGGGACTTACATCCGCCGCTGCGATCGCCAGAGATGCGGTGGGTCTTTTTGAGCGGAGCGGACTTGAACTCAGAAAGAAGGAGAATTACATAGACACCAGAAAGATTGTACGATTCAGAGAGCTCGATGAGGCGGAAAGGGCGGAGGCAGTAAAAAAGAATCCGCTTTACGGCCGGGTGATCTGCAGGTGTGAGACGGTGACCCAGGGGGAGATAATAGACGCGCTCAACCGTCCGATCCCGGCGGTGTCCGTTGACGGAGTGAAGCGCAGATGCGGCGCCGGAATGGGAAGGTGTCAGGGCGGATTCTGCGGTCCGAAAGTGCTGGAAATCATTGCGGAGCATACCGGAATACCAATGGAGGATATCCCAAAGGACCGCCTGGGCTCCTATATACTTTCCAGGTGAAATTATGAGAGCTCGCGAAATTTATTTGAGGGTTTATTTGGCAAAAGAAGATGCATTTGAGTAATATTGAATTGCTGCGGAGGGAATATGAAGAAATATGATGTGATCATCGTCGGCGGAGGACCTGCCGGACTTGCATCAGCTGTCGAGGCTTACAGAAACGGTGCCGAAAATGTTCTTATTATTGAGAGGGATTCTGAACCGGGAGGAATTTTAAACCAGTGTATTCACAATGGGTTCGGCCTCCACTATTTCAAGGAGGAGCTGACGGGACCCGAGTACGCAGGTCGCTTTATTGACATGCTCTCGGGAACGGGTATCGAGGTCATGACAGACACTATGGTCCTCGATATCGACGAGCGGGAAAGAAGCGTGCATGTGGTAAATACGGTTGACGGATACAAAAAGATCGAGGGAAAAGCGATAGTCCTTGCGATGGGCTGCAGGGAAAGGACGAGAGGTGCGATATCGATTCCGGGAGATCGTCCGGCCGGGGTATTTACCGCGGGTGCTGCCCAGAGATATGTCAATATAGAGGGAAGGAACGTCGGAAAGCGTGTGTTGATCCTGGGTTCGGGAGATATCGGACTCATAATGGCCAGGCGAATGAGCCTTGAGGGGGCGAAAGTTCTCGGATGCGTGGAGCTGTGCCCTTACTCCAACGGTCTTCAGAGAAATATCGTTCAATGCCTCGAGGATTTCGACATTCCTTTATACCTGTCCCACACTATCACGAATATCAAGGGGGACAAAAGAGTTGAAAAGGTGACGGTTCAGAAGGTGGATTCCGGCAACAGACCCATTCCCGGAACCGAGATTGAATTTGACGTGGATACGGTCCTTCTCTCGGTGGGACTTATTCCTGAAAATGAACTTACCAGGGCGGCGGGAATCGCTATCGATCCGGCTTCATCGGGTCCGGTCGTTTATGAAAATATGGAGACAAGCGCCCCGGGAATATTTGCCTGCGGAAATGTTGTGCATGTCCACGATCTGGTTGATTTTGTCACCGAAGAAAGTGCTCTGGCGGGAAGGTCGGCGGCGATCTATTCCTTAAATGGCGGAAATGAAAAGCTTCCTTATGTGAAAATAACTAACGGAAACGGAGTAAATGCGGCCGTTCCCCAAAGGATAAGGCCGGAAAATATCAGTGATAAGGTCTGTCTGATGTTCAGGGTAAGAAATGTATTCAAAAACGCCGCTATCCGGGTTACCGCAGGGGGAGAGGAACTGGCGAGATTCAGGCGTATTCACATGGCGCCCGGTGAGATGGAAAAGATAGTTATTACAAAGGAAATGCTTACAAGAGCGCAGGATTCCGAAGGAGAGATTGTGATAGATATCGTCTCGGGATCCGGGGAAGGAGAGGCTGTATGACGGAACTGGTATGTATTGTGTGTCCGAGGGGATGCAGAATGAAGATTGACGAGGCAAACGGATTTGAGGTCAGCGGCAATTCATGCCCCAGGGGAGCCGATTACGGAAGGAAAGAACTGACAGATCCTCACAGAATGGTGACATCGACAATAGAAATTGAGTCGGAAAGTGCAAAAAGACTTCCGGTAAAGACCAAAAGTAGTGTACCAAAAGGCCGCATTATGGATATAATGGATGTGATCCGGCATTTAAAAATTAAGGCACCGGTTAAATGCGGTGACAGTATTGTGACCGATATTCTTGGGCTGGGAACGGATATTGTTGCGTGCAGGACAATAGAAAGATAAAACAGAAAAGTGCAGGATTATAGAATATACAGAAAACTGCAGGACAAAAGAGAAAATAAAATAGAAAGAATTGGATTCGGGAGAAGAAAAATGAGCGTTATAACATTTATTTGTGCGGGTCAGATGAATTCCGCAATAACATTTCCGGCGTTTGAAAACGGACACGAGGTCAGACTGGTGGGTTCGCCGCTTGACGGTGAGATCATAGACGGTCTCAGGAAGGATAATTACCATATTACTTTGAAGAGGACTCTTCACGACGGTATTAAGTATTACAAGTATGAGGAACTTCCGGAGGCTCTTGAGGGAGCGGATCTTCTGGTTGGAGGAGTGAGCAGCTTCGGACTTGACTGGTTCTGCGATGAGATACTTCCGGTAATTCCCGAGGAGATTCCGCTCATTACCGTGACGAAGGGGATGGTGGACAGGGAGGACGGAACGCTCGTTCCCTATCCTATGATCTTCGAGGAGAGACAGCCGAAGGGAAAGCATATTAATTTCAATGCCATCGGAGGCCCGTGCACAAGCTATGAGCTGGCGGACCACGACCCCAGCCATGTGTCGTTTTGCGGAAAGGATATGAAAACCCTGGAGTATATCCGTTCGCTTCTTCAGACGGATTATTATCTTATCAGTCTTTCCACCGATGTTGTGGGAGTGGAGTGCAGTGTTGCCATGAAAAATGCGTATGCCCTGGGGGTATCGCTGGCTGTCGGACTTGCCGAGAAACGCGACGGAAGAATCGGTGCGCTTCATTTTAATTCCCAGGCGGCTCTTTTTGAGCAGGGCGTGCGGGAAATGATGCTGCTTATGGATATTGTCGGAGGCCGAAGAGAGAATAATCTTGTGGGAATAGGCGATTTATATGTTACAATATACGGCGGAAGAACGAGAAAGATCGGTACATTGCTTGGACGGGGATATTCGTTTGAGAAAGCGATGGAAGAGCTTTCCGGAGTAACGCTGGAGTCGATAGTAATCGCTACCAGAACTGCCAGGGCGGTTAGAAGGCTTGCCGAAAGAGGTATTGTGAGTCTGGATGATTTTCCGCTTATGATGCATGTTGATGAAATAATCAACAATGGGGCTGAGGTTGATATTCCCTGGAAGAAATTTACTGTAGTACAGGAGTAATTTAAATGGATATAGGTCCACAATCGTATAAGTTAAATCGCGAGAGTATAGATATTATTTCGGAATATGTTGCAAAATGCTGTGAAGATGCGGGCGTTGAGCGCAGGCAGGCGATAAAATACCGCCTGTCAGCCGAGGAATCCATGCTCAGATGGCTGGAATATTTTGAGGAGAGTGACCGGGAGACAGGGGAAGGTCCGGATCACACTGTGAGAGCGTCCTACAATAAACGCCTTAATAAAAAGGAACTGGTTATTGAAGTGTCCGGAAGCGCCTTTGATCCTTACAGCAGAGAAGCGAGAGAAAATTACGGAAGCTACGGCAATCATCTTCTTGTGGAGATGGGACTGGCGCCTGATTATTCCTACAATAAGGATAAAAATGTCCTTACATTCAGGCTGAAGAAAAAGCCCGGAGGAATGATGAAGACCCTGCTCATGGTCATGCTGGCTTCTGTTGTGACGGGTTTTGCGGGAAAACTTCTTTTGCCGGCGCATGTTATTGAGGTCGTAACCGAGAACGTAATAAATACATTATACGATACTTTCCTGAAGATACTTGGATGTGTTGCCGGGCCTATGATATTTTTATCTGTTGCCTGGGGAGTTTACGGTATCGGAGATACGGTGACTCTGGGGCGTATAGGTAAGAGAATGATGCTGAGCTATCTGGGCGCGACTTTTGCCGCGGCTGTTTTAGGAGCGCCTCTTGTACTGGTGTTCATCGGCAATTTTTCCGGAAGTGCGGGAAACATTTCCGGATTCGGCGGGGTGGTAGAGCTTCTTCTCGGAATTTTCCCGAGTAATATTATCGAGCCTTTCTATGAGGGAAATTCCCTTCAGATCATTTTTATCGCAATGATCATAGGCATAGCGCTGCTTTATCTGGGAAAAAGAACATCATTGGTTGCAAGAGCGGTTGAGCAGATAAATTGTCTGGTACAGTTTCTGATGGAGATCATCAGCCGCCTGGTTCCTTATTTTATCTTTATAGTTTTGGTGGATATGATCTGGAAAGATACTTTCGGAATCATCGCAACGGTCTGGAAGCCGATATTGGTAGCCTTGTGCGCATTTCTTGTGATAGCTTTGGCGGCAATTATTTTTACCGGAGTAAGATTCAAGGTTTCGCCTGCACTTCTTGTGAAGAAAAATATTCCGGCTTTTCTGGTTGCACTTACTACGGCCTCTTCGGCGGCGTCATTCGGAATCTGCAAGGATATCTGTGACAGGAAGCTGGGAGTCGATGATTCGATGTCAAGCTTTGGACTGCCGCTGGGAATGATAATGTTCAAACCCTTTACGGCGCTTTATTTCCTTTTGGTAAGCTTCTTTTTTGCGTCGGAATATGGGGTGGAGTGTTCTGTTGGATGGGTGCTTATTGCCGTGATTGTTTCGGCGGTGATCGCCGTTGCAACGCCTCCGATTCCCGGAGGAGCGGCAGCTGCATATACGATACTTTTCACGCAGCTGGGACTTCCCAGCTCGGCTGTGGCTGTGGCTCTTGCAATCGATATTATCATGGATTTCATGCTTACTGCCGGAGATACATTGCTGAAACAGCTTATGATCGTACATATTTCATCCAGGGTCGGAATGCTTAACAGAAAAATTCTGACAAGGTCTGAGTGACAAACAAAGAATAATTACAGTGGCGGCACGGAAATTTTTGTGATCTTTGGGGTACATTTATGGCAAAGAAGGATAATCAGAAGCTGAAAATGCTTTACCTTGCAAAAATTTTTTATGAGTATACAGATGAGGAGCACGGGCTGAGCCTGAAAGAGATTGCTTCATATCTTGAGGATTTCGGAATCAGTGCGGACAGAAAGGTTCTCTATCAGGATTTTGAGGAGCTGAGAAGATTCGGAATGGATATCATTCAGAATCGTGAGGGAAGGAGCGTAAAATACAGTTTGGCAAGCCGTGAATTTGAGCTGCCCGAGCTGAAGCTTCTGGTGGATTCGGTTCAGTCGGCAAAATTTCTGTCCGAAAGCAAATCCCGGTCGCTTATCAAGAAGCTTGAGTCTCTTGCGAGTGTGCACGATGCAAAAAAGCTTCACCGTCAGGTGATAATATCCGGAAGGGTAAAGGCCATGACGGAGAGTATTTATTACAATATCGACAAAATTCACAACGCCATAGGCGAGAATAAACAGATATCCTTTAAATATTTCCGGTGGGATGTTGACAAAAAAATGGTTCTTAAGCACGGCGGGGCGGCATACCATGTGAGTCCTTGGGCGCTTGTGAACGAAAGTGAAAATTATTATCTGATCGGTTATGACGGGGATGCGGAGATTATCAAGCATTTTCGCGTGGATAAGATGACTCAGATGGCGATAGAAAATAAACCGAGGCAGGGAGCCGGGTTGTATAAACAACTGGATCTTTTGAAATATTCCCAGAGTCTTTTCGGAATGTTTGCGGGGGAGGAAACGGTCGTGACGCTTCGGGGGACCAATGCAATGGCGGGCCCCATAATCGACAGGTTCGGAAAAGATATCATGCTGGTGCGGGAAGAAGCAGAGCATTTTCACACCAGAGTAACTGTGGCGGCCAGCGACCAGTTTATAGGCTGGGTGATCGGTTTGGGAGAGGTGGAGATCATTGCTCCCGAGAGTATGGTCGAAAAAGTGAAAAAAAGGTGCCAGGCACAAAGTGTGCAGACACCTGTCCCCTATTTTACAAAAATTGAATGTGAAAAAATAGAGGATGTTTTAAGCAGAGTATCGAGGCAATATCTTGTCGGAAATCTGAAGCGTCCCCAGGATCTGGAATTTATCGGGGACGATCGACTGGAGATCGGGATCACGGATTACGACTCATACACGACGGAGCCGGTCCATTATCATACAGAAGCAACTGAATATCAGTATATGATTTCCGGAAGGACCAAGTTTATGGATGTTGAGACCGGTGAGGAATTTGAGTTCCGCAAGGGTGATTTTTATTGTTTTAAAAAGAATACCGTATATGCTCAGAAGTCTGAAGGGGGAACGAGGATTTTGTTTATTAAAGTGCCTTCTGTCAATGATAAACATGTCGTTGAGGCATCTGACAAGGTGAAGAAGTGGTATGAGTCATACTGAAATGTAATTTTGGGACAGAGTAATGTAAAAAAGGTGTCAGGCACAGTATGAGGTGACCCCTAAAAGTTAGACTTTTAAGCGTAGCAGTTTTATTGGCTGCTACGCCTATTTTATGCAGCCAAGGCAGAGAGCCTGTATTCAACCGGACTCATCCAACCAAGTTTCTCTTTAATAC